>JANLTO010000060.1:0-15011 GCA_031362985.1 Lysobacterales bacterium | reverse complement strand
CAGAAAGGTTCAGATGAGGCGACTGATCGGCTGGTCTTCGCTAATGCAAGGTCGCTGTATGACACCTATGACCAATCGGGGTTTTTTGGGGAAGGGCTGGGCTCGGCGTCGACCGGTTCACGCTATGGTGGCAAGATCAAGGGAATGAGAACCTGGCAGGAAAACGGGCTATCCAAGATTATGGTGGAACTGGGTATCATTGGCCTGCTGGCTGGAACCTTACTGTTTGCGACCATTGCACGTTCACTATGGTCGCAGCTGCAGGTCATGCCGCGGGCGGCACCGGAGTTTCTGATGTTTGCCGGGATGGTAGGGATTATTGCAGCGAATTTCGCCTCCTTCCTGATTTCACACCAGGCTTTTGGAGATCCCTTCCTGGTCACGTTCATTGGGTTGTTGCTTGGTGTGCTGCGTTCTGCGGTGCGCTGGCCTGAGTGAGTGGGCGCCGGGTAATACAACCTGATCCAAGTCCAATGATTCGGCTCCTGCTGCTAGATACCAGTCCCTTGGGGGCGAAAGGCAGTATGGTTCGATACGCGCGCCTGGTTGATTTGGCGCTGAATTCGCAACCGGGGTTTCAATCTGCCTTTACCCTGCAAACTCTGCGCTTGTCCTTGCCCAATGGGTTGCTCAGTTGGTTGCCAGGCGCGGTGCAGGTTTGGGTCAATCACATTTGGATACTGCTTACCGCAAAATTCAGGATCGGGCGGATCCCGCATGATGTGCTGCACCTGCTGGATGGAAGTTATGGTTATGTTGTGGCAGGGCTGGGCAAGCCAGCCGTAAGTGCAACCGCGATCGCAACCGTGCATGACGTGATCCCACTGCTGCAGCAGCAGGGGGATTTGGGTTTGGCAAAGCCCAGTCTTCCCGCCCGCTGGATTGTGGAGCGAAGCGTTTCAGGCCTGCGCCGCTGCGGTCGTTTGATTGCGGTCAGCGGAAACACGCGTCAGGATTTGGTCAGGCTGACAGGAATGGACCCAGGCAAAATTTCTGTTGTGTCCGTTGCACTGGACCCGGAGTTCCTGCGCGCAGCAAGGCAGGCCGGGGAGAAATCGAGTACAGACTCGTCCGCTGCCAGGCCGCTGGAACCGCAGGCGGGAGCAGGGCAGCGAGACAGGTATATTCTTCACGTGGGCCACAATGGGAGCTACAAGAACCGGGCAGGGGTGCTGAGGATTTTTGCAAAACTCAAGGCGCAGTGCCGGGCCCGGCTGGTGCTGGCAGGGCCGCCGCCAACGAGCACTGTAGGTGACATGGTTAAAGCCCTGAGTCTGGAGGGTGACGTGGAGTTTGTAGTAAATCCAGAAGATGCGGAATTGGTTCGATTGTACCAGGGTGCTTCAGTGTTCTTGTTCCCCAGCATTTACGAAGGGTTCGGTTGGCCGCCGCTGGAAGCCATGGCCCTTGGGTGCCCGGTTGTATGTTCAACAGCCGCCTCTTTGCCTGAAGTGGTTGGGGATGCGGCATTGATGGCCTCAGTGGAAAATGAAGATGAATTGGCGAGCTTATGCGCCACCATTTTGACCGATCGCGGGCTGTCCGATTCACTGATTGAAAAAGGCAGGCTGCGCGCCAGTCAGTTCACCATTGAGCGCATGGGCAAGCAGTTGGTAGATGTGTATCGCCAGGTCGGCCTCCTACGCACATGAATCAAAAAGGCATGCCGCAATGACCACCGACACCGCTACTAATCGCCAGCAACCAAAGTACACGTTTGCAGAACAACTCAAACGCGTGCTCTGGAGCGTTGCCACACCTCTGTTCCGCTTCAGCCCGCGAATTTTCTTTGGCTGGCGCAACCTGTTGTTGCGGATGTTCGGAGCGAAGATCGGCAGCAAGGTCCACATCTATAACTCGGCCACCATTTACTTCCCCTGGAACCTGGAAATAGGCGACTGGTCGGCGATTGGTGAGCATGCCTTCATCTACAATCTCGGACCCGTAAGCATCGGCCGTCACGTGACCATTTCCTTGCGCGCGCACCTGTGTGCTGGTAGCCATGACCACACGGACCCATCCTTGCCCCTTTTGAAACCACCCATCGTTGTGGGTGACCAGGCATGGATCTGCGCAGATGCCTTTATCGGTCCCGGGGTTACGGTGGGGGAGGGTGCAGTGGTGGGTGCCCGGGCGGTCGTGTTGCGGGACGTGGAGCCGTGGATGATCGTGGTGGGTAACCCGGCCAGGCCGGTGAAAAAGCGGGTCCTTGGCGCGGCCACAGACCAAGCCTCATGCTGATCAGGAATAAACGTCACCCCGGGCTTGATCCGGGGTCGAAATCCAGAGAATTACAAGATTTTCCTGGGTCCCGGCTCGCGGGCCTTCGGCCCTTGGCCGGGATGACGGAATTAATTTGAGTTTCCTTAAGGTGCAGATTTGACTGCTGAAGTTACAATCAATTTGACTGCTGCCGGTCAGCTACCGGTCTCGGTGCTGATCCTGACCTTGAACGAGCAGGAAAACATTGCGCGTTGTATTCAGTCGGTTTCTTGGTCGGATGATATCGTGGTGCTCGATTCGTTCAGCTCCGACGATACCGTGGAGATTGCCACCTCCTCCGGCGCGCGCGTTCAGCAAAGAGCCTTCGATGATTTCGCCGGTCAGCGCAATCATGCTCTCGATTCCATTACCTTCCAGCATGACTGGGTCTTGCACCTGGATGCAGACGAAGTGGTGACTTCCAGCTTGCGGGACGAGATTGCCGAAGTTATAGCCGACCCGAGTTTCAGCGCCTACCGCATTGCCTCGAAGCTGATGTTCATGGGCCGCTGGCTGCGATTTTCCGGCATGTATCCCAGCTACCAGGTGCGCTTGGGGCGCCGTGACTCCCTGCGCTTTGAGCAAGTTGGGCACGGGCAGCGGGAGTCGCAGAGAACCGGGCGGATCGGTACCCTCAAACACCCGTATCTGCATCACGGTTTTTCCAAAGGGTTGGCCGATTGGATAGAACGACACAATCGCTATTCCACGGATGAGGCCGAGTTTGAGATGCAGGCAAGCAGTGGTGGCAATTTATGGATTCGCGATTTGTTCATGTTTAGCGATCGCACCCGCCGCCGGCGGGCCCTGAAGTTGCTGGCAGCTCGGCTTCCCTGCCGCCCGTTGCTGCGCTTCATCTACATGTACGTGCTGCGGTTGGGTTTTCTCGACGGTCGCCCCGGCTTGATCTATTGCCGCCTGCTGGCCATGTACGAATACTGGATTGCTCTGAAAGTTCGTGAGTTAAAGGATGCTGGAACCTGATTTTGAATCATGGGGTCAGAGTACATTTTCTTTTGAATCATGGGGTCAGAGTACATTTTCTTTGATGGGGTTTTTCTACCCACGGCCTTCCGTGAAAATGTACTCTGACCCCATCCGTCCACATCCGTCCGCGTCGCAGCCGCTTCCCGTCGTCATCCCGGCCCCGAGCCGGGATCCATTTGCCCATCTTTGCACCATCGATGCCGGGTCAAGCCCGGCATGACGAATTGTTTCCCCGTAGATGAGCATCAGATGAGCATAGACACCCATCACTTGGCCATTTTCTGACAATTCTTAGAGAATTCGGTCGCGTCGAAGGCCTGCGCGTTGAAAACTGGTCCGAACGCTGAGAATCATGAAGGAGAAGAGGGCATTGGGTTTGTAATTGATTTAGTTTGATATATACGTATAATACTACGTATAAATCTTGGGATGATCCCGATGAAAGTCACCATGGTCGAAATCAATAAAGAAGCCAGTAGTATTGTCAACCGGGTTGCTAAAACCGGAGAATCCGCAATCATTTATAAGCATGGCAAACCCATTGCTGAAATTCGGGCACTGACGGATAAAAATGCCACCGAGCGGGACGTTGCTTATCAGAATTTATTGCGTTTGCAGC
Source organism: Lysobacterales bacterium (assembly GCA_031362985.1). Taxonomy (GTDB): domain Bacteria; phylum Pseudomonadota; class Gammaproteobacteria; order Xanthomonadales; family SZUA-36; genus SHZL01. The sequence goes on along the minus strand of JANLTO010000060.1, from coordinate 11,143 downwards.
CTGCCAAAGTCGATGAACCCATCAGTGAGATGATCGCGAAAGGTCGTAGACGTGGCATTTAGCACCCTGAAACAGGGTGAGCGATTGGATAACTCAATCGTGGTCGATAACAGCGTGATGATGCGCTGGTTGTTTCAGGATGGATCCGATTCTGATCAGGTCTATGCACATAAAGTTTTAAATGCTATCGGTGCACAAGCGCGGCAAATTATTGTTCCCTATATTTGGGTCTATGAATCTGCCTTTGTGGTGGAATATTACTCAAGACGTCACAAGCTTGCACATGACCAATGTATGGATCAATTAACCTGGCTATTTGATTTGTGCACGGTTGTTCGTGGCGACCAAACGCCGACAAACTTATATGAATTCTCGCATACGCAGGGTGTATCGGCCTATGACGCTGCTTATGCCATGTTGGCGTTGGGCCAGTCCTGTCCCATTGCCACCCTCGATAAGATGATTATCAAAGCATCGGGCAGGGCAAAATACAGCTTATTCGAACCTTGACGCTGATTACCCCCAGCCTCAATTCGGCGGCAACCCTGGAAGCCTGCATCCGCTCGGTCGCTGCCCAGTCCCGGCCGGTTACCCATGTGCTGATTGATGGCGGCTCAACTGATGGGACACTCGATATCGCGTCCCGCCATGGCGGCCATTTTCAGCTTGTCTCTTCTGCCCCGGATCAGGGAATTTTCGACGCCCTGAACAAGGGCATTGGGTTGGCGCAAAGTGCAATCATTGGCACCTTGCACGCAGACGATATGTTGGCTGATGAGAGGGTGATCGAGGATGTACTGGACGCTTTCAACGACCCGGAAATCGATGCGGTCTATGGCGATCTGGACTACGTGGACCGGGCGAATCCCGAGCGCATTGTGCGCCGCTGGAAGGCCGGGAAATATTTACCCCGGCAGTTCTACCACGGCTGGATGCCACCCCATCCGGCGTTCTTCGCCCGCCGCCGTTGTTTCGAGCAGTTCGGCGGATACCGCTTGGACCTGGGTACCGCAGCGGATTACGAGTTGATGTTGCGCTTTCTGCTGGTGCATGGCCTGCGGGCGCAGTACATCCCGCGCGTGCTGGTCAAAATGCGTGTGGGTGGCGCCAGCAACGTTTCAGTGTGTGCGCGCTTAAAAGCCAATCGCATGGACCGTAAGGCGTGGGAGATCAATGGGCTCCGTCCCCGGCCGTGGACGCTGTTGGCCAAACCGGCGCGCAAGATAGCTCAATGGTGGCTGCGCTAAGCCGGGCAGTTCATTGCCCCATGGATGAGCTCGTATTGTTGGTTATTGTATATATAATCGGTTATATTCCGATTATCTATTCATAAATAAATATCATGGATTTTGATCAACAACTTAACAACTTTGGTGCCGTGCCATTCACACATGGCTCTTTGTTGCCTATGTTAGATGGGTATCGTCGGCCTAACGACAAAATTGCTTACCTGCTGGCGAGTGGTGACATTGTACAGTTGCGCAGAGGCTTATATGTCTTGGGTGCGGCCCGGCGTGGCAATTCGATTTCACTACCTTTGGTGGCAAACTTACTGCATGGGCCATCCTGTGTCTCGCTGGATTTTGCCCTGAGTTGGCATGGTTTGATTCCCGAACGGGTTATTGAGGTGAGCTCCGTGACCCCTCGCCGGGCGTACGGCTATGCAACGCCCATAGGTAAGTTTTCCTACACGCATTTGCCACTGGCGCTCTATCGCATTGGAGTGCAGACGATGCAAAATCCGGATGGGTCATCTTTTTTGATAGCGGGGCCGGAAAAAGCCTTATGCGACAAGGTTGCGTTGACCCGGAATCATCCCGTGTTCAGTGTGGCAGCAATGCAGGTTTTTCTCCTGGAAGATTTACGCTTGGACACAGACGCGTTACGGGTCATGGACAAAGCAATTATCAGTGAGTGTATGGCAAGTGGTTACAAGCAGCGTCAGTTGACTCTGCTCTATAAAGTGATAAAGGCCCTGCAATGTCGGTGATTGAGCAAATGCTGCAACGCTACGGAGCAGCTACGGATGCAGAGACCGCTCACGCAGTGAGAGAAGTCATGCAGGAAATTGCCCTGGCAGGGCTTTATCGTGGTGGTTTTTTTAATAAGGCCGCGTTTTATGGCGGTACCTGTCTGCGCATCTTTCACGGCTTACCGCGATTTTCTGAAGACCTGGATTTTTCGCTGCTACAAACCAGACGCGAATTTTCCCTGGTGCCGTATTTTAAAACAGTGGTCGAGGAGTTTGCTTCTTTTGGATTCGAAGTTGATATCCTGGAACGGAAGAAAGTTGTTTCAACAGCTATCGTTTCCGCTTTTCTGAAGAAAAATTCGAGCATTTATGATGTGCAAGTGACAGGCCAGAAACTTGTCAAAATCAAGTTTGAGGTGGATACCGATCCACCATTGAAATTTGCGACGGAAGAGAAACTGTTGTTGCAACCATACTCTTTCTATGTGAAGTGCTTTTCACTACCGGACCTATTCGCAGGGAAAACCCACGCCTTACTGTTTCGGCAATGGAAGAGTCGGGTCAAAGGGCGTGACTGGTACGATTTCGAATGGTATGTGCGCAGAGGCACGCCTTTAAACTTGACACATTTTTGTGAGAGAGCCCGGCAAAGTGGCCACTTGGACTCGGCTGACTTGGATCGCGAGCGGTTTCTTGCCCTGTTGCAGGAGCGTGTTAGGAGCCTGGATATAGATTCCGCACGTCAAGATGTTATGCGTTTTGTCAGATTTCCTGAGCAGTTGGCTATCTGGTCACAAGATTATTTCTTGCAGCTTTCAACTATGCTGAAATTCTCCTGAGACAAGGCAATTAAAATCAGTGAATTATCAATAGCTAGTGCTGGCTTGTCGCACTGGATTTTGTTTGTCTTTTTGCGTCAAATTCTATGTATAATGCACGCACAATTTTAGCGATCGAATTGCCAAGGGTGTGTGATGTACAAAGTTACATGTGGGGTACTGCGCACGACAATACCGGGGGTTTTGCTGTGGGCGCTGGCTGCGCCGGGCACGGTACACGCCCAGTACTACGATGATCCAGGCCTCGGTCAAAAGCCCGTGGCCAACTATCCGCAGGATTACAAACCGCTCGGCATTCGCGCAGGCGCTTTTATGCTGCATCCCGGCGCGCAGCTGGCGTTGGAATACACCGATAACGTGTTTTTTACCCAGCACGATAAAAAAAGCGACATGGTGTATCACGTCCGTCCCTACGTCGCAGCGCAAAGCACCTGGAGCCGGCACTCGCTTAACGTCACCTTGTCGGCAGACTTTGCCTGGTATGGCAAATACGATCGTCAAAACTATATTGACTATTTCCTGAATGCCGACGGCCGCGTAGATGTAAAAACCCGCAGTTATTTCAGCTACAACGTGCATTACATGGATTTGCACCAGGACCGTAGCAACCGCGACTCGGTGCAGGGTTTTGAGCCCACCCGCTACCACCTGTTTGGCGGTAGCTTCGGCTATGACCACACGTTCAACCGTCTGTCGCTGGGCGCGAGCTATGATCCGCAATGGCTGAACTATGACAATTCTGTTTCGATCACCGGCGAAGTGATCGACAACCAGGATCAGGATCGGCGCGGTGACATTTGGTCTTTCAACGCGGGTTACCAGTTCAAGACCGACATGCAGGCCTTTGTGACGTATTCGCCGTACAAGGTCAAATATGACGAAGACATTAACAGTGGATACGATCGCTCCGGCGATGGCTACACGATCAACGGTGGCGTCAACTTTACCATCACCGGCAAGCTCACCGGTGATGTGTCCGCAGCCTACCACGATCGCAGCTATGATTCTGCCGAGTTGCCGGGTATCAGTGGCTGGGCAGCGGGTGCAGGCTTGCAGTGGAACCCGACGTACCTGACTTCAGTCTACGGCCGCATTGACAGCGGCATTGAAGAGACCACCACCGAATTCAGCTCGGGCTATTTCCGCAGGCTTTATTCCTTGCGCATTGATCACGATTTGACGAATTTCCTGCAAGTTAATGTATTTGTTTCCTATTCTGACAATCGCTATGAATTGATACCCGGAGCCCCGGCAGACGCGCGCCGGTGGGATGATGTTTGGCGCAGCGGGGTTGGCCTTAACTGGTATATCAACCGTTACCTCTACCTCAACGCCTCATATGGCTGGGAACAGCTCAAGACCAATGTGCCGGACGATGGCTACACGACTAACCGGGTTTGGCTGGTTCTTGGCATAGAGCGGTAGTTTCGCAGTATTTTTTGAGACCCTGTTGTGCCGAGCTGCTGTGCAACCAAAGCGGCGTTTCCGATGTCCGAAGGCAAACCATGTATTTCGATTTTCTGCCAGGCCCGAAAAGGTTTAATCAGCTCCTGCACCAACGGACGGGCCAAGCTGGGTGGGCCGGGCGTCTCTTTCTCCTTGGAACGGCCCTGTGTTTTTTCTGGCTGGGTGTGACACCCGCACTGGCGCAGGATGCAGCAGCCAAACCACAGCCAGAACTGGGCAGCAGTGACACCACCTACAAACTCGCCCCTGGTGACAAGATCAAGATCAGCATATTCAACCAGCCCGACCTTTCCGGCGAATTCCAGTTGGATGGTGACGGCCGAATCTTTCTCCCTTTGATTGGCAGGGTGGGGGCCAGTGGCCTGACCGCAGCTGAATTGGAAAAAGTGCTGGTCGAGCGGTTCAAGCCGGATTACCTCGTCAACCCGCGAATTTTCATCCAGGTGGGAATGGGAAACATCAAACCGTACTACCTGGTGGGTGAAGTATCGGGCACGGGAGCTTTTCCCTACGTGGCGGGCATGACCTACCTCACGGCCATTGTCAATTCCGGAGGGTATACCTACCGCGCCAAGCAGGATTACGTCTACGTGATTCGGGCGGATGATCCGGAGCAGAAGGAGCACAAGTTGAGCGTGACAGAAAAGGTCCAGCCCGGGGATATCATTCGCGTTGCGGAGCGTTTGTTTTGAGTAGTTTCAGCGCATGATGGATGCCCAGCCCAACAAGGGCCCCGTGGACAAGTGGGAAGCTGATGAAGCGGGGCAGTCGTTTCCCTTGCTCGACTACCTGCAATTGCTGTGGTTTCGCAAAAAGCTGATCTTGGCTATCACTGTTTTTATTACGATCATTGGTTATATCCAGGTCAACGAAATCAAGAATATATATTCCGCCAAATCTACTTTACTGATTGGCATTCCGGAATCACAGGTGGTGGATTTCGAAACCGTGTTAAGTGGTGGTAATTCATACGGCGAGGTGACTAGCGAGATCGAAGTATTGCGCTCACGCGTGCTGGCCGCCAAGGTAATCAAGCGGCTGAACCTGCTCAATGACCCTGAATTCAACCCGGCCCTGGTCGAGCCCGAAGAGAGCCTGTTTGATTTTCTCCAGTACCTGGATCCCCGCTCCTGGATTCCTGACGGCTGGAAGAAATCCATCAAGGAGGCCATGGGGATTGAAACCGAGCGGGTGGAGGCGCCGGTGGTGGCCAGTCCGCAAGAAGCGGATGACCGGCAACAACTGCGGCTGGTGTCTGCCGCTACCAGTATTTTGCTGGGCAAATTGACGGTGCAGTCCGTTGAAGCCAGCAATGTCATCAACATCTCTTTTTCATCCCTGAACCCGAAAACGGCGGCCTTGCTGGCCAATGAAATCCCGGAAGCCTATATCGTGGACCAGCTCGAAGCCAAGTTTGAAGCGACCGAGAAAGCCAATAGCTGGTTGACCGAGCAACTCTCGGAACTCGAAATTAAAGTCGTGGAGTCAGAGCGTGCGGTGGAAATCTACCGCGATCAATATGGCCTCGCAGACACCTCGGGGTCTAGTCTGGCGGATGCCCAGCTTTCCGAACTGAACAGCCAGTTGATCGTGGCTCGCGCCAGCCTGGCGGAAGTTGATGCTCGCCATGAACAATTGCGCAGGCTGCTGCAAGGTACAACTCAAGGGGTGGAAACGGCTGCCGAGGTGATGTCCTCGAGTCTCGTGCAGCAACTTCGCGCCCAGGAGGCTCAGGCTCTGAGCCGCGCTTCAGAGCTCTCGGTTGAATATGGCCCCAAGCACCCGCGCATGCTGCAGGTGCAGGCGGAGATCATCGAGATACGCGAACGAGTCCGTACCGAAGTGGAGCGCATCGCAGTCGGGCTCGAGCACGAGGTTGAGTTCGCGCGCACCAAAGTGGCGAGCCTGGAGGGCAGTCTTAACACAGCTCAGGGCGAAACCAGTTCACAAAACAAGGAGGCCATTCAGTTGCGCGCCTTGCAACGCGAAGCTGCGGCCAACCGGACCTTGTACGAAACATTTCTTAACCGTTTCAAGGAAACCAGTTCCACGCAAGGCCTGGAATCATCTGATGCACGCGTCATTTCAAAGGCAGAAGTACCGGGTGGTCCTTCGTACCCCGATCGCAACCGCTTGTTGACCAACTACATTCTGCTGGGTTTTTTCGGGGCCTGTGGCCTGGTGTTAGCCTTGCAGTTATTGAACCCGGGCATGACCAACCCCGAGCAGGTTCAGCACGTGCTCGGCGAATACGTCATTGGCCTGATCCCGATAATTCCGGGCAAGATGTTGCTGCATAACTACGTTCTGGAAAAGCCCAACTCTTCAGTGATCGAAGCCTTGAGTTCTCTCAAGTTTGCACTGGCTTTGTCCGATCCCGATCATCCGGTCAAAGCGGTGCAAATAACCTCCTCGGTGCCGGAGGAAGGCAAGACCTCACTGGCACTGAGTCTTGCGCGAGTGGTTGCAGCAGCAGGCAAAAAAGTCATTATTGTCGATGGCGACTTGCGTCGTTCCAGTGTAGGGAAAAAGATTGGTCTGGAAGGCTCCCACAAAGGACTTTCGGACCTGGTGGTTGCAGGTGATGAAGACCTCTCCGAGTTCATATTGCGCGATGAGAAAGGCAATATGGATTACCTGCCGACCGGCACTGCGAAGTACGCCAACGCAACGGACATCTTCTCTTCCCACCGCATGGCGGACATTATCAGCCTGCTCAAGGAGCGTTACGATCTGGTGGTGGTAGACACACCGCCGGTTATGGCCGTAGCCGATGCACGTATCCTGGGGCGGGTGGTGGACAAGACCATCTTCGTGGTGCGTTGGGACAAGACGCCACGCAAAGTCGCCAAGGCCGCAATGGAGTTGCTGCGCAGGGCAGATGTTTCCATCGCCGGCATAGTGCTGCAACAGGTGGACCTGAAGCGTTATGGCCGTGTGGGTTACGGCGATTCGGGGTACTACTACCATTATGGCCGTTACGGAAAATATTATTCCAGTTGATGCAAGTGGATTGCGGATCAAGTCCGCAATGACGCGGGGCTGTCTGTCCGTCACCCCGGCCGGTTTTTTCGTCACCCCGGCCTCGAGCCGGGGCCCATTTGCCCGATGAAAAATTGATTTTTAGACGCTTCTCTGTACTCACACTCACCGCGTTTGTGGCCGTTTCGACGCTGACTCTTGCGTGGCCGCGCCTGTTGGCCAGTTACCGCTACCTCCCGGTTGAAATCGCTCTATCACACTATTTTTCCTCGCGGGAAATTCCTTCAAGTCGTCTCCCGGTGCTGATCCGTTTTGCCACGGAAGCCCTGCGCCGTGATGACAGCTATCGCTATCACGACGGACTTAGCCTGTTGCACCTGTTGCGCGCTGTCGATCTAAACACACCGGCATTGGATCGACGGGATGCTTATCTGCAGTCCATGGCTGAAGCCACACGAAGCTTGCAACTGGCTCCGACCCAACCGGACATCTGGCTGCGCCTTGCCAATATCCGCTGGGTCCTGCACGAAGAGCCCGAAGACATCATGGCAGCCTGGAAAATGTCGATCTTTACCGGCCGGGCAGACGCTACCTTGTTTGCGCAACGTCTCGAAATGGGCTTGGCACATCATGCCTACCTGGATGCTGAGGCAGTCAGCATGTTGCGCGACCAGTTACTGCTGGCGTGGAGAATGCAGCCCGGCAGCCTGATGGGTGTGTTGGCTCGCTGGGACAGGGACCTGGCAGTGACCCGGCCATTGATTGATGCGACCGACCCGGTGGCCCTGGCGGAAATGGAGGCATGGCTTGCCAAGCTTCCTTAAGCGCTGGATGAGCGCGGAAGAACAAGTCGCGGTAAAGCCTTTCGTGCCTGCCGGGCAGCGCATTTACTGCATTGGTGACATCCATGGGCGGCTGGATCTGCTGCAGCAACTGCAGCAATTCATTCTCGATGATGCCGCGCATTATGAGGGGGGAAAAACCCTCGTCTACCTTGGCGACTACATCGATCGGGGCGAGCAGTCCAGGGAAGTCATCGAGTTGTTGCTGGATGCGCCTTTGCCCGGGTTCAAACCGGTCTACTTGCTGGGCAATCACGAACAGACCTTACTGGACTTCCTGCAGCACCCACGGGCCGTGGCCGCCTGGTTGACCTACGGTGGTCGGGCCACCTTGCACAGCTACGGTGTCGCAAGCTCGCTTGAACCTTCGGGACCAGAACTGGACGATGTACGCGATGCACTGGAGCGCCGCCTGCCACAAGTCCATCTGGAGTTCTACCGCCAACTCGAGGTGATGTATCTCGCGGGTACCTACTGCTTTGTCCACGCCGGTATCCGCCCCGGGATTCATTTGCAGGAGCAACGCAACGAAGACCTGCTGTGGATACGCGAAGACTTTACCGGGAGCCATGCCACCCACGAGCGCATCGTGGTACACGGTCACACCATCGCAGTCGAGGTCGAGTGGCGCCCCAATCGGATCGGCATCGATACCGGTGCATTCAGTTCGGGCGTGTTGACCTGCCTGGTGTTGGAAGGCGCTGAACAGCGGCTATTGCAGACGGGCGGGAAAGGGTGAGCAATCTCGGTGGATTGCGGGTCAAGCCCGCAATGACGATTTTCCGCAGAACCAAGCCCGCAATGATGGCGGTTCTCTTGTGGGCACTTCTGATAGGTTCAGTTTACGCCGACTACCAGGATGGCCTCGATGCCTACCGGAAGGGTGACTACGACAAGGCCCTGGGTGAGTGGCTGGACGTAACCCGCAGCCCTGCGGAAGAAGTGTCTCCCGGCATTCGTGCTGAAACGTTTTATGCCATCGCCATGTTGTACTGGATAGGGCAGGGTGTGCCGCAGGACATTGGGACAGCGGCGAGGTGGCTGCAGTTGGCAGCGGAATTGCATCATGCCGGAGCACAAACCAAGCTGGGTTACCTGTGCGGTTCCGGGCAGGGCGTGCCACAAAGCGACTTCGAAGCGCTCAAGTGGTTCCAGATGGCAGCCTGGCAGGGCGATGCCGATGCGCAATACAACCTCGGCGTGCTGTATCGCGAGGGGCTGGGCGTAGAAGCTAATGAAGAAAAGGCCCTGCAGTGGTTTCGGGAAGCCGCGTCTAACGGTGATGCCGAGTCGGCCCAGATTGTCGCCCAAGACCAATCCGGCACGCCTGTTTCCGAAAACATTCCCGAAGCCGTTCCCGAAGCCGTTCCCGAAGCCATTCCAGAAACCGATCCCAAACCCTTTCGAGATCCCATTCCGGAATCCCTTGTGGACGTGCCGGTGGCATCTCCGGCTTTGGGCGACTCAGTGCCCGCTGCAGACTTGCCCGTGGACAGCGGCACTACATTTCCTGAAGAGGCTCCAGACGCAGCGCCTGCACTTGAGGCGGAATTTGTGGCCGCCAAACTGGCCGACGAAACCGCCGTTGCTGAATTGGATAGGCAATTACCTGAAAGTTCGTTCCTACAGTCTTCGTGGATTAATGAACGGGATCCGCAGCATTACACCATCCAGGTGATCGCTTTGCGCAATAGGGACAAGTTGCAGGGCTTTGCCGACGGCCACCCCGACTGGGCGCCGTGGGCTGTCTATGAGCAATCGCTCAAGGGCCAGCCGCTGTGGGTTTTACTACAGGGTGACTACGCCGACGTGGAACTGGCCCGCGCAGCGGCGGGAACTTTCCCAACAGACATCCAGAAACGGGACCAACTGTGGATACGCCGATTCGTGATGGTGCAGGGTCTGTTGCCATGAGATTCACCCTTTGAATCGCACGCTGTTCATTGGCCTGATGTTGCTGGTGAGCCTGGCGCCCCTGCCGCTAGGTAGCAATCGGGAATGGTCGTGGAGTCTGTGCGCTTTAATTGTTTCCGTGCTGGCCGTCGTTTGGGTGCTGGCCAATATACGCAAGCGGGGCGAGGTTAGCCGACTCCCGCATGGAGTAATTGCCAGCTTGTTCGCAGTGGCAGTCAGTTGGGCGCTGGTGCAGATGGCGACGTGGACTCCTGCAACTTGGCAACACCCCTTGTGGTCGCTCGCCAGCGAAACCCTGGCCACCGAATCATTGAGCATACCGCTACCCGGTTACGTCTCGCTTTCCCCTGACGATGGCTGGATGGCGCTGATGCGCCTGCTTTCCTATGCCTTGGTTTTTCTGTTGGCCTACCAATTGGGGCGCGATCGGACGAGAGCGCAGACTGCTTTTGCCTGGTTAACAGTGGTGGGCCTGGTCTATGCAGTGTTTGGATTGTATGTCTATTGGAGTGGCTATTACCCCGAATGGCTGTTTGGCGGCAAAGTGCTGGCCCATGATGTGCGCAGCACCTTCATCAACCGTAACCATTTCGTCACCTGGCAAGGGCTGACCCTGTTGTGTGCGATAGCGTGGTTTTACCAGCACATGGCGCGGCCCGAAGTGATGCCCTATTTTGTCCCCAAGACACGTGATGCGCGGGTTGAAGACTTCATCCTTAAGGCCTGGAAGCCACTGATGGCAGTTTTATTGATGGTAACTGCGCTGGTGTTGACGCATTCCCGTGGCGGTTTCACAGCAGCCCTGTGCGGTACGCTGGTGCTGCTCTACGTGCTGGACCGGCGAGGTGCGGGGCGCAAAGGGTTGTCACGGGTGAGTGTCATAACGGCGCTGGTGGTGGCCAGCATTTCCTTTTATCTCACCAGTGAAGTCCTGATGGATCGCATCGAGCACACAGACCTCAGCTCGGAAGAGCGCCTGGCGATCTTTGCGAATGTGACCCAGGGCATAGGCGCCAACCCGGTGCTGGGTTTCGGCTACGGTACCTTTGCGGATAGTTTTCGCCTGTATAACAACATAGAAATCCCGTTTCTCTACGACCGGGCACACAACACCTGGTTGGAGGATG
>JANLTO010000160.1:0-85090 GCA_031362985.1 Lysobacterales bacterium | reverse complement strand
GATGGTGATGCCTGGCGACAATGTACAAATGCAGGTGACGTTGATTGCACCGATTGCGATGGAAGAGGGATTGCGATTTGCGATACGGGAAGGCGGTCGCACAGTAGGTGCTGGTGTAGTAGCCAAGATCCACGCGTAAGTTTTTTAAAGTTAGGCCAGTAGCTCAATTGGCAGAGCGGCGGTCTCCAAAACCGCAGGTTGGGGGTTCGATTCCCTCCTGGCCTGCCAGCAACAGGAAAACCGGGAAAGAACAGTAGCCGGAACTATGAGTACAAAAACGGAAACAGGAAAATCGTCACTGATCAACACACTGTTGTTGGCAGTCTCTATCGTGCTCCTGCTGGGAGGCACTGCGGGATACTATTATTTTCAGGAACTTATCAATACCCCGATCAGGGTGGTTAGCCTTATAGCTATTGCCGTCATTGCCTCGTTTATAGCCGCGCAGTCAGACAATGGAGCGAAGTTCTTTCGATTCCTCAAGGAGTCGGATATTGAGCGTCGCAAGGTTGTCTGGCCAACTCACCAGGAGACGCTGCAGACAGCATTTATGGTGGTTATTGTCGTTATCCTGATTTCACTGTTGCTGGCTGCTATCGACTGGCTGCTTGGCGCCGCAGTCAGAGCCCTGATAGGTGGAGTGTAATTAGTGACTAAACGCTGGTATGTAGTTCACGCCTATTCCGGGTTTGAAAAACAGGTAAAGCGGTCGTTGGAAGACCGTATCGCGCGAGCCGGCATGCAAGAGCATTTCGGTGAGGTGCTGGTGCCAACGGAAGAAGTGGTGGAAATGAAAGGCGGGCAGAAGCGCCGTTCAGACCGCAAGTTTTTCCCTGGCTACGTGCTGGTGGAAATGGAGATGACCGACGAGTCCTGGCATTTGGTGAAAGACGTGCCCAAGGTGATGGGGTTCATTGGTGGCACAGCGGATAAGCCCGCGCCCATCAGTAAAAAAGAAGCGGATGTCATCCTGAACAGGGTGCTGGAAGGGGTAGACAAGCCGAGGCCGAAAGTGCTGTTTGAGCCAGGCGAAATGGTTCGGGTGGTAGATGGCCCGTTCAATGACTTCAACGGTGTTGTTGAAGGTGTTGACTACGATAAGAGTCGCCTGAAAGTGGCGGTGCTGATTTTTGGGCGCTCGACCCCGGTTGAGCTCGAGTTTCAACAGGTAGAAAAAGCCTGAGAGTCCGAGACTGACAGATGGAAAGCGAGAGGCATTGAAGGTTAATTTGGTCCAGGCGACCCGTTAGACCTGACACCCTCACCAAGTTTTTACTACTGACTAACGGGGAGCCGAGCCACAAGTGGGCCGGCGCATGAACCCGGGGAGCAATAAAATGGCAAAGAAAGTTGCAGCGTATATCAAGCTGCAGGTGCCGGCAGGCGCCGCAAATCCTAGCCCGCCTGTGGGACCGGCCTTGGGTCAGCACGGTGTGAATATCATGGAATTCTGCAAAACATTCAATGCCAGAACACAAGGCATGGAAAATGGTATGCCGATTCCAGTGATCATTACCGTATATTCCGATCGAAGTTTTACGTTCATCACCAAGACGCCTCCAGCAGCAGTCCTGCTCAAAAAAGCGGCAGGAATTCCAAAGGGAAGCGGAGAGCCCAATACCAAGAAAGTCGGCACGGTGACGCGCGCCCAACTTGAAGAAATTGCGAAGCTTAAGGAACCCGACATTACTGCAGCGACCATGGAAGCCGCAGTTCGCACCATCGCTGGGTCAGCCCGAAGCATGGGTTTGACTGTAACAGGAGTCGAGTGATGGCCAAATTGAGCAAAAGAGTTAAATCCATACGTGAGCAATTGGTGCCGGGCAAAGCATATCCAATCGCGGAAGCCCTCGCCATCCTGAAAAACTCCAGCAAGGTAAAATTCACGGAATCGGTTGACGTCGCGATTCGGCTCGGTGTCGATTCGCGCAAGTCCGAGCAAAATGTCCGCGGCTCCACTGTTTTGCCTAACGGCACAGGCAAAAAGGTTCGGGTTGCCGTTTTTGCACAGGGTGAAAATGCGGAAAAGGCGAAGGCAGCTGGTGCCGACGTAGTGGGAATGGACGACCTGCACGATCGTATGAAGGAAGGTGACCTGAATTTTGACGTGGTCATAGCCACTCCGGATGCGATGCGCGTAGTGGGTAAGTTGGGGCAGGTGCTGGGCCCACGCGGGCTCATGCCAAACCCGAAAGTAGGGACGGTTTCCACTGACGTAGAAACCGCTGTGAGAAATGCAAAGGCAGGTCAGGTGCGCTATCGCACCGATAAGGCAGGCATTGTCCATTCGACTATTGGCAAAGCCAGTTTTGAAGTGGACGCCCTTAAGGGCAACCTTGATGCATTGTTGAAGGATCTGGTCAAGCTTAAGCCTTCATCGGCGAAAGGCATCTACCTGCAGAAAATCGCGTTGTCCACGACCATGGGTCCGGGCATCCTGGTTGACCAGAGTTCACTGAGTTACTGATAAGGATTTTGTTTTCGGGTTAGAGCAAGACCCGGAAACGAATTTGGCGGTCTTGCCATTTGACAGGCAGAACGTCTAAGACCGCAGGTGCAGTTTGCCTCTTTGAGACAAACCGTTTAAGAGTGGTCCGGGCAACCGGTCACGGCCTGCGCAGATGGTGGCTGCCTGACCACTCAAGTACTTTGGTGTGTCGAGATAAGTTGGCATGGCAAAGCGCTTGAGTGGTCAGGTCTCCACTGGAATTGAGTCACTAAGGCTGTTTACTCGGCCCTCAGACTCCAGGAGGTAATCTATGGCGCTCAATCTTGAGCAAAAGAAAGCAGTAGTTGCAGAAGTGGCCAATGTGGCCAGTTCGGCACTTGCCGCTGTTGCTGCAGAGTATAGCGGGCTTACTGTTGGGGAGATGACTGATCTGCGCGTTAAAGCGCGGGCCAGTGGAGTCTACCTGAAGGTGGCCAAGAACACTCTGGTGCGCAAAGCAGTCGAAGGTACTGAGTTCGAATGCATGCAGGAACAACTTACAGGACCACTCCTGTATGCGTTCAGCATGAGCGATCCCGGTGCTGCTGCACGTCTTGTCAAGGACTACGCAAAGGAACACAACAAACTGATAGCACGATTGGTGGCCGTGGGTGGCCAGTTGTACGGCGCTTCCGAACTTGAGCGCATGTCCAAGCTGCCGACCTATGACCAGGCAATTGCAATGCTGATGGCGGTGATGAAAGCCCCCATTGAGAAGTTTGTACGAACTCTTGCTGAACCCCATGCCAAGTTGGTGCGGACGGTTGCTGCAGTGCGCGATGCAAAGCAGGCTGCTTGAATTTTCAATCCTTCAGTGGGTTATTAAACCCCTTTAACTAACACGGAGACGACGATGGCCGTTTCAAAAGAAGATATTTTAGAAACAATTTCCAACATGAGCGTAATGGAGGTCGTAGACCTCATTAGTGCAATGGAGGAGAAGTTCGGTGTTTCTGCTGCTGCGGTTGCAGTGGCAGCCGGTCCGGTTGCTGGTCCTGCCGCAGTTGTGGAAGAGCAGACCGAGTTTAATGTTGTGCTGGCTGCATTTGGCGCGAACAAGGTTCCAGTGATTAAGGTTGTCCGCGAGATCACCGGGCTGGGACTCAAGGAAGCCAAGGACCTGGTTGAAGGCGCGCCTTCAAATGTAAAGGAAGCTGTGTCCAAGGCCGAGGCTGCCGATATCAAGAAGAAGCTCGAAGACGTAGGCGCTACAGTCGAGGTTAAGTAAGTCTTGGTCAGTGGCTTGGTCACTGGCTTAGTCCCTGGATTGCGGGGCTAACACAGGAGTTGGCTGGGGACGAAAGTCTCCGGCCTTATTCTGTTTGTCTATGTGCACGACACAGGGTCGTTTTCGGCCTTGCCGGAACGAACGTGCATCCGGAAAAACCGGGGTGGCAACAAAGCGTGCCAGATCAGCGGCCAGACTCGACGGCGCTGGTTGAACCAAACCAGAAAGAACATTGATCGCAAACTAGGCGGATTCAAAACATGAGCTACTCTTTCACGGAAAAAAAGCGCATTCGCAAGGATTTCGGCAAGCGTAAATCCATTCTGGATGTACCTTACCTGCTGGAAACACAGATCCACTCTTACCGGGAGTTTTTGCAGGTCGACGTAGTTGAAGACGATCGACGCGAGCGCGGACTGCACGGGGCTCTGAAATCTGTTTTCCCGATCGTGTCTTATTCGGGTAACGCGGCGTTGGAATACGTCAGTTACAAGCTGGGCGAACCGGCGTTTGACGTGAAAGAGTGCAAGTTGCGCGGGATGTCCTATGGTGCGCCGCTCAGGGTCAAGGTACGTCTGGTAATTTATGACAAGGATAGCTCTGCGAAGGTAAAGCCGGTCAAGTACGTCAAGGAACAGGAAGTCTACATGGGTGACCTGCCACTCATGACTGAAACTGGGACATTTATAGTCAACGGCACAGAACGCGTCATCGTATCCCAGCTGCATCGTTCGCCTGGTGTGTTCTTTGATCACGATAAAGGCAAGACGCATTCCAGCGGAAAGCTGTTGTTCTCCGCTCGTGTCATACCCTATCGCGGTTCCTGGCTGGACTTTGAATTTGACCCCAAGGATTGCATTTTCACGCGCATCGACCGCCGCCGTAAATTGCCCGTTTCCATTCTCCTGCGCGCGTTGGGAATGGAAAACGAGGAAATACTTGATCGCTTCTTCGACACAAGCAAGATCACGCTTAAGAAATCCGGCGCCAAGCTGGAACTGGTTGCCAGCCGTTTGCGGGGCGACACTGCCTTGTTCGATATAAAGGGCTCAAGAGGTGAGGTCATTGTACCAACTGGCAAGCGCATTACTGCTCGCCACGTCAAGCTGATCGAAGACGCGGGCGTAAAGTCGCTTGACGTTCCTGATGACTATTTACTGGGCAAAGTGATTGCACACAATATTATCAATAAGGAATCCGGCGAATTATTAGCTCCGGCGAATACAGAAATCACCCAGGAATTGCTTGAATCCGTGCGTGAAGCGGATATCAAGATGCTGCATATTCTTTACATCAACGATTTGGACCAGGGTCCGTATATTTCAAACACCTTGAAAATCGACCCTACCAGCAACCAGCTGGAAGCGCTGGTAGAAATTTACCGAATGATGCGCCCGGGCGAACCGCCGACCAAGGAAGCGGCTCAGAATTTGTTCAAGAACCTGTTCTTTGCAGAGGAAAGATACGACCTTTCGGAAGTTGGACGCATGAAGTTCAACCGCCGTGTTGGTCGCAAGGAAGTCACCGGTTCGGGTGTGCTGGATCGTGAAGACGTTCTTGAAGTGCTTCGTGTTCTAATCGACATTCGTAACGGCAAAGGCGGAGTTGACGACATAGATCACCTGGGAAACCGGCGCGTGCGTAGTGTTGGTGAAATGGCTGAAAACGTATTCCGTGTCGGTTTGGTTCGAGTTGAGCGCGCCGTGCGTGAGCGTTTGTCCGTTGCAGAAAGCGAAGGTTTGTCTCCGCAGGAGTTGATCAACGCCAAGCCGGTCGCCGCCGCTGTGAAGGAATTTTTCGGCTCGTCCCAGCTGAGCCAGTTTATGGATCAGAATAATCCCTTGTCGGAAGTTACGCACAAGCGCCGTGTTTCGGCACTAGGCCCCGGAGGCCTGACGCGCGAACGTGCCGGGTTTGAAGTGCGAGACGTGCACCCGACGCACTACGGCCGGGTTTGCCCTATCGAAACACCCGAAGGCCCCAATATTGGACTAATCAATTCATTGGCTGTATATGCGCGCACCAACGACTATGGATTTCTGGAAACACCTTATCGCAAGGTAGCCAACAGCAAGGTTACAGGCGAAGTGGAATATCTCTCCGCGATTGAAGAGGGAGACTTCGTGATTGCACAGGCCAATGCAGAACTGGATCGCCACGGCAAATTCACTGATGAGTTTATTCCCTGCCGTTACCAGGGTGAATTCACCCTGAAAGAGCCTGCAGCAATCAGCTATATGGATGTGTCACCGAAGCAAATCGTTTCCGTAGCTGCGTCTCTGGTCCCTTTTCTTGAACACGATGACGCGAACCGCGCATTGATGGGCTCAAACATGCAGCGCCAGGCAGTGCCAACTCTCAGGTCTGAAAAGCCGCTGGTTGGAACAGGCATGGAGCGAGCTGTCGCAACAGATTCT
Organism: Lysobacterales bacterium; assembly: GCA_031362985.1. Lineage (GTDB taxonomy): Bacteria > Pseudomonadota > Gammaproteobacteria > Xanthomonadales > SZUA-36 > SHZL01. The sequence goes on along the minus strand of JANLTO010000160.1, from coordinate 78,957 downwards.
GGCGTGACTGCAGTGGCCAAGCGCGGCGGTATAGTCGACCAGGTCGATGCCGGCCGTATCGTAGTGCGGGCGAACGAAGAGGAAGTTCCGGCCGGTGATCCTGGCGTGGACATATACAACCTGACCAAGTACCAGCGATCCAATCAGAATACCTGCATGAACCAGCGACCACTCGTCAGAGTGGGCGACATCGTGTCAGTTGGCGATGTGCTGGCAGATGGGCCATCAACTGACCTGGGCGAACTTGCCCTGGGTCAGAACATGCTGGTGGCCTTCATGCCGTGGAATGGGTACAACTTCGAAGACTCAATACTTATTTCCGAGCGGGTGGTGCAGGAAGACCGCTACACAACCATTCACATTGAAGAGTTGACTTGTGTAGCTCGTGATACAAAGCTTGGGTCGGAGGAAATCACTGCCGACATACCAAATGTGGGCGAGCACAACCTTAACAAACTTGACCAATCCGGTATTGTCTACATTGGTGCTGAGGTTAGCGCCGGTGACATTCTTGTAGGAAAGGTCACGCCTAAAGGTGAAACCCAACTCACCCCGGAAGAGAAACTACTGCGGGCGATCTTCGGTGAGAAGGCGTCAGACGTGAAAGATACCTCGTTGCGCGTTCCGTCCGGAATGGACGGCACAGTCATTGACGTTCAGGTGTTTACCCGGGATGGTGTTGAGAAGGATTCTCGTGCAATTTCCATTGAGAAGGAGCAGTTGCGCCAGGTTAGAAAGGACCTTGATGACCAGTTGCGCATTGTTGAAGGGGCCATTTACCAGCGCCTGCGTAACGCTCTTACCGGCAAGATGGCCGATAAAGGTCCGAAAGGCCTGAAGAAGGGCAGCAAGATCACCGCAACCTATCTTGATGATCTGGAGCCAGAAGAGTGGTTCAAGATCCGGATGCGCAACAATGACGTTAACGAGATGCTGGAGCAGCTTGCTGACCAAATCAAGTCGCAACGCAAGGTGTTCGACGCTCGTTTTGATGTCAAGAAAGGGAAAATAACCCAGGGCGACGATCTTGCGCCGGGTGTGTTGAAAATGGTGAAAGTGTATCTGGCCGTGAGGCGGCGTATCCAGCCCGGTGACAAAATGGCCGGCCGGCACGGGAACAAGGGAGTAATTTCCATGATTGTCCCCACCGAGGACATGCCCTACATGGAAGACGGTACACCAGTCGACATCGTTTTAAATCCCCTGGGTGTGCCCTCTCGAATGAATATCGGCCAGGTGCTGGAAACTCATTTGGGCTGGGCAGCCAAAGGTCTTGGGCACCGCATTGGCGAAATGTTGCAGCTGAAAAACGCTACGGTTGAACTGCGCAAATTTCTTGACCAGGTGTATAACAGTGACCGCAAAGGCAGAGTAGACCTGGCTGAGTTTACTGATGAAGAAATTCTGACTATGTCGGCAAATCTGGAGCAAGGCGTACCCATGGCAACGCCGGTGTTTGACGGTGCCAATGAAGCCGAAATCAAGCATCTGCTGAAACTGGCGCGTTTGCCGGAAAGCGGGCAGACCACCTTGTATGACGGCCGCACAGGTGACGCATTTGAGCGACCGATCACGGTTGGGTACATGTACATGTTGAAATTGAATCATCTGGTCGATGACAAGATGCACGCGCGGTCCACCGGACCATACAGCCTGGTTACGCAGCAGCCTCTGGGTGGAAAAGCGCAGTTTGGCGGCCAGAGATTCGGTGAAATGGAAGTTTGGGCACTTGAAGCATATGGTGCCGCTTACACGCTACAGGAGATGTTGACCGTGAAATCTGACGATGTCCTCGGTCGAAACCAGATGTATAAGAATATTGTCGACGGAAACCACGAGATGTCCGCCGGAATGCCGGAGTCCTTCAACGTTTTGGTGAAGGAAATCCGCTCTCTTGGCATCAACATCGAACTTATAGAAACCTGATCAGGAGGAGATGGGCAATGAGAGACTTACTCAATCTCTATAACCGCCAGCGCCAGCCGCTGGATTTTGATGCAATTCGGATCGGGCTTGCGCCACCGGATCTCATCCGTTCTTGGTCCTATGGTGAAGTCAAAAAACCGGAAACCATTAACTACCGTACCTTCAAGCCGGAGCGGGATGGTTTGTTTTGTGCCGCCATATTTGGTCCGGTAAAGGACTATGAGTGCCTCTGCGGCAAGTACAAGCGCATGAAGCATCGTGGTGTCGTTTGCGAAAAATGCGGTACTGAAGTTACCCAGACAAAAGTTCGACGCGAGCGCATGGCTCACATTGAACTGGCTAGCCCGGTTGCCCACATTTGGTTTCTCAAGTCATTGCCCTCCCGTATTGGGCTTATGCTGGATATGACTTTGCGTGATATCGAGCGCATCCTCTATTTTGAATCGTATGTAGTTCTGGATCCTGGTCTCACGACACTGGAGTCTGGTCAACTGCTGACGGACGAACAGTATCTCGACACCATGGAAGAGTGGGGCGACGAGTTCGAAGCCAAGATGGGCGCTGAAGCCATCTTTGAATTGCTGCGAAAAATCAACCTTAATGATGAGGTTAACAGGCTTCGTGAAGAAATCAGGGCCACGCGCTCTGAGACCAAGCTAAAACGGCTGAGTAAGCGCATCAAGCTGGTGGAAGCCTTCATAGATTCAGGCAACCGACCGGAATACATGATCATGACGGTGTTGCCAGTACTGCCTCCGGACCTGCGGCCTCTAGTGCCTTTGGATGGAGGTCGTTTTGCAACTTCCGACCTGAATGATTTGTATCGCCGGGCAATTAACCGCAACAACCGCCTCAAGCGCCTGTTGGAGTTGAACGCGCCGGACATCATTGTGCGCAATGAGAAACGCATGCTGCAGGAAGCCGTGGATGCGCTGCTCGACAATGGCAGGCGTGGTCGCGCCATCACTGGAACCAACAAGCGCCCCTTGAAGTCCCTGGCTGACATGATCAAGGGTAAGCAAGGGCGGTTCCGGCAGAACCTGCTGGGTAAGCGTGTTGATTATTCAGGACGCTCAGTGATTGTGGTTGGTCCAACACTCAGGTTGCATGAATGTGGTCTGCCAAAGAAAATGGCGCTGGAACTATTCAAGCCTTTCATTTTCAGCAAGCTTCAGCGTCGTGGCATGGCGGCGACAATTAAGGCAGCCAAGAAGTTGGTCGAAGCGGAACGCTCAGAAGTCTGGGACATACTCTCCGAAGTAATACGTGAACATCCAGTCATGCTGAACCGCGCACCAACTTTGCATAGGCTGGGCATCCAGGCATTTGAGCCAGTGCTGATCGAAGGTAAGGCCATTCAATTGCACCCGCTCGTTTGTACTGCGTTCAACGCGGACTTCGACGGTGACCAGATGGCTGTGCATGTGCCTTTGTCCGTGGAAGCGCAGTTGGAAGCGCGTGCGCTCATGATGTCGACCAACAACATCCTGTCCCCGGCAAATGGCGAGCCCATCATTGTTCCCACGCAGGACGTTGTGTTGGGGCTTTACTATATGACCCGCCAGTTGGAGAACACCAAAGGCCAAGGCATGTACTTTAGTGACATTGCTGAAGTTCACCGGGCATATGAAAACAAGGCGGTCGGGCTGCACGCACGTATCAAGGTACGTATAGAGGAAGTGAATATTGCCGAAAATGGTGATGAGCACAGCGAAACCAATCTGGTCGATACCACGGTCGGACGGGCACTGCTTGCTGAAATCCGACCTAAAGGAATGCCTTTCAGCCTGCTCAATATCACGCTCAAGAAGAGCCAGATCTCGGGGCTGATTAATTCCTGCTACCGCCGTTTGGGGCTGAAAAAGACCGTGGTGTTTGCGGATAAGTTGATGTACACCGGATTTCATTACGCGACGGTGGCTGGAGTTTCGATAGGTATTGACGACTTGATGGTTCCGGAAGAGAAAAAGACAATTCTCGGTGCTGCAGAAGCAGAAGTCGTAGAGATCCAGAATCAATACATTTCCGGTCTTGTCACTGCTGGTGAACGGTACAACAAGGTCGTTGACATCTGGTCGCGTACCAACGAGCAAGTCGCGCGGGCAATGATGCAGCGCATGGGTAAGAGCACGGTCAAGGGACGGGATGGAAAATTATTGGAGGAAGACTCCATGAATTCCATTTTCATCATGGCTGACTCCGGTGCGCGCGGTTCCGCAGCCCAGATCAGGCAGCTTGCGGGCATGCGAGGCCTGATGGCAAAGCCTGACGGATCAATCATTGAAACGCCAATCACTGCGAATTTCCGGGAAGGCCTGGACGTTTTGCAGTACTTTATTTCCACTCACGGTGCGCGTAAGGGATTGGCAGATACCGCGTTGAAGACTGCGAATTCCGGTTACCTCACGCGTCGACTGGTGGACGTGGCCCAGGACCTCGTGATCACCGAGGTCGATTGTGGAACCAAGAATGGCGTCACCATGCAGCCCATCGTAGAGGGTGGTGATGTGGTTGAACCTCTGAGCGAGCGGGTTTTGGGCCGACTGGTAGCGGAAGATATTCTTGTGCCGGGAAGCAAGAAAGTTCTGTGTGAGCGCAATACTTTGCTGGACGAGCAGTGGGTAGACACGCTTGAAGAAGCGGGTATTGACCGCGTCTACGTGCGTTCAACGATCACCTGCGAAACCAGGCATGGCGTTTGCAAGTATTGCTACGGACGTGATCTTGCTCGCGGCGACCTGGTCAATATTGGTGAAGCGGTTGGTGTTATTGCGGCCCAATCCATCGGCGAGCCGGGAACACAGTTGACCATGCGCACTTTCCATATTGGTGGCGCGGCATCACGAGCTGCCGCAGTAGACCACATTCAGGTGAAGAAGAACGGCACAATTCGCTTGCACAATATCAAAACGGTTGAAAATGCCAATGACAAACTGGTTGCAGTTTCTCGTTCCGGCGAAATATCTGTCATAGACGAGCATGGACGTGAAAGAGAGCGCTACAAAGTACCCTATGGAGCATTGATTTCCAAGCGCGACGCAGATGCGGTCACGGTTGGAGAGGTTGTGGCCAATTGGGATCCGCATACTCATCCGATTGTGACGGAAGTTGCGGGCCGTGTGAAATTCCACGATTTCACCGAAGGCGTTACGGTCAACGAGCAGGTGGACGACATCACGGGTTTGACCAGTCTTGTCGTGAGTGATCCCAAACAGCGCGGAAATGCTGGTAAGGATTTGCGACCAATGATCAGCCTTCTGGATAAGAGAGGCAGGGAGCTTTGTCTGGCCGGGACGGAAATACCGGCACATTATTTCCTGCAGTCCGGGTCAATCGTTCAAATGCACGATGGTCAGGACGTGAAAGTGGGTGACGTAGTTGCACGTATCCCGCAGGAGTCTTCCAAGGTTCGGGACATCACCGGTGGTTTGCCGCGCGTCGCAGACCTGTTTGAAGCCCGCAAGCCCAAAGAACCCGCGGTACTGGCGGAAGTGTCAGGCATTGTCAGTTTTGGCAAGGATACCAAAGGCAAACAGCGATTGGTCATAACCAGCGTGGACGGGGAGACTCACGAAGAGCTGATTCCCAAATGGCGCCACGTAATTGTGTTCGAAGGCGAACAGGTTGAGAAGGGCGAAACCATCGTAGACGGCGAGCCGAATCCGCACGACATACTGCGATTGTTGGGTGTGGAAGCTCTCGACGCCTACCTGGTCAAGGAAATCCAGGACGTATACCGCCTGCAGGGCGTGAAAATCAATGACAAGCACATCGAAGCCATTGTGCGACAGATGCTGCGAAAAGCCGAAGTGACTGATGTAGGTGGTACCCGCTTGCTGCGCGGCGAACAACTTGATGTTGTGCGAGTGCTGGAAGAAAACCAGCGCGCTGCCAAGGAAAAGGGTAAACCCGCGGACTATCAGCGGATTCTTTTGGGAATAACCAAAGCCTCCCTGGCCACTGAATCCTTCATCTCGGCAGCCTCATTCCAGGAGACTACTCGGGTCCTCACCGAGGCGGCCGTGAGAGGCACTACCGACTATCTGCGTGGCCTGAAAGAAAATGTGATCGTTGGGCGGCTGATTCCAGCAGGTACAGGTATGGCCTATCACAATTCACGCAAACGGGCGCCACGGGATGAACCGGAAATTGATCTGAAGGCTCTTGCTGCGGCAGTGGCCGCTGAAGAATTCGCCGGGCTGGATAGTATTCTGGACAAAGAATAAGTCTGCTAATTGGCGCAAACTGAAAGTTCGGCGAGCCGGTCCGTTGACCGGCTCGAAAAAAGGGCAGATTAACCTTGGCGCTTGATGAGTTCGGTGAAGAAACCGGAATTATTTAGGACCGGGTGCCTTGTCAGAGAGCTTAAGAGCTGTCATAATTGACCGGATAATTAGCTGGAATCCCTTATTGACTTAAGGGCCGCGCGAAAACAAATCGTTGCGGAAAGCCGATGTCGCCGGCGCGTGGGCCGGATCCAACTGTGCCCAATCCCGAGTTTAACTTCCGGGGTTGGGCATTTGATATTAATAAGGCAAAGAGAATTTGCTTTGTCGTTGTCGGTTGCAGATGGGTACCTGACAGATTTCGAATCAATCAGGCACCACCTGACAAACCCGGAAAAGACGCAGAACCAATTTGGACCAGGAATAAATATGGCAACAATCAATCAGCTCGTACGCAAACCGCGTCAACCAAAGCTCTTCAAGAGCAATGTTCCGGCGCTGGAAGGCTGTCCCCAGAAACGTGGCGTATGCACGCGCGTATATACAACCACACCAAAAAAGCCCAACTCGGCTTTGCGTAAAGTTGCACGAGTTCGCCTGACCAACGGCTTTGAAGTAACCAGCTACATTGGCGGAGAAGGACACAATTTGCAGGAACACAGCGTGGTTCTTATTCGCGGTGGGCGCGTGAAGGATTTGCCCGGTGTACGTTACCACACGGTACGTGGCAGTCTCGACACTGCTGGTGTAAGCGATCGTCGACAGAGTCGTTCAAAATACGGCGCAAAACGCCCCAAGAACTGATTTTGCTGTATTAATCATTTAACGGAATGTAAAGACGATGTCCAGAAAGCAATCAAATTTCACCCGAGAAATTTTGCCAGATCCCAAGTTCGGCAGCGAGATGATCACCCGCTTTGTCAACATGGTTATGGAAAGCGGCAAGAAGTCAGTAGCTGAAAAAATCGTTTATGGAGCGATTACCACAATTCAAGACAAAAACAAAAATGCCGACCCCGTTGAATTGGTGCAAAAGGCACTGGATAACGTAAGTCCCATGGTCGAAGTAAAGTCACGTCGAGTTGGAGGCGCCACTTACCAGGTGCCCGTTGAGGTGCGCATGAAGCGCCGCCAGACTTTGGCGATGCGGTGGATTATTGATGCGGCTCGCAAGCGCGGGGAAAAAAGCATGCCGAATCGTTTGGCGGGCGAACTGCTGGATGCCTCGGAGCAACGGGGATCAGCGGTTAAGAAGCGAGAAGATACGCATCGCATGGCAGATGCAAACAAGGCATTTGCCCACTACCGCTGGTAGTTGTGGCGTTGGCTTACAGATTAAGTTGAGGTAAAGAAAGTGGCACGCAGGACACCCATAGAAAGGTATCGCAACATCGGCATCATGGCTCATATTGATGCTGGTAAGACGACAACTACAGAGCGCGTGCTGTTCTACACCGGTGTGTCCCACAAAATTGGTGAGGTTCATGACGGCAATGCCACTATGGACTGGATGGAGCAGGAGCAGGAGCGCGGTATCACCATTACTTCAGCTGCTACCACCTGTTTCTGGTCCGGCATGGAAAAGCAGTTCAAAGAACACCGGATCAATATCATTGATACCCCGGGGCACGTTGACTTCACTATTGAAGTAGAGCGTTCGCTGCGCGTGCTCGATGGTGCCGTGGCAGTATTTTGTGCGGTTGGTGGTGTGCAACCACAGTCAGAAACTGTCTGGCGCCAGGCCACTCGCTATAAAGTGCCGCGTATTGCTTTCGTGAACAAGATGGACCGCATGGGCGCAAATTTTGACCGTGTTGTGACCCAGATTCGCGATCGCCTTGGTGCCCGCCCGATACCCATTCAGTTACCGATTGGCGAGGAAGAAAGCTTCGTTGGTGTCGTCGATCTGATAAAAATGAAAGCGATTTATTGGGACACTGAAAATCAGGGAACCACTTTTGAAGCCCGTGAAATTCCGGCTGAATTAAAGGACCGGGCTGAAGCTGCACGCGAAGCCATGGTGGAAGCCGCTGCCGAGTGCACTGAAGAATTGATGGAGGCGTATCTGGAGTCTGGTTCTTTGACTAATGAACAGATCCTTGCGGGTCTGCGTGCTGGAACAGTAGCCAACGCGCTGGTTCCATGTCTTTGCGGCTCAGCGTTTAAGAACAAAGGCGTCCAGGCAATGCTTGATGCCGTCGTGGAACTGATGCCTTCACCTCTGGATGTGCCGCCCATTGTCGGAATCAACGAGGACGAAACACCAGGTGTGCGTCACAGCAGTGATGATGAGCCGTTTGCAGCATTGGCGTTCAAAATTGCGTCTGATCCTTTTGTCGGGACCTTAACCTTTTTCCGGGTTTACTCGGGCGTCTTGAAATCAGGTGACACGGTGTACAACCCGGTCAAAATGAGAAAAGAACGCGTCGGGCGAATTCTACAAATGCATGCCAACACCCGGGAGGAAATTAAAGAAGTTCTGGCGGGTGATATTGCAGCTGCTGTAGGTCTGAAAGATGTGACCACAGGCGAGACATTGTGTGACCTGAACAAGGTTATAACGCTGGAACGCATGGTATTTCCTGAGCCGGTGATTTCCGTGGCGGTTGAGCCTAAGACCAAGGCCGACCAGGAAAAAATGGGTGTCGCGTTATCCAAGCTCGCCCAGGAAGACCCCTCTTTTCGTGTGCATACCGATGAAGAGTCGGGTCAGACCATCATTTCGGGTATGGGTGAATTGCATCTGGACATTATCGTTGACCGGATGCGGCGTGAATTTAAAGTTGAAGCAAATGTTGGTAAGCCGCAGGTTGCCTACCGTGAAACCATACGCAAGGGCGTTCAGGCGGAAGGCAAGTTTGTTCGCCAGTCCGGCGGGCGCGGGCAGTATGGGCATGTGCGGATCAAGCTCGAACCCATGGAGAAGGGTGGTGGCTACGAGTTTGTAAACGCAATCGTCGGCGGTGTCATACCAAAGGAATACATCAACTCGATTAATAAGGGCATTGAAGAAGCAATGCAAAATGGCGTCATCGCTGGTTATCCCATGGTGGATTGCAAGGCAACTGTGTACGACGGTTCATATCACGAAGTGGATTCCAGTGAAATGGCGTTTAAAATTGCCGGCTCCATGGCATTCAAGAATGCTGCCGCCATCGCTTCTCCGGTATTGCTCGAGCCGATTATGAAAGTTGAAGTGGTGACACCCGAGGATTACATGGGTGATGTGATGGGTGACCTGAATCGCCGGCGCGGAATACTGCAGGGCATGGAAGACAGCCCGTCCGGAAAGTTGATTAATGCGAATGTCCCGCTGTCGGAAATGTTCGGTTATTCAACCGACCTGAGGTCGCAGTCGCAAGGGCGCGCTACGTACACGATGGAATTTGATCACTACGCTGAAGCTCCGAATAGTGTTTCGGAAGAAATCATCAAGAAAACCGCCTGATCCGTCAGGTAAGACTGGCTACGAGACTGAAGAAGAGGCTTGACAGATGTCAAAAGCAAAATTTGAACGTACAAAGCCCCATGTAAACGTGGGAACGATAGGACATGTGGACCACGGCAAGACGACGCTGACGGCGGCTTTGACGAAGGTGTGCTCGGAAGCCCGAGGCGGCGAGTACAAGGCATACGACCAGATTGACAATGCGCCGGAAGAGCGTGCGCGTGGTATTACGATTGCTACGGCGCACGTGGAGTCTGAGTCGGAGAACCGGCATTACGCGCACGTGGACTGCCCGGGGCACGCGGATTATGTGAAGAACATGATTACGGGTGCAGCGCAGATGGACGGAGCGATTCTGGTGGTATCGGCAGCTGATGGCCCGATGCCACAGACGCGCGAGCACATTTTGCTGGCACGACAGGTAGGTGTGCCGTACATCCTGGTGTATTTGAACAAGGCGGACATGGTAGATGACGCGGAGTTGCTGGAACTGGTAGAGATGGAAGTGCGCGAGCTGCTGTCATCGTACGAGTTTCCGGGTGATGACACGCCGATTGTGACGGGTTCTGCATTGAAGGCATTGGAAGGAGATGCGTCGGAGATTGGAGTGCCGTCGATACAGCGGTTGCTGGATGCGCTGGACAGTTATGTGCCGCAACCGGTACGTGCGCTGGACAAGCCGTTTCTGTTACCGATTGAGGACGTATTTTCGATATCTGGCCGAGGCACGGTTGTGACGGGTCGAATTGAGCGTGGCATTGTCAAGGTGGGCGAGGAAGTCGAGATTATCGGGATACACGCGACCACCAAGACGACGTGCACGGGTGTAGAGATGTTTCGCAAGCTGCTGGATGAAGGGCGTGCGGGCGATAACGTGGGTGTGTTGTTGCGCGGCACCAAGCGAGATGATGTGGAACGTGGCCAGGTACTGGCGCATCCGGGATCGATTACACCGCACACGCAGTTTGAAGCGGAAGTGTACATTTTGTCGAAGGAAGAAGGCGGGCGGCACACGCCGTTTTTCAAGGGGTACCGGCCGCAGTTTTATTTCCGTACGACGGACGTGACGGGAGCATGCGAGTTGCCGGAAGGGGTGGAGATGGTGATGCCTGGCGACAATGTACAAATGCAGGTGACGTTGATTGCACCGATTGCGATGGAAGAGGGATTGCGATTTGCGATACGGGAAGGCGGTCGCACAGTAGGTGCTGGTGTAGTAGCTAAGATCCACGCGTAATTAAACGGTCGCGCTGTGCGAGCAGCCGAAACGAGAGAAGTGAGTAGACAAAATGGCAGAGCAAAGAATCCGCATAAGGCTTAAGGCATTCGATCACCGATTGATTGACCGTTCTGCAGCGGAAATCGTGGAAACAGCAAAGCGCACGGGCGCCCAGGTATTGGGCCCGATACCTTTGCCGACCAAAATTGAGCGGTGCACCATTCTCACCTCTCCGCACGTGAACAAGGATGCTCGCGATCAGTACGAAACCCGGACCCACAAGCGTTTAATGGATATCGTGGATCCGAATGACAAGACCGTAGATGCGTTGATGAAGTTGGATCTGGCAGCTGGAGTGGACGTTCAGATCAAGCTGTACTGAGTACTAACCGAATTATTTGATCATAGACATGACGATGAAGACTGGGATGAGTACTGGGATGAAGACTGGATTGATAGGACGAAAAAGAGGCATGACCAGGGTGTTCACCGAAGCAGGTGACAGCATTCCGGTAACCGTCATTGAGGTCAACCCCAACCGAGTGACTCAGTTGAAAAGCCGCGAGACCGATGGGTACCGTGCAGTTCAGGTCACTATGGGTGCGCGTCGTGCCAACCTGGTAAACAAGCCTGAGGCAGGGCATTTCAACCGAGCCGGTGTTGCGGCGGGTGAAGGACTATGGGAATTTCGCATAGCTGAGGATGAAACTGCTGAAATTGGTTCCGGGACTGAATTCACCGTAGAGATGTTTGAAGCAGGGCAGAAGGTAGATGTTACCGGGATCAGCAAAGGAAAGGGTTTTGCCGGCACAATTAAGCGACACAACTTCGCCATGCAGGACGCGACCCACGGCAACTCTGTCTCTCACCGTGCTCCAGGCTCCATAGGTCAGAACCAGACCCCAGGTCGAGTTGTAAAAGGTAAAAAGATGGCAGGACACATGGGCGTTGAACGAGTGACTACCCAAAGCCTTGAAGTCGTTCGTGTCGATACAAAACGGAACCTCCTGTTGATCAAGGGTCCGGTGCCTGGGGCCAACGGCGGCCAGGTTACGGTGCGCCTGTCAGTAAAGGCACATTGAGGAGATGACGATGCAACTCGCAGTAGCTGGCGGAAACAAAATTCAAGTCTCGGAAGCTACTTTCGGGCGCGATTTCTCTGAGGCTCTGGTGCACCAGGTGGTAACGGCCTACCTGGCTGGAGCTCGTTCGGGAACCAAAGCGCAGAAGAACCGGGCTGCCGTTTCTGGTGGTGGAAAGAAGCCATTCAAGCAGAAGGGCACGGGACGTGCTCGCGCGGGGACTATCCGCAGTCCGATTTGGCGTGGCGGTGGTAAGACTTTCGCGGCAGTGCCTCGCGACCATTCGCAAAAGGTAAACCGCAAAATGTATCGCGGTGCAGTTCAGGCGATTTTGTCTGAACTGGTGCGGCAGGATCGTTTGATACTCGTTGAGTCGTTTGAACTTGCCGAGCCGAAAACCAGTGAGTTGATCGAAAAACTGGCGAGCCTTGATTTTGCAACCGGACTGATTATTGCTGATGAAGTCGGCGACAACGTTTTTCTCGCCGCGCGCAATCTTCCTAACGTTTACGTTATGGACGTTTCCGCCATGGACCCTGTCAGCCTGGTTGGTTCGGAACGAGTAATCATGACCGTTGCGGCGGTTGAAAAAGTCCAGGAGTGGCTGGGATGAATAGGGATCGACTGTATCAGGTTTTGCTGACGCCGCGCGTGACTGAAAAGTCAACACGGGTCGGAGAGACCAGTAATCAATACGTTTTCCGCGTTGTGAAGGATGCCAACAAAGCTGAGGTTCGGGGCGCGGTGGAAATGCTGTTTGAAGTCAGTGTGGAGTCTGTCCGCATTGTGAACGTGAAGGGAAAGACCAAATCGTTCCGGATGCGCCCGGGAAAGCGCAGCGACTGGAAAAAGGCATATGTTCGCGTTCAGGACGGTCAGGTGATCGATTTTCTGGGCGGAGAGTCAGCTTAAGGACTAGTAGTCATGGCAATTGTTAAGGCAAAACCCACATCGCCGGGTCGACGCGGAGTCGTACAGGTAAAGCATGATCACCTGCATGACGGTGCACCGTGGTCGGGGCTGGTAGAAAAGAAATCAAGAACCGGTGGCCGGAATAACTATGGCCGCATCACCACCCGTCATATTGGTGGTGGGCACAAGCAGCATTATCGGGTCATTGATTTCAAGAGAGACAAAGACGGCATCAGGGGCCAGGTAGAGCGCATTGAATACGATCCCAATCGTACCGCTCATATTGCCCTCGTTCTGTACCTTGATGGAGAGCGCCGCTACATCATTGCTCCCAAAGGTATTCGGGCCGGAGACGAAGTTTTCAGTGGTCGTGATGCTGCCATCAAGCCAGGAAATAGTCTTCCTCTGAGCAACATACCAGTGGGATCCGTTGTGCACTGTGTCGAACTCATGCCGGGCAAAGGCGCCCAGTTGGCGCGCAGCGCGGGCGCTGCAGTGCAGCTGGTCGCCCGTGAAGGACAACACGCTACATTGCGCCTGCGTTCGGGTGAAATGCGTAAAGTTCACTCGCGTTGCAAGGCAACCATAGGGGAAGTTTCCAATTCAGAGCACAACCTGGAGAAGCTTGGCAAAGCGGGCGCCAAGCGCTGGCGTGGGGTGCGGCCAACGGTTCGCGGTGTGGCCATGAACCCTGTTGACCATCCACATGGTGGCGGCGAAGGCCGCACATCCGGCGGACGTCATCCGGTGTCTCCGTGGGGCGTTCCCACCAAAGGCTACAAAACCCGCAAGAACAAGCGTACGAGTAAGTTCATCGTGCGTAAGCGTTCCAGCAAATAATAGGTAGAGCTATGCCACGTTCGATTAAAAAAGGACCGTTCGTCGACCATCACCTGATGAAGAAGGTGACCGAGTCAGTAGCCACTAACAACAAGCGGCCCATTAAGACGTGGTCACGACGTTCCATGATCCTGCCGGACATGGTCGGTTTAACGATCGCCGTGCATAACGGACGACAGCATGTGCCCATCCTGGTGAATGACCAGATGATTGGTCACAAGCTCGGTGAATTCGCAGCCACCCGGACCTTTAGAGGTCATTCGGGCGACCGCAAGACCAAGTAGGTGATGTGACCATGCAAGCGACAGCAATATTACGGAACGCGCGAATTTCGCCCCAGAAGGTGCGGCTCGTGGCGGATCAGGTTAGGGGCATGGCGGTTGAGAAGGCAGAACAGTTGCTTGCCTTTAGCCCCAAGAAAGCCGCTCACATCGTGAAGAAAGTCCTGCTTTCAGCAGTAGCGAATGCGGAACATAACGATGGCGCAGACATTGATGACCTTAAGGTTTCGGTCATTATGATAGACGAAGGTCCAACACTTAAGCGCGGGCGGGCCCGTGCCAAAGGTCGAGGCACGCGGATTCTAAAGCGTTGCAGTCACATTACGGTGATTGTTGCAGATAGCACAAAGGCGGGTAAAGCATAATGGGCCACAAGGTAAATCCAATCGGAATCCGACTGGGAATTTCTAAAGACTGGAATTCGACCTGGTATGCCGAAAAGCGCGACTACGCTGAGCAGCTGCTTTCGGATCTCGAAGTTCGCAAGTTTCTGCGCAAGCGCCTGGCGCAGGCTGCCATAAGCAGGATCCAGATTGAGAGACCTGCCAAGTCAGCTCGAATTACGATACACACGGCCCGCCCCGGTATCGTGATTGGTAAAAAAGGCGAGGATATTGAAACGCTGCGTCGGGAAGTTACGCAGTTGATGAAAGTACCAACGCACTTGAGCGTGGCTGAGATTCGCAAACCAGAACTTGATGCTCACTTGGTTGCGGAAGGTATTGCACAGCAGCTGGAGCGACGAATTATGTTCCGTCGCGCTATGAAGCGTGCTGTGGGGAATACCATGCGACTCGGAGCCCTCGGCATCAAAGTCATGGTCGCCGGGCGTTTAAACGGGGCCGATATTGCCCGCAGCGAATGGTACCGTGAGGGGCAGGTTCCCTTGCACACATTCCGGGCGGATGTTGATTATGGTTTCGTCGAGGCCCAGACAACCTACGGCGTGTTGGGTGTAAAGGTTTGGATTTACAAAGGCGAAGTTTTTGACCTTTATGCACTGCACGATGAGAACAAGCGCAACCAGGCGGTTGCGGGTTAGGAGATTAAGCAATGCTGCAACCAAAGCGCACAAAATTCAGAAAGCAGCAAAAAGGCCGCAACCATGGTCTTGCCCAGGTCGGAAATCGGGTCAGTTTCGGTGAATTTGGTCTAAAGGCAACCACGCGAGGCTTCGTAACCGCACGCCAGATTGAAGCTGCCAGGCGTGCTATTACCAGGCATGTAAAACGCGGTGGCAAGCTTTGGATCCGGGTATTTCCTGATAAGCCGATAACCAAGAAACCTGTAGAAGTTCGTATGGGTAAAGGCAAAGGCAACGTTGAATACTGGGTGGCGCCGATTCAGCCAGGACGAGTGATGTATGAGATCCAGGGTGTGACGGAGATTGTCGCCAGAGAGGCCTTTCGGCTTGCGGCAGCGAAGCTTGCAGTCAAGACCACCTTTATCAAGAGGTCCGTGCTGTGATGAACGCGCAAGATATGAGAATCAAGAACGAGGCAGAACTCCGTCAGCAGTTAACCGGCCTGTTGCACGAGCAGTTCAACATGAGAATGCAAAAAGGCAGTGGCCAGATGGTTACGCCCCATGATTTGCGCCGGGTGCGTCGGGATATCGCACGAGTGCGAACTGTCCTGAATGAGAAATCAAGAGAAGGTAAACCAGCATGAGTACGACTGAGTCAGTCAAAAGCACCAGGGTGGGGCAGGTTGTCAGCAATAAAGCCGATAAGACCGTCACGGTAAAGCTGGAACGTCAAATCAAGCACGAGTTGTATGGCAAATACATAAAACGCTCGTCCAAGGTTCACGCCCACGACGAAGAGAATAGTTGTGCGGAAGGCGATCTGGTAAGAATTGAACAATGCAGGCCCATGTCCAAGACCAAGGCCTGGCGCGTAGTGGAAATTGTGAAACGGGCTCAGTAGTGGCTTGGTATTTGACTGAACTCAAGGATTAGGCGAGGACAAAGAAAATGATTCAAATGCAGAGCATGCTGGCTGCCGCAGATAACAGTGGTGCGCGTCAGGTTATGTGCATCAAGGTCTTGGGTGGTTCCAAGCGGCGTTACGCGAGGATCGGGGATCTGATTAAAGTCACGGTCAAAGACGCCATACCGCGCGGCAAAGTGAAAAAGGGCGAAGTGTATAACGCTGTGGTCGTTCGCACTCGCTCAGGTGTGCGGCGTGGGGATGGTTCTCTCATTCGCTTCGACGGTAATGCTGCCGTGCTTCTGGACAACAAGCACGAACCAATTGGTACTCGAATTTTCGGGCCCGTTACGCGTGAGTTGCGAACAGAGAAGTTTATGAAGATTGTCTCTCTGGCACCCGAAGTGCTCTGAGCTACGGGATAGTGGTGAAAGGAACACAAGAATGAAACGTATACATAAAGGTGATGAAGTAATCGTGACGACCGGTCGCAGCAAAACACAGCGCGGACACGTGTTGCGCGTGTTGGCCTTTGACCGCGTCCTGGTGGAAAACGTAAATATGGTTAAGAAACACCAGAAGCCAAACCCTGCTAAGAATCAGCCGGGTGGAATTGTCGAGAAGGAATCGCCGATTCACGTATCCAATATACAGGTGTACAACGCGGTGACCGGAAAAGCCGACAGAGTAGGTTTTAAAACGCTGGACGATGGACGAAAGGTAAGGGTGTTCAAATCCACCGGCGAGGCGATTGATATTTAAGAATCTCGATGGTGACTCTGGTTGTCGCGTAGCGATGAAACCAGCTCCCTGGAGTTTACAAGTTGGAGTTTTCACAGGCGCGGTTGCGCTGTTCGAAAACATATAGGGTAAGGAAAATGGCAAGACTTCAGACATATTACAAAGAAACAGTGGTGCCGAAGTTAATGGAGCAGTTGGGCTTCAATAACGTGATGCAGGTGCCTAGAATCACCAAGATCACGCTGAACATGGGCGTAGGCGAAGCTGTTGCCGACAAGAAAGTCATGGATCGTGCCACTGGAGATCTTGCGCTGATTTCCGGTCAGAAGCCCATCGTTATATTGGCCAGGAAGTCGGTTGCCAGTTTCAAGATTCGTGACGGCTGGCCAGTAGGCTGCAAAGTCACTTTGCGCAGGCGACAAATGTACGAGTTTCTTGATCGCCTGGTAAATATTGCCATTCCCCGAATCCGCGATTTCCGCGGTTTGAACTATAAATCGTTCGATGGAAGAGGTAATTACAGCATGGGCGTGAAAGAGCAGATCATGTTTCCTGAAATCGACTATGACAAGATCGATGCAATTCGCGGCCTGGATATAACAATTACCACCAGCGCCAGGAACGATGAGGAAGCGATGGCGCTGTTGCAGGCATTTAATTTCCCGTTCAGGACGAAGTAGTTCAAGGATCCATCATGGCAAAAACATCAATGATCAATCGCGAAGTGCGCCGCAGCAAACTGGTTGTGCGTTACGCGAAGAAACGTGCTGAGCTCAAAGCCACCATTGTTGAACCGAACGTGAGTTTCGAAGTGCAGCAGGACGCAATGTTTCGCTTGCAGAAGTTACCTCGCGATTCCAGCCCGGTCAGGCACCGTAACCGTTGTGCGATTACCGGACGACCACGTGGTTTCTATCGCAAGTTTGGATTGAGCCGAAACAAGTTGCGCGAAGCCGCCATGCGCGGTGACGTGCCTGGTCTGCGCAAGGCCAGTTGGTAAAGAGGATATAAGAATGAGCATGAGTGATCCAATTTCGGACATGCTGACGCGGATTCGGAATGCCCAGTCCGTTCGTAAAGTTAACGTTTGCATGCCAGCTTCCACGGTCAAGACCGGTATAGCCAAAGTTCTCAAAAGCGAAGGATATATCGACGACTTCCGGGCAATTGAACTGGAAGGGAAGCCGGCGTTGGAAATTACATTGAAGTATCGAAACGGCCAGGGTGTTATAACCTTGTTGCAACGTGTCAGCCGGCCAGGACTTCGCATTTATCGGGGCAAGGACGATTTGCCCAAAATTCTGAATGGTCTTGGAACTGCGGTAATTAGCACTTCAAAGGGCATCATGACTGAAGTATCGGCTCGCGCGGCTGGACAGGGCGGCGAAGTCCTGTGCATCGTCACGTAGGGAGGACGACATGTCACGTGTAGCAAAAGCACCGATCACACTACCCTCAGGAATCGAGTTGAAGGTAGTTGGGGACAAGGTTAACGTCAAGGGGCCAAAAGGAAACCTGACTTTGCGGTTGCATCCTGGGGTTTCAGTTGTTCAGGAAAACAGCGAGGTCAAGGTAAAACCAGCCAATGATTCTCACATGGCAATGGCGGGTACCTTTCGAGCGCTGGTAAATAACCTGGTAACCGGTGTTTCCATTGGCTTTGAGAAGCGACTTACGTTGGTAGGGGTAGGCTATCGCGCGCAGGTTCAAGGCAATACCTTGAGCCTTGCCTTGGGGTTTTCCCACCCGGTTGAGTATGTTGCTCCCGAAGGAATCACCATCGAAGTGCCATCGCAGACCGAAGTGATAGTGCGGGGTTGTGACAGGCAGCGTGTGGGCCAGGTCGCAGCTGAAATCCGGGCGTACCGGCCACCCGAGCCTTATAAGGGCAAGGGCGTACGCTACTCAGACGAAAAGGTTGTACGCAAGGAAGCCAAGAAGGCATAAGTTCGCAGTAGTGGTATTGAATCATGTATTCTGGCCGGCTGTGCCGGTGGGAAAACGGACGAGGAAACTGTAATGGAAATCAAGAAGGCCGCACGCATGCGGCGGGCGCGCAAAGCCCGCGCTCACATTCGCCGGCTCGGCAAGGCCAGACTCACGGTACATCGTAGTGGCCGGCATATTTATGCCCAGGTGATCAGCGCCGAAGGTGGAATAGTAATTGCAGCTGCATCTACTCTTCAAAAGGCTGTTGGGGAAGGCTTGAAAAGCAAGAGTAATAAGGACGCAGCAGCGGCGGTCGGTAAGGCAATTGCCGAGAAGGCTGTGGCGGCGGGAGTCAAGGATGTGGCATTCGACCGCTCCGGGTTCCGTTATCACGGTCGTATCAAGGTGTTGGCAGACGCTGCGCGCGAAGTTGGATTGGATTTCTGAACCCGGTCAGGTTAAGGCCGAGCGAGACAGGTATATAACATGGCAAACATGGAAAGAGAAAACAGCGATGGCCTTCTGGAAAAGTTGGTTGCGGTCAATCGAGTTGCAAAAGTGGTTAAAGGTGGCCGGATTTTTGGCTTCACAGCACTAAGCGTTGTTGGTGATGGGAATGGCAAGGTCGGGTTTGGCTACGGAAAAGCTCGAGAAGTACCCGTGGCAATCCAGAAATCCAAGGAAAAGGCACGCCGCAACATGATCAGTGTAGATCTTCGGGAAGGTACGCTTTGGCATGCAGTCAAAGCACGTCACGCGGGATCGCGCATCTACATGCAACCGGCCTCTCAAGGTACTGGCGTGATCGCCGGTGGCGCCATGCGCGCAGTTCTTGAAACCGTTGGCGTGCACAACGTTCTTGCCAAAAGCGTCGGGTCAAACAATCCAATCAACCTGGTCAGGGCCACGTTCAAAGGACTGTTGGCAATGCAGAGCCCATCGGTAATTGCAGCAAAGCGCGGCAAGCCACTTGATGACATCATGGCAAACGTGGGTTGACTGTAATGGCCAAGAAAAAAGACAAGCAAATATCTGTGACCTTGATTCGCTCCGCTGCAGGCGCAATACCCCGGCATCGTGAATGCGTTCGAGGACTTGGACTGAGAAGAATTAACCACACCGTTGTGCTGGAGGATACTCCTTCGGTGCGCGGCATGGTCAATAAGATCGACTACATGGTACGAGTGGAAGTAGCCTGAAAATCATGTTGCCGGCGTGCCGGGGCTATTCTGCGAACCAATAATAGGAAAGTACACATATTATGAAATTAAATACGTTAAGCCCTGCTGAGGGCAGCAAGAAGCCCCATAAGCGTGTTGGTCGCGGCATTGGTTCAGGTCTCGGAAAAACTGCCGGTCGTGGGCACAAGGGCCAATCGTCGCGCGCAGGTGGGTATCACAAGGTCGGCTTTGAGGGCGGCCAGATGCCTATGCAAAGACGTTTGCCCAAGCGCGGCTTCGCCTCACTTACCAAGCGTTACAACGCAGAGATCCGCCTTTACCAGATCCAGTCGATGCAAGCGGACGTAATTGACCTGCAGTCGCTCAAGGCCGAAGGAGCGGTTGGGCATGAGATTCGCAAGGTCAAGATCATCAACACTGGCGCGCTGGAGAGAGCAGTAACCATCAAAGGCCTTGGGGTGACCAAGGGTGCACTGGCCGCAATCGAAGCTGCTGGTGGTAAGGTCGAATAATGTCTCGATCCCCATCTCAGATGGCGCAAACCCTGGGTGGACTGGGGCGTTTGACCGAGCTGCGGCAGCGTCTGCTTTTTGTTGTCTTGGCTTTGCTTGTTTATCGCATTGGGACTTTCATTCCTGTGCCGGGAGTAAATCCCCAGGCACTGTTGCAATTCATGAATTCGCAACAAGGAACGATTGTCG
Organism: Lysobacterales bacterium; assembly: GCA_031362985.1. Taxonomy (GTDB): domain Bacteria; phylum Pseudomonadota; class Gammaproteobacteria; order Xanthomonadales; family SZUA-36; genus SHZL01. The sequence goes on along the minus strand of JANLTO010000160.1, from coordinate 58,541 downwards.
ATGTTTTCAACCTGTTTACTGGCGGTGCTTTGGAGCGCTTTTCCTTGTTTGCTCTTGGGGTGATGCCCTATATATCCGCCTCAATCATCATTCAGTTGATGAGTAGTGCCGTTCCCCATTTGCAGCAACTTAAGAAGGAAGGCTCGGCGGGACGACAGAAAATCACCCAGTACACGAGAAACTTCACAGTGTTACTGGCCGGCGTCCAGGCAGGTGGAGTGGCATTTGCCCTGCAGGGTCAGTCGACCGTGGTCATCTCACCGGGTTACGGATTTATTTTCACAGCCATGGTGACGCTCACAGCTGGAACAATCTTTCTCATGTGGCTGGGCGAGCAAATAACCGAGCGCGGAGTGGGTAACGGTATTTCGCTGATTATTTTTGCCGGTATTGTTGCTGGATTGCCACGAGCCATTGCAGGCACATTAGAGTTGGTGAATACCGGGCAACTGAGTATTCCCGGGACTCTTATGATCATTGCCCTGGTGCTGGCCGTGATCTATTTCGTTGTCAGGGTTGAGCGTGGACAGAGGCGCATCACCGTGAACTACGCCCAACGCCAGGGCCGTGTGGCGTACCAGAACCAGTCAACTCATTTACCGCTGAAGGTGAACATGTCGGGCGTTATTCCGGCTATTTTTGCCTCGAGTATCGTGATTTTTCCCTCGACCCTGGCGACCTGGTTCAGCAGTTCCAAGAGTTTGAGTTTTCTGACGGATGTATCTGCGGCGCTTACTCCGGGAAATCTTGCTTATACGCTTTTGTACTCAGCGCTGATCATTTTCTTCTGTTTTTTTTACACCGCAATGGTGTTCAATTCCAGGGAAACAGCAGACAACCTGAAGAAGTCAGGAGCGTTTATTCCTGGTATACGCCCGGGTAAGCAAACAGCGGATTACATTGATAACGTACTAACAAGACTCACAATGGTGGGTGCAGTTTACCTGGTTGCGGTATGTTTGCTGCCGGATATTTTGCGCGTGGTCTGGTCCGTGCCTTTCTATTTCGGCGGCACGTCGGTGCTAATCGTAGTCGTCGTAATCATGGATTTTATAGCCCAGGTGCAGGCCCACCTGATCTCTCATCAGTATGACAGCTTGATGAAGAAAGCAAACCTGAAATCGTATGGCCGGTCTGGGGTAGTTCGGAGATAGTAATTTGAGTTTTCCGCCGCGGGCGGTGAGAAACGGTAGCTGCGAGGCTGGCTGACCGGTTTGTTTTGGGAGAACAAATATGAAAGTGCAGGCATCAGTAAAAAAGATCTGCCGCAATTGCAAGATCGTTCGCCGTAAGCGCGTACTTTTCGTCATCTGTACCGACAAAAAGCACAAACAAAGGCAAGGTTAGACAATGGAAAACAGTGGGGTAACAGGCTTTTACCCACAGTTTGGTTTCGATATAATACGCCGTTTGCTCTATCGGCATGAAAAAAGACAGGAGTTTATTGCATGGCTCGCATAGCAGGGGTCAATATTCCAGTACAGAAGCACACTTGGGTGGGCTTGACGCACATTTATGGTGTTGGTCGAGCTCGTGCACTTAAGGTTTGTGCATCTGTCGGCGTGAACCCGGAAACCAAGATTCGCGACCTGACCGAAGTCGAGATTGAAGGAATTCGTTCGGAGTTGGCCAAGGTCCCCGTGGAAGGTGATTTGCGCCGCGAAGTGGCAATGAACATCAAGCGGCTGATGGATTTGGGTTGTTACCGTGGATTGCGTCACCGGCGCGGGCTGCCAGTGCGCGGGCAAAGAACAAAGACTAATGCCCGGACTCGTAAGGGCCCGCGCAGGCCGATCAAGCGATAAAAAGAAGATCGGATCAGCCGAGTTGGCTGTTCCGTCATGAACCGAGAAGGCAGGAAATTTAATGGCTAAACCGATCAAGAAAAAGAAAGCAAAGAAAACCGTGGTAGATGGTATTGCCCACGTGCATGCTTCTTTTAACAATACGATCATCACCATCACCGATCGACAGGGAAATGCATTGTCCTGGGCGACATCCGGTGGTGCTGGCTTTCGCGGTTCGCGCAAGAGTACACCTTTTGCAGCGCAAGTCGCGGCCGAAACCGCAGGCAAAGCAGCGTTGGAATATGGATTGAAAAACCTGGAAGTCCGTGTCAAAGGACCAGGGCCTGGTCGCGAATCATCCGTAAGGGCACTGAACACGGTTGGCTACAAGATTACAAACATTACTGACGTGACGCCCATTCCGCACAACGGATGCCGCCCACCCAAAAAACGCCGCGTCTGACGGAGCACTAAGATGGCAAGATACATTGGACCAACCTGTAAACTGGCGCGCCGCGAAGGTGTCGATTTGGAGCTGAAAAGCCCGGCACGAGGCCTGGAGTCAAAGTGCAAGCTTAACCAGCCTCCCGGTCAGCACGGAGCGTCCAGAAGGGCGCGCCTTTCTGACTACGCCACACAGCTGCGGGAAAAGCAGAAAGTTCGCCGTATTTACGGAGTGCTAGAGCGGCAGTTCAGCAATTACTACAAAGCTGCCGCGCAACAAAAAGGTGCGACCGGCGAGAACCTGCTGAGATTGCTGGAATGTCGGCTGGACAACGTGGTTTATAGAATGGGTTTTGCTGTGACTCGTGCGCAAGCCCGGCAGATGGTGTCACACAAGAGCATTTCCGTAAACGGCAAGTTGGTAAATATCCCTTCTTTCCAGGTACGACCGGAAGACGTAATCGCGGTTCGTGAACGGGCCAAGAATCAATTGCGGGTCAAGGAATCCGTTACCCTCAGCCAGGAAATGGATTTGGTTCCTGCCTGGGTGAATGTTGATAGTGAGAAACTGGAAGGTGTGCTGAAAACCTATCCCGATCGCGCAGACCTTTCTGCCGACATCAATGAAAGCCTGATCGTGGAGCTTTACTCCAAGTAAGATTTGTCGCTCGGTATTTATCGAGACAAAGAAATTCACATGAAAGTTTGTTTGCGAGGGTGATCCCTATGATGGGTGTTCTAGAAAGTATGTTGAAACCAAGTGCGGTTGGAGTAGATGCAGTTAATCCTAATCGCGCGCGGATAACGCTGGAGCCTCTGGAAAGAGGTTTCGGTCACACCTTGGGCAATGCCTTGCGGCGCGTTCTCCTGTCATCAATTCCGGGTTGTGCAATCGTTGAAGTGGAGATGGATGGCGTTTTACACGAATACACAGCGGTTGAAGGATTACAGGAAGATATTATCGAGGTTCTGTTGAATCTGAAGGGCGTGGCATTGCGCATGCATGACCGTCAATCGGCTGTATTGACCCTTAGTAAGTCTGGAGCAGGCTTGGTAACTGCTGGCGACATACAGGTTGATCACAGTGTCGAGGTTGTTAACCCGGATCACCCGATTTGTAACCTGACCAAGAATGGCCGCATCAACATGCGGCTAAAGATTTCTCGCGGAGTTGGGTACCAGCCTGCGGCGCAATGGCAGATCGGGGAACAAGAAAGCCGGCCGATAGGCAGGCTGCAACTGGACGCTTCTTTCTGCCCGGTGCGCAAAGTAGCTTACAGCGTTGAAGCTGCCCGTGTGGAGCAACGCACCAACCTGGATAAGCTGGTCCTGGATATTGAAACCAACGCCACGATTGATTGTGAACAGGCAGTCAAGCTAGCAGCCAACATTCTGGCCGATCAGTTGTCCGTTTTCGTTGATTTCAAAGCCAGGCAGGAAGTGCAGATCCAGGCCAAGTCACATGAAATTGATCCTGTACTGATGCGGCCAATTGATGACCTGGAATTGACAGTGCGTTCTGCCAACTGTTTAAAGGCAGAGAGCATTCTTTATATTGGTGACCTCGTTCAGCGTACCGAGGTCGAATTGCTGAAGACACCAAACCTGGGCAAAAAGTCACTGACCGAAATAAAAGACGTGTTGGCTTCGAATGACTTGTCCCTCGGAATGAAACTGGATAACTGGCCTCCTGCGAGCCTGGTTAACGCCTGAAACAAAACCAGGCTTGGGTTGTAAAAAAGAAAGGATAAGACCATGCGTCACTTAAATTCGGGTAGAAAACTGAATCGTGATAGCGCACATCGTAAAGCGATGTTTCGCAATATGTCGAACTCACTGTTTCAGAATGAAATCATCAAGACCACTGTGCCAAAAGCCAAGGAGCTCCGCAGAGTAGCCGAACCACTGATTACTCTGGCCAAGGAAGACAGCGTAGCGCACCGCAGACTGGCGTTTAACCGTCTACGTGACCGCGAGGTTGTAACCAAACTGTTCAATGAGCTCGGACCTCGTTACGACAGTCGTCCTGGCGGCTACTTGCGAATTCTCAAGTGCGGGCTTCGAGCCGGGGACAAGGCGCCCATGGCCTACGTTGAACTGGTTGGCCGGCCACGTGCGGATGCCGTCGTCGAAGCAGAATAATTTTGCGCCATGCATGAGAAGAAAGCCCGGCTTCACCGGGCTTTCTTATTTTGGGTGTTTCAAAGTAGAAACGGCATGGATGTGGGTTGGTCAGGACCAGATTAAGGTACCCGCCTGGTAAATGACCAGGGCGCCAAGATAGCCAAGGCTGGTCATATATCCCCAGGCGAACACCGGCCAGCGCCAGCTGTTGGTTTCCCTGCGGATGGTTGCCAGCGTAGCCGCACACTGCAGGCACCAGGCATAAAACACCATTAAGCCCAACACCATGGGCATCGTAAAAATTGCCTTGCCGTCAGGCCACGTAGCAGACCTAAGTTTCTGAGTCAGGCTGGCATCATCTGCTTCAGAACCCACTGCGTAGAGGGTTCCCATCACTGCAACGACAACTTCGCGCGCCGGGAAGCCGGCAATTACAGCAGACGAAACGCGCCAATCCCAACCAAGTGGCAGGAATATGGGTTCAACGTAGCGACCCATTCTGCCCAACCAACTTTGCTCCATCTGCAAAGCAGCTGCTTCGTTTGCAGCTTTCGGAGCCGGTACTGCAGGCAAAGAAACAGAAGGCTGGCCGCTTTTCAGCACAGAGTTGATTTCTGCTCTGGGGTAGTAAGCGAGAAACCAGACAATTACGGCGACACTAAAGATTACGGTGCCTGCACGCTTCAGAAACACCTTGACGCGATCCATGAGTTTGATCAAAACCGTTGGCGTGTTCGGCCAGCGAAATTCGGGCAGGCTCAGCATGAATACAGGTTTTGGACCACGCAAGGCTGATGATTTTAACAACCTCGCTGTAATCAGTCCACCTGCGATACCGAGGAGATACAAGCCAAACAGCACCAATCCTTGCACGTTTAAAACGCCCAGGTATTGCTGCGGGACGAAAGCAGCAATCAACAAGGCGTAGATCGGAAGACGAGCCGAGCACGTCATGAAAGGTGCCGCGAGGATCGTCGCAATTCGATCACGTCGATCCGGGATAACCCGAGTTGCCATGATAGCCGGGACGGCGCAAGCAAAGCTGGAAAGCAGGGGTATCACCGACTGGCCTGATAAACCCACGGTCCGCATCAGACGGTCCATGAGAAAAGCTGCGCGCGCCAGGTATCCGGAATCTTCCAAAATAATGACAAATAGAAACAATATCAGGATCTGGGGAAGGAAAATGACCACGCTGCCCACGCCGGCAATTACGCCGTCGGCAACAAAACTTGCAAAGGCATTTTCCCCAAGCCGCTCTGTTACGGCTAAACCCGCAGCCGCAGCAAGTAACTCAATTTGCTTCATGATAGGCGTAGCCCAGGAAAAAACCGCCTGGAATACCAGCACCATTACGCCGAAAAACATCACCGTTGCAGGCCATGGTTGATTCAGCCAGCGCGTCAGCCTGGCGCCGAAACGGCTTATAGCCGGGGCATGTTGCTGTACTTCCTGTACAGTTTCCCGGGCCCAGAGGTAGCGATGTCGGGCTTCTTCAGCCTGAGGAGGTTGACCCCTGAACAGTCTTTCCCGAATTTCCGGGACAGATTTATTCTGGAGTAGATTCTGCATCTTCGGGTCCATTGGATTTTCCGGATGCAACAGTGCCTGGATAATGTCGATACGTGCGATTGATCCGCCCGACTTGTCGGACAGCTGTGCGGCTGCAAGGCTGAGCTGCGGCCATGACTCTGGAAAGCCACGTTGGGGTTGATGCGGAAGGCCCTCCAAAGCGACCTTCAACTGCTCAATTCCTTTTCCGGTCTTGGCCACTACCTCGCATACGGGGGTCCCACCCAGTCTTTTGCTCAGTGCAGCTATATCCAGACTGATGCCATTTGCCAGTGCCACGTCCGACATGGTGATTGCAACCACCGTGGGTATGGAAACTTCGAGCAGTTGTTCAAGCAGATACAAGCCCTGGTAGAGATGGGTTGCATCTACTACCACGAGCAGGCCTGAAGGCTTTGGCGTGTTTGCAATTCTCCCCAATAGCACATCGACAGCGATTCGCTCATCAGCAGAATGCCCGCTGAGGCAGTAGATTCCCGGGAGATCAATCAACTCGACCGCGCAAGCTGTTAGCTGCGTCGTTCCAACATGTTTCTCGACAGTGACGCCAGGATAGTTCCCCGTTGACTGGCGTAAACCGGTAAGGCGATTGAAAAGGGTGCTTTTACCAGAATTGGGGTTACCGATGACGGCGACAGAAATGCGCGCTTTGCGGCGAATCAAGACCTGCTCAAGAGGGACCCCAAAAGTCGTTTTCGTGTTCACAACGCGGGTTCCGGAGCAACGTCAAAAAATGCCGCCTGCTGCCTTCGCACGGAAATTGAAGCGCCGAACACGCTGATTTCCAGAGGGTCACCCCCGATTGCGGCATGTTCGAAACGCACCATTGTCCCCTCAGTCAGGCCCAGAACCATCAAACGAACAACGCCCGGTTTACTTGTATCAATACGCCGGATGCAGGCGGATTGGCCAGGTTTTAAGTCTGCCAGTGTCACGATAGCTCCAAAATAGCTTCGCGATTGCCAAGAAAGAATCTCTGGATTATCTCATTTTCCCACATGCAGATGAGAGGCATTCGCATTTGCAGAAGCATTGTAACGTAACTTATTGGAAGAAGCACAGAGCCAGATCAAACGCCAGATCAACCGATTTCCTGGTGGCTGAGCCCAGCCATTGTTCCCTGGCCCAATCAGGCGCTAGCTGGGTGTGGATTCCAGCCAGCATCAAGTTCGTCTTGCCGACGGACCCATTGGCCGTTTTTAACAACTGCCACGCACGAATTGTCTTTGAACTGGTAAAGCCAATGGTTGAGGTTTGGTGCATCAATCACGGCAATATCTGCCTTGTAGCCAGGCCGTAATGAACCTACGAATTGATGCATATTGACTGCGCGAGCTGCGGTGATGGTCGCACCCATCAAGGCTTCGGCTGGATACATGCCCTGGTTCAGGCAGGCCAGGGTCATTGCCAGTGGCAAATGGAAGCTCGGGGCTGACCCGGGATTAAAGTCCGTGGCGACCGCTACCCGTACACCGGCGTCCAGCATTTGCCGGGCTGGTAGATATCGTTCCCGCAAGTACAAAGATGCTAATGGCAGGCTCACCGCGACCACCCCGGCCTGCGCGAGGGCGCGCATACCCTCGGGTGCAACGTATTCAAGATGTTCCGCTGAAACAGCGTGCATTTCGGCTGCCAGCAAGGCCCCGCCGCCGTTGCTGAGCTGATCTGCATGGATTTTAATGCCCAGTCCGTGATGCCTGGCGGTGTTGAGGATTTGCCTGGCCTCCTCAATGCTGAATGCACCGTCCTCTACGAAAACATCGCAAAAACGCGCCAGGTTCCGATTTGCTATGGTCGGGATCAGGTTTTCGCAAAGCAGATGCACATAGGCACTGCGGTTATCCTGGAACTCTTTGGGCACGACGTGCGCCCCCAGGAAAGTTGGAACCAGGGTCATGCAATGTTGCTGCGAAAGTCGGCGATACACCTCCAGTTGTTTGATTTCACCTTCCACTTCCAAGCCGTATCCAGATTTGCATTCGACGGTGGTTACGCCCAATTGCAGCATTCCGTCCAGGTGTGAGCTTGCTTGCCGAATCAAGCTGTCGATACTGGCGCTGCGGGTAGCGGAAACCGTACTGATGATACCTCCGCCGGACCGGGCTATATCCTGATAGCTTGCCCCACGTAAGCGCAGATCGAATTCATCGCCGCGCCAACCACCAAAACACAGGTGCGTGTGGCAATCCACCAGGCCAGGGATGACCAGCCTTCCACCGCAGTCGGTCGCCGGTTCAGAGCTGAACTGAGCCGGCAACTGAGATTGCTCGCCGACCCACTTGATCTCATCATCCAGCCAAACCAGGGCGGCGTTGCTCACCAGGCCGGCATCAGACTGTGGTCCATCAAGCGGGCATACAGCGAGTTGGGAGATATTGTGCAGAACCGGCATCAGGCTGCCTTACATGCGTTCAGAGCAATAGCCCCGAAATGCGCTCAAGCTCTCTGGAGAGCTGTCCCTTGCGCAGCATTTCAACGCATATTTCGAGGTCGTTCCGCACTTCGTAGTCACGGTCTGCGTGCGGAATTCGTTCGCGCAGCAATTGATGAGCCACCCGCACCCCGGCCCCTGGTTTCAGCGGATGCCTGAAATCCAGCGCTTGTGAGGCTGTGAGCAGCTCTACAGCGAGCACGTACTCGACGTTGTGCAGTACCGATAGCAGTTTGATTGCACTTATGGCGCCCATGGACACATGGTCTTCCTGGCCCAAACTGGTGGGAATCGAATCGACCGAAGCCGGATGGCACAGGACTTTGTTTTCCGACACGAGGGCCGCAGCCGTGTATTGCGGGATCATAAACCCGGAATTTACACCGGTATCTTTCATCAACAGTTTTGGAAGGCCGTCATGTCCTTCCAGCAAGAGGTAGGTGCGGCGTTCAGAAATGCTGGCCAACTCTGCCAGGGCGATGGCCGCGAAATCCAAGCACAATGCCAGCGGTTGCCCATGAAAGTTGCCGCCCGAGAGAATGTCGCCATTTTGGAAAACCAGTGGATTGTCAGTGACTGAATTAAGCTCAATTTCGACCACCCCCGTGGCGTAAGCGAGCGCATCACGGCTGGCGCCATGCACCTGTGGAATACAACGCAAGCTGTAAGGGTCCTGCACCTTTCCGCAGTCGCGATGGGAGTCCAGGATTTCGCTTTCGTTGAGCAGTTGCCTGATATTGTTGGCAACACGCATTTGGCCAGGGTGGGGGCGAATCTCATGAATGCGTGCATCGAATGGGGTTGCGCTTCCCTGTAAGGCCTCGAGGCTCATTGCCGAGATAATATCTGCTGCTTTGACCAGGGTATGCGTACGTTCCAGTACGAATGCTCCGTAGGCAGCCATAAGTTGGGTGCCATTGATCAGGGCCAGTCCATCCTTGGCCTTGAGCTGTATTGGCTCAATACCCTTTTCCTTCAACGCAGAAAGCGCTTCACGTTTGCCATTGCGTTCGTCATTCCAGACCTCGCCGCGGCCAATCAAAGGAAGGCACATATGGGCCAGGGGCGCCAGGTCACCCGAAGCGCCAACGCTGCCGCGACTGGGGATCCAGGCCAGCAGTCCTTTGTGTTCGTGCAGCAGAAGCTGGTTGAAAGTGGAACGTGAGATGCCTGACTGCCCGAGGCCAAGAGCATGAATTTTCAGTTGCAGCATGAGGTGGGTAAGTTCAGGTGGAACCGGTTCGCCAACACCGCAGGCATGGCTCAACAGGATGTTACGTTGTAGCTCTGTCAGCTGTCCTGCATCAATCCGTTTGTTGGCGAGGATCCCGAAGCCGGTATTAATGCCGTAGTGCGCGCGACCGTCCTCGAGAGCTCGCAGAACCACCTCGCGGGAAGAATCGACCGCTTGATGCTGATCGCGAAGTGCTGCCATGCTGGCGGACAAATTGGCATAGAGCGAGGCAATCCGGATTTCGACAGGTGTTTGCGCCTTCATTGTGATTTACCTCATCCGTTGATCATGGGTAGATCAACGCCGCGCTGATCTGCTGTTTCGATAGCGTCCTGGTAGCCGGCATCAGCATGGCGCATTACGCCGGTGCCCGGGTCGGCCGTCAGCACCCGTTGCAGCCTGCGGTCTGCCATCTCGCTACCCTCGGCGACACAGACCATGCCGGAATGAATGGAATAACCGATGCCAACACCGCCACCGTGATGCAGGGAAACCCAACTGGCTCCGCAGGCTGTGTTCAGCATGGCATTCAGTAGCGGCCAATCTGCAATGGCATCCGAGCCGTCCAGCATGGCCTCGGTTTCCCTGTTCGGCGAGGCTACCGAGCCGGTATCCAGGTGATCGCGCCCAATGACTAACGGCGCGTCCACTTTCCCTTGTTTCACGAGCCAATTGAATTTCAAGCCAGCTTCCGCTCTCTCACCAAACTCCAGCCAACAGATTCGGGCTGGAACACCCTGAAACTGAATTTTTTCACGCGCCTTGTGTATCCAACGATGCAGGGATTCCTTGTGTGGAAATAGTTCAAGGATTGCTGCATCGGTGGTGTGTATGTCGGCCGGGTTGCCACTCAAAGCGGCCCATCGAAAAGGGCCTGCTCCTTTGCAAAACAGCGGCCGGATGTATGCGGGCACGAAACCAGGGAAGTTGAACGCTTCCTGCATCTTACGAAAATCTGCCACTTGGCCCCTCAGGTTATTACCATAGTCGAAGCAGATAGAACCTTTCTCTTGCAAGTCCAGGATCGCCCGGACGTGCTGGACCATGGAGTCCAACACCTCGTTATCGTATTTTTCCGGATCTGTGTGCCGTAATTCTGCTGCCTCTTGCAACGAGTATCCGGCCGGGATGTACCCTTCCCGCAGGTCATGTGCGGAAGTTTGATCGGTGACTATGTCGGGAACTATGTCTCGCCGGACCAATTCCGGCAGGATCTCTGCAATGTTTCCCAGCAGGCCGATTGACAAACCTCCCTTTGCTTGCTTGAGCAGGTCAAGCGCCTCATCAAGGCTTTCGCACATTCGATCGCAATACCCGGTTTCAACCCGCCTCTGGATGCGCCACGGGTCGACCTCAACCACCAGGCACTTGCCATCGTTCATGGTCACTGCGAGTGGTTGTGCTCCCCCCATACCGCCCAGGCCAGCGGTTACGACCAGTTTGCCTGCAAGGCTACCCCCGAAATGTTGATGGGCGCATTCAGCAAATGTTTCGTAGGTGCCCTGCACAATACCTTGGGATCCAATGTAGATCCATGAACCGGCCGTCATTTGCCCGTACATGGTTAAGCCCTTGGCCTCAAGTTCCCGAAAAACGTCCCAGTTTCCCCATCGCGGCACCAGGTTCGCATTGGCAATGAGCACGCGGGGTGCTTCTTCATGGGTACGGAAAACCCCGGTCGGCTTGCCACTCTGAACGAGCAGCGTTTCATCATTTTCCAGTCGTTGCAGGGTTTGCACGATGCGCTCATAGCATTGCCAATTGCGGGCGGCTTTCCCGGTACCACCATAAACGATGAGCTCATCCGGCTTTTCAGCAACATTGGCATCGAGGTTGTTCATCAACATGCGCAGTGCCGCCTCCTGATGCCATCCGCGACAGGAAAGCCGGGTTCCGGTTGCAGCCTTGATTTGTCTCTTGCTTACACTCATGATCATATGCCTGTGCTACGGGTTGGGTTCCGTTAAGGGTTCATGTGGTATACGGGTTTCCAAATTATAAGGGAACCTGACGCCGTCGGTCGGGACTTTGTCGATTTGTCGTGGTTTGGTGAAACCATGCAATTAAAACGGGAGTGAACAATCAATTGTCGCTGCTCTTTCGCCCGCGAAACTGGTTTTTCTTTGTTGCTGTATCATGCGCGTTTTTGCTGGGGTATGCCCTGTACGTTCAACACGTTGGATTTTTGGACCCTTGTCCATTGTGCATCCTGCAGCGCGTGGCATTTATGTGGATAGGCCTGGTCGCTTTGCTTGCCGCAATCCACAATCCGGAGCGGACCGGGCGTTGGATATATTGGAGTGTGCTCGCAATTGGTGGATTGGCTGGTGCGGTCATTGCGGGGCGTCACGTTTGGCTGCAGAGCCTGCCACCGGGACAGGTCCCTGATTGCGGTATGGGCCTGAACTACATGTTGGAAACCATGCCTTACGCGGAGGTTTTCAAAGAGGTATTTTATGGATCAGGCGAATGTGCGCAGATTGATTGGACTTTTGCCGGCCTTAGCATGCCTTGGTGGACGCTGATCTGGTACATTGGTCTTACTATGATGACCACGATAGTCGTGGCAAGACCAAACCAAAGATAAGGCGTCAGCAAGGCTATGGAAATGAAAACCAACAGGTCCCCGGTGCAGAAAGTCAATGTTCCAGAGAACTGGAGCCCGGGATCCTGGACAGGTTTCAAGGCGCTGCAGCAGGCAACCTACGTTAACCAGGAAGCGTTGGGAGATGCGCTTGCCAGGCTCAGCGATCTGCCCCCGCTGGTGACGTCCTGGGAAGTTAACTCTTTGCGCGAGCAAATCGCAGAAGCACAGGAAGGTCGCCGGTTCATGTTGCAGGGCGGGGATTGCGCAGAGAATTTCAGCGAGTGCTCTTCCTCCCTGATTGCCAACCGGCTCAAAGTGTTGTTGCAGATGAGCCTGGTGCTTGTACACGGCTTGCAAATGCCGGTGCTGCGGGTCGGTCGATACGCAGGGCAGTATGCCAAGCCAAGGTCTTCTGATTGGGAGACACGTGACGGCGTGACTTTGCCGACTTACCGCGGAGACATAGTCAATTCCATCGAATTTTCCCCCGAGGCAAGAAACCCCGATCCGCAGCGCCTGATCCAGGCACATTCCAATTCTGCATTGACCATGAATTTTGTGCGCGCATTGGTGGACGGTGGCTTCGCCGATTTACATCATCCGGAATACTGGAATTTGAGCTGGGTAGAACATTCTCCGCTGGCTGAAGAATTTCAGCGCCTGGCAGAAGATATTGGACGATCCTTGAAATTCCTGGAGACCATCAGTGGCCAGGATGCAGGTACCCTAAGACGAGTTGACTTTTTTACCTCGCACGAAGCTTTGCATTTGCATTATGAGCAGGCACTGACGCGCCAGGTGCCGCGTCAGTGGGGCTGGTTTAACCTGTCAACTCACTTCCCCTGGATTGGAATGCGCACGGCCGCGCTGGACGGAGCACACGTTGAGTATTTCCGTGGCATAAGAAACCCTTTGGGGATAAAGGTTGGCCCTGGCATGGATGTTGACTGGCTGTCCAGGCTGCTGGATGTGCTGAATCCGGCACGGGAGGCGGGGCGCATTGTGCTGATTCACCGCATGGGTGAGTCACTTATAGAGAGTAAGCTTCCCGGCCTGATCCAGGCCGTGATGGACCATGGGAGTCCGGTGCTATGGATTTGCGATGCCATGCACGGCAATACCGAGTCCACAGAGTCAGGTATCAAGACTCGACGATTCCGCAAGATCATGCGTGAAATGGACTTGGCCATTGATATTCACCGGTCCTGCCATTCACGGCTTGGCGGGGTGCACCTTGAACTGACTGGAGAGGACGTCACCGAGTGCACCGGAGGAGCGCGTGATCTTTCCGAAGAAGATCTTAAACGTGCCTACAAGTCCACGGTCGACCCGAGGCTCAACTACGAACAGTCTTTGGAACTTGCCATGCTCATCGTCAAGAAGTTTGGCCAGGTTGGGGGATAAGCATTCCGCGCCAGGCTCACAGCCAAGTATTGTCATGTGAGAACTCAATGTATACTATCTAGGAAGTCTTTCGTAGGCAGTTTCAGAGCAAAAAGCAGGAGAAATCCATCGTACGCACGTGCTTGCTTCTGCTGTTGCTTGTATGGGTTACCGGGGTTTGGGCCCAGGTTACAAACAGCCAACGTTTCTCACACACGCTTTACCTTCAGCCTTATAGCAAATTGCGACAGGCTGCCGAGCGCGGAGACTCCGAGTCGCAGTACGATCTCGCGTATCTGTACTATAAAGCCGGTAGCGACCCTACAATCATTGGGGTAGCCCAAAGCTATAAATTGGCTGCCCAGTGGTACCGGCAGGCAGCACAGCAAGGACACACCGGTGCCCAGTACAACATGGCCGTTTTGCATCTCCAGGGCGAAGGAGTGGAGAGAGATCCGGTAGAGGCCTACGCTTGGTTGCTGCATTCCTCCAGCGCAGGGCATGAACCCAGCATGGCCCTCATTGAAGAACTGGACAAAGTCCTGAATGCAAAACAAATCGACGATGCCAGGGCGAAGAGCGCAGAACTTGGGGTGACATCCCCCAAGCCTTGAAACATGATTTCAACTTCCGGGATGCCGGGCACCTGAGAGCCGATTTGTATCTGATGAAACAAAACATGCTGCAATTGGGCCGAAAAGGGGTGCGAACGCGATGAGGTTTGTCCGGATACTGTTGGGTGTTTTGTTGCTGGTGCCGATGCACATGACACATGCCCAGTCGTCCCTGGTGGAGCACCAACTGCGCTTTCCCGAGCGACAAAACCAATATGTGGAGGTGACGCTTTCCATGCCGGTCGCTACTGACGAGATCGAATTGATCATGCCCAGCTGGACGCCTGGGTCATATCTGATCAGGGATTACGCAGCACAGGTCGAGCGGCTTCGTGCCAGTGGTGCCGACGGAAAGCCACTGGATGTGCAAAAGGTGGCCAAGAACCGCTGGCGGGTTGCAAGTTCAGGCGAGCAGGCAATCAAGGTCAGTTATTCGGTTTGGGCAGGCGAGCTTGCAACGAGCACCAACTGGGTGGAAAGTGATTTTGCCTTGCTCAACGGCGCTGGCCTGTTCCTGTATACGGAGTCGAGCCGAGACTGGCCACAGCAGGTTATCGTGGACTTGCCGCAAGACTGGGCAAGTATACATACCGCCATGCCCGGTGCAGGTGAGAGTCAGCATTATCTCGCGGGCAATTACGACGAGCTCGTTGACAGCCCGATCCTGCTGGGAAATGCGCCGGACTATCCGTTTTCGGTTGATGGGCAGGCATACGTGCTCGTGAATCAGGGGGAAACCGCATGGTGGGATGGCCCGAAGTCAGCCCGGGATGTGGCAGATGTTGTGGCCGCAGTGCAGAAGTTCTGGGGCGTCAATCCATTTGCAAGGCCATACATATTTCTCAATGTAATTGCCGAAGGGACTGGCGGACTGGAGCACGACTACAGCACGGCTCTGTTAACTAACCCTTTGCAAATGCGTTATCGCCAGGATTACGTGGATTGGCTTGCACTGGTGAGTCACGAATTTTTCCACGCATGGAACATCCGGCGAATGCGTCCGCAAGCACTGGGCGCATATGACTATGCGAAGGAGACCTATACGCGGGAGCTTTGGCTGGCCGAGGGCGTGACGAGCTATTACGACAACCTGCTGTTGCTTCGATCCGGCCTGATTGCAGTGGATGAGTATTTCGTTCTCCTGGCCACTGAGTTTCACACTTATGAGACCACGCCAGGGAGGCGCCTTGAGTCAGCCGAGGCGGCGTCTTTCGATGCATGGATAAAACACTACAAGCCAGATGCCAATACGATAAACAAGTCCGTGAGCTATTACCGCAAAGGCTCCATCATCGGTTTCGTGACCGATGCGGCAATACGGCAGGCAACGGATAACCGCTCCAGCCTGGATGCCTTGATGCGCGAGATGTACCTGCGCTATGGCCCAGAGGGAAGTGCCGGTAGCCATGGTTATCCTCCCACGGCGTTTGCAGCCATTGCCGGAGAGCTTGCCGGGGAGGAGCTAATAAAGCAGGTTGAAACATCGTTGGAATCCACCAATGATCCGGACATCGATTCAGTTTTGGCCTGGTATGGCCTGAAGCTCGACCGTTCCCCGTCGCGCACAGCAGCTGCAGAAGCAGGACTGCCCGAGCCAACGGACTTCGGGCTGGTATGGGATGAACTGGCCCCCAACCTGTTGGTTGCGGAAGTGTTGCAAGGCGGCAGCGGAGCAAAAGCCGGAATACTTCCGCTTGATGAGATCCTGGCAATCAACAATCTGCGCGTAACCAAGGAAACCATCGGGGAGCGGATGCAGAGACTGGTGCCTGGAGAAAAAACCGGAATCCTGTTGGTGCGTCACGGCAAGGTTATAACGCTTGAGGTCATTACACAGGCCGCGGTTCCGGACAAGTACCTTATTTCCGTTAGCCCGGATATCAGTAAAAAGGAAAAAGATCGACTTAAATCATGGTTGGGAGTAAATCTGGAGTTCGTTACAAATCAGGGAAGCTCTGAATAAATCAGAGTTTCCCCAAATGGTCAGAGGCTACCCACGGCAGATCAAGCCTGCCTGAAGCCTGGCAGGCTCTGGCTTTCACGTTTCCGTCTCAGGATTCGTCTCTGCTCCGGTCCGCGCGCTTGCGATCGTTCTCTTGCAGGTGAACTTTGCGAATACGGATTGACTCCGGGGTCACTTCGACGAGTTCGTCGTCCTCAATAAATTCCAACGCCTGTTCCAGGCTCATTTTCTGTGGAGCTGCCAACTGCACGTTGTCATCTTTGAGTACGGTACGAACGTTCGTCAATTGTTTGCCTTTGAGAGGATTGACGGTGAGGTCGTTTGCACGCGTGTGAATTCCGATGACTTGTCCGGCATACACATCAGAGCCTGCCTCAATAATCATTCGTCCCCGTTCCTGCAGGTTAAACAAGGCGTAGGCAACTGACTTCCCGGTCGAATTTGAAATCAGAACGCCATTGTTGCGTCGTGAAATATCACCGGGGTGGTATGGCCCATAATGATTGAATACATGAAACATCAACCCCGTTCCTGCGCTCAGGGTGCGAAATTCATTCTGGAATCCGATCAAGCCGCGTGCCGGTATCTGATAATCGAGGCGCACCCGGCCTTTCCCATCGAGCTGCATGTTTTGCAGCTCGGCACGGCGATCGCCCAGGCGTTCCATGACAGCTCCCTGGTATTCAGATTCAAGGTCGATGACGAGTTGTTCATAGGGTTCTTCTTTGTGGCCATCAACCTCGTGCAGTATCACCTGGGGTCGGGAAATGGCCAGTTCGTATCCTTCGCGGCGCATGGTTTCGATCAAAATAGACAAATGGAGCTCGCCTCGGCCGGATACCTTGAAGCGCTCGGCGTCTTCGGTCTCTTCAACCCGCAACGCCACGTTGTGCAAGGCTTCGCGTAACAGGCGCTCACGCACCTGTCGGCTGGTCAGGTACTTGCCTTCGCGCCCGGCAAAGGGAGACTTGTTGACGATAAACATCATGCTGATGGTAGGTTCGTCGACGGTCAGAGGGGGCAGCGGATCGGGGTGATTGCGGTCGCACAGCGTGTCGGAAATGCACAATTCCTCCACGCCCGTAATTGCGATGATATCCCCGGCTTCCGCGCATTCAACTTCCCTCCGTTCCAGGCCGCTAAAGCCCAGGACTTGCATGATCTTGGCGTTGCGCTTGTTGCCCTGGTGATCTATCACGCATACCTGTTGATTTGGCTTTACTTCGCCGCGCTGAACGCGGCCGATGCCAATCACGCCCACGTAGGAATTGTAATCCAGGGTCGATATTCGCATCTGGAATGGCCCATCCTGGTCGACCTTGGGTGGTGCCACATGGCGTATCACCGATTCGAACAAGGGACGCATATCACCGTCACGTGAAGTGGAGTCAAGGCTGGCGTAGCCGTGCAGGGCGGATGCGTAGACAACGGGGAAATCCAATTGCTCGTCAGTCGCGCCCAGCCTGTCAAACAAATCGAATGTCTGGTCCAGAACCCATTGCGGGCGCGCACCATCTCTATCCACTTTGTTGATTACGACAATGGGACGAAAGCCCATTTCAAATGCTTTTTGCGTTACAAATCTCGTTTGCGGCATGGGGCCGTCGACTGCGTCGACCAACAACAGAACGGAATCTACCATGCTGAGTATGCGTTCAACTTCGCCACCAAAGTCGGCATGACCGGGTGTGTCGACAATGTTGATCCGCCAAATCTTTTCACCGTCATCCCATTTCAGTGCGGTGTTCTTGGAAAGAATGGTAATACCGCGCTCACGCTCCAGATCATTGGAATCCATGATCCTTTCTGGTTTTGCAGCGCGGTCGCCCAAGGTGCCGGTTTGTTGCAATAACTGATCAACCAGCGTGGTCTTGCCGTGGTCGACGTGCGCAATAATGGCGATGTTTCGGAGGTTCTCGATCACGGTTTAGTACCACAAGGCGGGGCGCGCACGTTACCCTTATTTCGCTTGGAAATCAATGAAAACCGAGTATTTTTAGAGCGTTTGCCTGGACCGCCGGTAGGTTTTGCGGTACTTTCCAGCCAGAAAAATCGCGGCGCGATGGATAGTTACCGCGAAGTTCGTCGAAACTGTTTCCCGAAATTGCTGCGCCTGACGTAAAGGTTTCGCGCATATTCCGGTCGTCACGCTCCACCGGGCAGGCGGCCAGCACGGCGGCTTCGACCGAGCTTGCCTGCTGCACCGCCAGGCAATGTTCATCCAGGCGGGGTGGTGTTGTTGTGGTTCGCTGCGGCACCTGCAGCCAATCGCAGAACTGTTCATACACCATCAGTGTGCCCTTCCATTTCCCATCCAGGCTGTATCCTGCTACATGCGGAGTGGCGATACTGAGAAAGCGGATGAGGGATCCTTCGGTGACTGGCTCCTGCGGAAAAACATCGAGTGCAGCAAAACCATTCTCAGCAGCTAACCACTCTTGTAATGCCTGGCCATCAACGACTTTTCCGCGGGAAGTGTTCACCAGCAGGGCGCCCTTCCGGAGTGAATTGAGAAACTTCCTGTTGACCATTCCCAAGGTTGGGTAAGCCCCGGTCGCGGTCAAAGGTACGTGGAATGTCAGGATGTCGCACTGCCGGAGCTGGTCCATTGTGCAAAGGTCAGGAACTCCTGCATCTGTAAGTGGAGGATCGCACAGCATCAGCTCTTTTACCCCAAATTCTGCGAGCAAGTGCCGCAACCTGCTGCCCACATTCCCAAGCCCCGCGATACCAACACGGCAAGACGCCAGTTCAGTAGTGGTTCGTCGGCAAGCAAGCAGAATCATGGCAAGAGTGTATTGTGCCGCCGCGTTCGCGTTGCATCCCGGAGCGCTGGCCCAACGAATGCCGCGCCGTTCAAGCCACGGAATGTCCAGATGGTCGACACCTATGGTCGCAGACCCAACGAACCGGACAGCGGTATCTTCCAGCAAGTTACAATTCACCGTCGTGACTGACCTGACAATCAGCGCATCCATGTCGCGAATTTCCGCCTTACGTAGCGCCCTGCCGTCAACATAGGTAACCTCGGCATGCAGCGAAAATGACTCACTTACGCCCGGAATGTTTTTGTCAACGGCGATTTTCATCATTGGGTGTCACTATTACGCTTTGAACCGGGAGTATTAACGTTTTCAACAAGTGTCGAAAAGTATTAATCGGCTATAATGAACCGTTTTTACAGCCTACTCCAAGCTGGCTGATGTTCTCTCTAAAAAATCGTATATTTGCGCAAGGAGTTTGGCATGAAATCTCCCGTTCGCGTAGTCGTCACAGGCGCCGCCGGTCAAATAGGCTACCAACTGTGTTTCCGCATCGCCGCCGGTGACATGTTTGGCCCTGACCAGCAAATTTTGTTGCACATGCTGGAAGTCACTCCTGCCTTGGCCGGTTTGCATGGCGTCGAAATGGAATTGCAAGACGCCGCATTTCCTCTTCTGGCGGGAACAGTGGCCACTGATGATGCAGAAACTGCTTTCCGGGATGCAGATTTCGCGTTGTTGGTTGGAGCGCGCCCGCGCGGGCCAGGCATGGAACGCAAAGATCTTTTGTCGGCCAATGGGAAAATATTCGGCCCGCAAGGCAGGGCAATGAATGCCTTGGCCAACCGGAACATCAAAGTCCTGGTGGTCGGAAATCCCGCCAATACCAATGCCTTGATTGCCCGTGCCGCCGCGCCTGATCTTAACCCAAGGAACTTTACTGCCATGACCCGGCTGGACCACAACCGCGCGCTAGCCCAATTGGCGGCAAAGACCGGTACTCATCATGCTTCCATCCGCAAGATGATTATCTGGGGTAACCATTCCTCGACCCAGTATCCGGATATCAGGTTTGCAGAGGTAAACGGCGTAGCTGCTTCCAGCTTGGTAGAGCAGAACTGGTACCGCGACCAGTTCATCCCGGATGTACAACAACGGGGCGCGGCTATTATCAAGGCGCGCGGAGCCTCGAGTGCAGCATCGGCAGCATCAGCCGCCATCGACCACATGCGCAGTTGGCAATTGGGTACGCATGAATCGGATTGGGTTTCAATGGCTGTTCCTTCTGACGGCAGCTATGGAATTGAGCCTGGCGTGATTTACTCATATCCTTGTGTATGTAAGAACGGTGATTATGAGATTGTCCAGGGTCTCGAAATCGACTCGTTCAGTCGCGAACGCATGAATGCCAGTGAAAATGAGTTACGCGAGGAGCGCGCCGCAGTCGAGGACCTGCTTTGAAGTCTGCTGGTTCTCTGCTGCGACTCGCGGTGGCAGACCACGCTCCGCTTCAGGTGGTCGGAACCATCAACGCCTACACTGCGCGCATGGCAAAATCAATTGGCCATAAAGCGATCTACCTGTCAGGAGGGGGCCTAGCAGCTAACTCCCTGGGACTGCCAGACTTGGGAATATCCACGCTGGACGATGTCCTCACTGAAGTAACCCGTGTCACCCAAGCCTGTGACCTTCCCCTGCTGGTTGACGCTGACACCGGCTTTGGAGGTGCTTTCAGCATTGCCCGCACCGTGCGTTCCCTCATCCGTGCGGGCGCGGCAGGTATGCATATCGAAGATCAGGTGGCCAGCAAACGCTGCGGCCATAGACCGGGAAAAGCAGTGGTATCACAGGCTGAAATGGTAGACCGCATCAAAGCAGCGGTAGATGCACGCTGCGACGACAGGTTTGTCATCATGGCGCGCACGGATGCGCTTGCTGTCGAGGGCATGGAAAAAACCGTGGAACGGGCGGTTGCCTGTGTTGAGGCAGGCGCCGACATGGTTTTCCCGGAAGCCATGCGGGAGTTGGCGCAGTACACGCTTTTCAAGCAGGCTGTGCAAGTACCTATACTGGCAAACATCACCGAGTTCGGACATACACCCCTTTTTACCACGCCCGAGCTGGGTTCCGCTGGCGTGGATATTGTCTTGTACTGTTGCTCTGCCTACCGCGCGATGAACCGGGCAGCAGAACTGGTCTATAAGGCTCTTTTAAATGATGGTCATCAGCGCGATGTGATTGAGATCATGCAAACGCGTGCCGAACTCTATGAGTATCTTGCATATCACGACTATGAACGTAAGCTTGATGAATTGTTTGCGGCGGACAAAAGCCTTGGCTTGGACGAAGAGGGAGAAAATGGCTGACAAAAATACAGGGGCAGGTCTACGCGGCCAATCGGCCGGTCAAACAGCCATATGTACCGTGGGGGCCGAAGGGAACAGCCTCCGGTACAGGGGTTATGATGTTGTAGACCTTGCCGAGCAATCAACTTTTTATGAAGTCGCACATCTCTTGCTTAAGGGCCACTTGCCCACTTTGGATGAACTGGCTGCCTGGAAAACCCGGCTGATCAGCCTGCGTGGGCTGCCTTCGGCCTTGAGGGAAGTGCTGGAGCGGATTCCGGCGAACACCCACCCGATGGACGTGATGCGAACGGGCTGTTCTTTCCTCGGCAACCTTGAGCCTGAGGGTGGTTTTTCCCGTCAGATGGATGTTGCGGAGAGGCTACTGGCCGCGTTCCCGTCTATCGCAGCTTATTGGTACCGCTACAGCCACGACGGAGTGCGGATCGAGACGCAAACAGATGACGAAAGCATCGGCGCCCACTTCCTGCATTTGTTGCACGGAAAGGCGCCCGTTGATCTGGAAAGTCGAGTCATGGATGCCTCTTTAATCCTTTACGCCGAACACGAATTCAATGCTTCGACTTTTACTGCGCGAGTATGCGCATCAACCCTGTCGGATCTCTATTCGTGTGTTACTGCGGCCATTGGATCTTTACGTGGCCCACTCCATGGAGGAGCCAATGAGGCAGCCATGGACATGCTTGAGAAGTACACTTCAGTCGATCAGGCCGTTGCTGAGGTAATCCGGAAACTCGAGGCGAAGGAACTGATCATGGGCTTTGGCCATGCGGTGTATCGCTTGCGGGACCCACGCAATGCGGTTATCAAGCAGTGGTCGAGAAAGCTCTCCCAACAGGTAAACGGTGAATTGTTATACGAGGTATCCGAGGCTGTTGAGCACACCATGAAAGAGCGAAAAAACATGTTTGCCAACGCTGATTTCTTCCATGCCAGCGCATACCATTTTATGGGCATTCCAACCAAGTTGTTTACGCCCATTTTTGTCATGTCCAGGGCAAGCGGGTGGTCAGCGCATTGTTTTGAGCAGCGTGCCAACAATCGAATTATCCGGCCTGGCGCCGATTATATCGGTCCGCCCGAAAGGGCGTACGTGCCTATAGAAAGCCGATAGCCCCGGCGACTAAACTGTGCATCGCATCCCGGCACCCCCTGAGGCCGGCGGGGATGCCCGGGACGTCAGTTTTCCGATTCGGCAGCAGGAAAGACCCGCTGGGCGGCCAGGCGGTAATCAATTGCTAGAGTATCTTCAACGTACAACGCGCCTCCCAATACACTGAAAGGCTTGATTCCAAAGACGCTTTGCAGCAGGCTGAATGAGCCGCTTGCGAGCAAGTGGTCCGGCGTGAATTCATCAATATGAATGACTATCGGAAGCGCCAGTGCCTGGCCATGGAGAGCAATGGTTAGATCAGCCTCCATTTTGTCCAGCGTGCCGCCTGTGACGGTTATCTCAAGGTGGGTCTGCGGCCACTTGTCGGACTCAAGAACTTTACTCTGCATATTCTCTGTCGTGTTTTGAATATCTTCCTGGCTTGGCTCGGTGTCCAGGTCAAATTCTTTCCTGGTAAGCGGGTCATCAACCACCAGGGTAACCAGATCAATGCGCATATCCGAGCAAGAGCCCTCAAGGCTATGGTCAGTAACTTTAACGTAGCCGTAGATATTGCGGGCTGAAACCACATGATCGTGACCAAATCGTGCCAGCTTACCCCCGCGCTGAACCAGGACATTTGCGTAGGAATCGCTGCCTGTGATTTCGTACACACTGCCTTTATCCGCGCTGAGGTATTTCTCGAGTGGGAACTCGGGAAGAGTGGACGGCGCATGTGCGAGTCGATAGGTGTGCGGAGTACAGGAAACCAGAGCGAGAATCAGCATTACAGGCAGTCGTCTGAACATTATTCAGCTCTCTGCATAAATACCCTGAACCTTACGCCTACCCGGTGACTTATGGAAGAGTCGCTCTGCCATTCGCCGCTGCCAATCCCGAAATCTGCCCTGGAAAGAATGACCGTACCGGTCAATTCCACAATGTTCCCTTGGATTGACACATGTAGTGGAAGATCCAATTCCTGTTTGGTGCCTTTTATTGACACCACGCCTTGGGCAAGGAACTGCTGCTCTCCGGTCTGGTGTATCGCTTTACTGGTAAAATTTGCCTCGGGGTAGGCAGTTGAGTTAAACCACGCTTCTTCAGCAATAGCCTCGTCCAGTTCCACGCTCGACAGGGTTGCTGAACGAACATCAACAGTCACACGAAGGGCAGACGGCTTGCCTTTTTCCGCATCAAACTCCACCTCTGCTGCAAAGGAATCGAATCTTCCTGCGGATTCAGCTCCTTCGAATGTCACGATAAATTCCAGCGAGCTGTCTGCCGGGATCGAATTCCATTGCTCAGCATTAGCCGGAACAGCAATCAGCACCGCCACTGCAGCTATCATGCCTGGTACCCGCGCGCGGCAGGTCATAAACGTTTTCACCGGCCCAGCATTCGCCGCAGGGTGGCATCACCGCGCGAGACGTGGTGCCATAAAGCAGCGGCAACATGAATGCTGAGGAGTGCCAACAACAGCGTGACCAACTGGTTATGCCAGAATTCAAAAGTTTTTCCCAGACCCGCATCCGGTTGCATCAGGTTCGGCCACGGCACCACCCGGAACAAACTCAAGGGAACGTTTTTTGCGGAATTCATCAGCCAGCCACTCAATGGGATGGTGATCATCAATGCATAAAGGGCTGCATGGCTCAGCCGGGATAAAAGCCGCGTCCAATTTGCTGTGCCGGGCAATGATTCGGGTGCCGGGCTGATCCGTATCCATACTAATCGAATCAGCACAAGTAAAAGCAAACAGATACCAATGGACTTGTGCACCATCATGAGATTCAATTTCTCCGGTGATCGCTCCAGCGCATTTGCATACCGGCCTAGGAAAATTTGACTCAAAAGCAAGGCTGCCATTACCCAATGCAGGTATCGCGACACACGCCCCCAACTTGACGTCGTATTTCGCAGCACAATTCACCTGGAAGCCAAGATTCGGAAAACTATAGCATGGCGGCCGGGCAGTGAAACGACTGTTTGAACGGGTTGGGGGCTAGCTTAGAACTGTGTTGTGCTAAACGGAAACTTTGAAAACCGCTTCGTTACTTCAGGCACAGTCGCGTAAAATAGCGGCTTCATTTAATCATTGAGAGAGACCTGCTCATGTTACACGTTGGAATCCGAACCGCGCAGCGACCCAAACCCGACCAGGTACTTGTCGATATTGCCGAATACGTTTGCGCCTACGAAATAGTGAGTGAGGAAGCTTACTCGACGGCGCGCTACTGTCTCATGGACAGCCTGGCCTGCGCGATGTTGGCGATGAAGTTCCCGGGTTGTACTCGCTTGCTTGGCCCCGTCGTGCCTGGCGCTGAGATGCTGAACGGGTCCCGGGTTCCTGGATCTTCATATCAACTGGATCCCCCACAGGCGGCATTCAACCTGGGTGTGCTGATTCGTTACCTCGATTTCAACGATACCTGGCTGGCAGCAGAGTGGGGACATCCCTCTGACAACCTCGGAGCGATACTTGCGGTGGCAGACTACGTGTCGCACAGGAATATTTCGGAAGGCAAAGCGCCTTTGACGATGAAACATGTGCTGACGGCCATGATCAAGGCACATGAAATCCAGGGTGTGTTGGCCTTGGAAAACAGCTTCAACCGGGTCGGCCTGGATCACGTTTTGCTGGTGAGGGTGGCATCGACAGCTGTTGTAACCCGCATGCTGGGGGGCACAAGGGACCAGGTCATAGATGCGGTTTCAAACGCATGGATAGATGGTGGCGCATTACGCACGTACCGGCATGCACCCAATACAGGTTCGCGAAAAAGCTGGGCAGCTGGCGACGCGTGCCGGCGGGCTGTAACCCTGGCTCTACTTGTGTTACGCGGCGAGATGGGCTACCCGTCCGCTCTCACCGCCGACGTTTGGGGGTTCTACGACGTTCTCTTCAAAGGCCAGCCATTCCAGTTCCAGCGCACTTATGGCAGCTATGTGATGGAAAACGTCCTTTTCAAAATTTCCTTTCCTGCTGAGTTTCATGCGCAGACCGCGGTTGAATGCGCAATGACATTGCATCCAACGGTGAAAGACCGGATTGATGATATTGAGAAAATAACGATTGAAACGCAGGAAGCGGGGGTTCGAATCATCGATAAGACCGGGCCTCTGGACAATTATGCAGATCGTGATCATTGCATCCAGTATATGGTCGCAGCACCGCTCATTTTCGGAGCGCTGACGGCCGAGAGCTATAATGACGATGTTGCTGCTGATTCCAGAATTGATGCATTACGCGACAAGATGGTGGTGAGTGAAAACAAGAAATTTACGACGGATTATTTTGATCCGCAAAAACGCGGTATTGGAAATGCCGTGCAGGTTTTTTTCAAGGATGGCAGCAGCAGCGAAAGGGTGGAAGTAAGTTATCCGGTGGGGCATCGCCGCCGGCGTGAGGAAGGAATTCCCTTGCTTGTGGAAAAATTCCGTGATGCTGTTGCTGCACATCTGGGGTCAAATCGGGCTGTTGAGATTGACGCCTTGTGCGCAACCCAAGCCAGGCTTGAAAGCACACCGGTACCCGATTTTGTGGACGAATGGGTCATGTAGCCTGTTCCCATCTGCAAAAAAAAGGCCGCTACACAGCGGCCTTTTTTTAGCTACCTGCGCCAACTAGCGCTTCATGAAACTGAAGAATTCTTCGTTGGTCTTGGTCGCTTTCATTTTGTCCAGCATGAACTCTATCGCCTGGGCTTCGTCCATGGGGTGGAGTAGTTTGCGCAAAATCCACATTTTCTGTAATTGATCCGAGCTGATCATGAGTTCTTCACGCCGTGTTCCGGAGCGATTGATGTCAATTGCCGGATACGTGCGCCGTTCCGCTATGCGGCGGTTCAGGTGGATTTCCATGTTTCCCGTGCCTTTGAATTCCTCATAGATCACTTCGTCCATCTTTGAGCCCGTATCAACGAGCGCCGTTGCGATGATGGTAAGCGATCCGCCCTCTGTCACATTTCTGGCCGCACCGAAGAATCTTTTGGGTCTTTGCAAAGCATTGGCATCCACGCCACCGGTCAGGACTTTTCCGGAAGATGGAGCAACCGTGTTGTAGGCGCGAGCGAGGCGCGTGATGGAATCGAGCAGGATGACCACGTGTAGCTTATGTTCAACCAGGCGTTTCGCCCGCTCAATTACCATTTCGGCTACCTGAACATGGCGTGAGGCAGGTTCATCGAAAGTACTTGAAATTACCTCTGCGTCTACCGATCGCTGCATTTCCGTGACTTCTTCAGGTCGCTCGTCGATCAACAAGATGATCATTCGCGAATCGGGGCTGTTGGCTCGAATACTGGTTGCGATATTTTGCAACATTATCGTTTTACCTGCTTTTGGTGGCGATACGATTAGGCCACGTTGTCCCATCCCGATCGGGGAGACCAGGTCAATAATCCGGGCGGTGACATCCTCGGTGCTGCCATTCCCGCGTTCCAGTTTGAATGCTTCGGTAGGGAACTCAGGGGTCAGGTTTTCAAAAAGTATTTTGCTCTTGGCGGCTTCAGGCGGCTCATAATTAATTTCCTGAACCTTTAGCAGAGCAAAGTATCTCTCGCTGTCCTTTGGCGGGCGGATTTTGCCGGAAACCATGTCCCCTGTGCGCAATGCAAATCGTCTGATCTGACTGGGCGAGACATAGATGTCATCGGGGCCAGCAAGGTAAGAGCTGTCGGCTGACCGCAAAAAGCCGAATCCATCCTGGAGGATTTCCACTACACCGTCCCCGAAAATGCTGTCTCCACCTTTGGCGTGCGCTTTGAGAATGGAGAATATGACGTCTTGCTTGCGCGAGCGCGCCACGCCTTCCAGTCCCATTTCGTTGGCAATCTGAAGTAGTTCGGAGACAGGTTTTTGTTTGAGTTCAGTGAGGTTCATGGAGTTATTGATACTCTTTGACGAAGGACGTGTAAGTTGACTGGAAGATTCTCAGGATGATTGAGCGTATGCCCGGAATGGGGTAAATGAAAGTTGTGGTTAAACAGTTCGACCGGTAGCGGCAAACGTGCTTCCGGAAACAATATAAAGCTTTGCGTTTAGCTGAATCGCTCTATTAACGAACCAGTTTTAAAAAAGGGAAGTTTGTCTGCCGGGCCGGAATCACGGCCTGATGTGTGTAAAACTAGCACGATATTATTGCAACGTCCAGTCATTAACGCACCAGGTCGGGTATCTCCGCCATCGTTTGCCTGCGGTCGGGCTCGCAGTATCAGACTACTTCGTCAACAAATGCCTTGAGTTGTCCCTTGGTAAGCGCACCCACTTTTGTTGCCTGTACCTTGCCGTCCTTGAAAATCATAAGCGTGGGAATGCCTCGAATGCTGTACTGCTGCGGTGTCTGGTTGTTGCTGTCGATATCCATTTTGGCTACTTTCAGGCGACCACCATACTCATTGGCAATTTCTTCAACGATTGGACCAATCATTTTGCACGGTCCACACCATTCTGCCCAATAATCCACAAGTACGGGCCCGTTAGCTTGCAGAACTTCCTGTGCAAAGCTGGCGTCTGTTACGTGGGTTATTTTGTCGCTCAAGGTATTCCTCCCGGTTTCGCGGTACATCTCCACTGGTACATGGGAGGCAGCGCGGTTAATATGATCGGTGTGCGGGGACCGAAATGTAGCACACAAGAAGCCAAGGTCCGCATTTCAGCTTAGTTGCCAGACTATATCAAGGCGCATGCAAAAATATTCAAGCCATGCCGCCCAAACTTTTGCCATTCACCCCAAACCCGTTTCCCAAGCTGGTTTACACATATGGATAGTATATGACCCAGGAGCAAACCAACAACTCCTTGAGCGATCTGGAATTCTCACAGCTCGATCTTGACGAGAAAATCAAAAAGGGCTTGGAGCAGGCGAAGTTTGTGCATTGCACGCCCATCCAGGCCTTGACT
Source organism: Lysobacterales bacterium (assembly GCA_031362985.1). Lineage (GTDB taxonomy): Bacteria > Pseudomonadota > Gammaproteobacteria > Xanthomonadales > SZUA-36 > SHZL01. The sequence goes on along the minus strand of JANLTO010000160.1, from coordinate 30,277 downwards.
CTGCCGGTTGCTTTAAAGGGTGCGGACGTTGCGGGACAGGCGCAAACAGGTACTGGCAAGACAGCGGCTTTTCTCCTCGTGTTATTTCAGCGGCTGATTAAGAGTCAGTCAAAGGCCGATCTTCGCCATCCCAGAGCTTTGGTGCTTGCTCCCACGAGAGAGTTGGCGATCCAGATACACAAAGATGCCCTGTTGCTCGGTGCAGAGACGAACCTGAAGCTTGGGCTGGCCTATGGCGGTGTCGACTACGAAAAACAGCGTCAAAGTCTGGAGCGGGGAGTTGACATCCTAATTGGAACTCCCGGCCGCATAATCGATTTCTTCAAGCAAAATGTGTTCAAGCTGAACCAGATCGAAGTAATGGTACTGGACGAAGCAGACCGGATGTTCGACCTAGGCTTTATCAACGACATCAGGTATGTGCTGCGACGTTTGCCTCCTCGCGAGCGACGGCAGTGTTTGCTCTTTTCAGCTACTTTGTCTCATCGCGTTCTGGAACTCGCTTACGAACACATGAATGAGCCGGAACTCATGAAAGTCGAGTCGGAGCGGGTAACTTCTGAGCATGTTCGCCAAACCGTTTACTACCCTGCCAATGAAGAAAAGCCGCGTTTACTGGCTGGGTTGTTGAAACAGTTTGAAGGTGGACGCATCATGGTGTTCACCAATACCCGTGCGGCCACGGACCGCGTCGAGCGAACATTGAATGCCAACGGTTTCCATGCTGCCGCAATATCGGGAAGTGTTCCTCAGAAAACACGGCAGAATCTGCTGCGACAATTTCATGATGGTGAAGTGCCAATTCTCGTGGCTACTGATGTCGCCGCGCGCGGACTCCATATCCCGGACGTAACACACGTGATCAACTATGATTTGCCGCAAGATGCGCCTGATTATGTTCACCGCATTGGCCGCACTGCGCGCTTGGGAGCCAAGGGCGAGGCCATAAGCTTTGCCTGTGAAAACTATGCTTTTCATTTGCCCGAAATTGAAAGCTTCATTGGCTATCCCATTCCAATCGAGCAGGTTTCAACCAGCCTGCTGATGGACATCCAAAGACCAGCGTCACGGCCGCCGCGGACGAATTCCGGCCGTGACGGCAAGGTAAAGCCCACTGGCGTCCGTGGAAACCGCGCTTCCGGAAAGCCCTCCTCGAGCGCTCGTCGGCACCCCCGCAAGCCGGGGAGCTGATACCTTACCCGGTTGGTGTAATGATCAGCTTTGAGCATGTAAGTAAACGGTATGCCGGTGGTAATCAGGCTCTGAGTGATGTCAACTTTCACATCGCTGCTGGAGAAATGGCATTTTTGACAGGGCATTCCGGTGCCGGTAAAAGCAGTTTGTTGCGTTTGATCCTGATGATTGAGAAGGCAACACGTGGCCAGGTCGTAGTTGGCGGCAGGAACCTGAGTACCACCTCAATGCGGCAGGCTCCGAAGGTCCGGCAGGGGATTGGAATGATTTTCCAGGACCACAAGTTGCTGCGGGACAAGAGCGTTTTTGACAATGTTGCACTACCACTATTGATTGCCGGATTGCGTTATGCAGACATTCGCAAACGAGTGCGAGCTTCACTGGACAGAGTGGGCTTGTTTGCAAAAGAGAGGTCGTGGCCGTTGGAATTATCCGGGGGTGAACAGCAAAGAGTCGGCGTCGCCAGGGCGATTGTCGGGATGCCCCCAGTCTTGCTCGCCGACGAGCCAACAGGAAATTTGGATCCGGACCTGTCAGCAGAACTTTTCGGGCTGTTTCGCCAGCTCAATCAACTCGGTGTTACTGTGCTCATTGCCAGCCACGATCTCGACCTGATCCGACGCATGAACAAACGCGTGCTCGTGCTCCAGAAGGGGCAGCTAATCGACGATATTCCGGCAAACACCCAGAGATGATGCGATGAATAGCCCGGGCATCAGGCGTTGGGTACGAGCGTGGAGCAGACGTCAACTCTACAGTTTTTTCTCAAGTCTTGGGGCTTTGCTGAGCCACCGCGTAGGGACTTTAATGACCGTGCTGGTGCTTGGCATTGCGATGGCCTTGCCGATAGGGCTTTACGTCTCATTGGACAATTTGCGGGGAGTTGATTTACGAGCAGAAGAATGGGGTTCGATCACTGTCTTTCTTGACGCCGCAGAAACGACCGACGATGCCGCCGAACTGCTGCGGGTTATTAATGCGAGGCCGGATGCGACCGCCACGGGCATCTCACCGCAGCAGGGCCTGGATGAATTTCGAGCTGCTTCCGGATTTGGTGAGGCGCTCGATGTACTGGATACAAACCCTCTGCCCTGGGTAGTGCTGGTGCGCCCCAAGGCCATGGCAAACATGGACATTGCGGCCGGGTTGGAAATCTTGGGTGAATGGCTCAAGTCGCAAAAAGGCGTGGATGTAGTCCAGTTGGACTACAAATGGCTAAAGCGCCTGTCCAGTTTGCTGGCTCTTGGTAACGCACTGGTTTCTGTTCTTAGTCTCCTTTTTTCTCTTGCAGTTGTAGTGGTCGTTGCCAACACCATCCGCATGGATGTGGCAAATCGGTCGGATGAAATCGAAATCCTGAGTCTGGTCGGCGCGAGTGAAAACTTTATACGGCAGCCATTCCTCTATTCTGGGTTTTGGTATGGCCTCATGGGGTCTGCGTTGGCGCTCGGTTTGCTTTTTATGAGTTTGCACTATCTGCAGTCCCCGCTGGACCAGTTGCTGGATGCCTATGGAAATTCCTTCAGACTAAGTTCCCTGACCTTTCGACAGGCTTTCCTGGTGCTGCTGTCCGGTGGTGGGCTTGGCTTCTTGGGTGCCTGGGTTTCCGTAGAGCGATACCTCTGGCTATTACGGCGCGGTGGACTCCTGGGAAGGATCTGACATCGAGATCAGCAGAGATATAACTATATGATTTTAAAGGAAGTAATATTCTGAACAATACTCTACTTTTACGGTCGAACCAACCGTCATTAACAATTTTTGCATGACCGCCTGCAGCATCATCCGATCATGTGAAAGTTAGTTCAGGCATGGCCCGTCGATAGCATGGTGTGATATGCTTCTTCGTTGTTCAGGAGGGTTTATGAGTAAAGAATTAGTACCGAGTCGCCTGTTAGCCCTTGCGGGAACGGGCAGCCTTGATGCCTACATTCAGGAAGTCAATAAGATCCCGGTCTTGACACTGGAATTGGAACAGGAACTCGCCCGTCGCTACAGAGACGAAGACGATTTGGAGGCCGCCCGTCACATGGTGTTGGCGCATTTACGTTTTGTTGTCCATGTAGCTAAGGGTTATACCGGATATGGTTTGCCTTTGGGTGATTTGATCCAGGAAGGCAACATCGGATTGATGAAAGCAGTCAAGCGTTTTGACCCGGATCACGGAGTTCGCCTGGTTTCGTTTGCTGTCCATTGGATTCGCGCAGAGATGCACGAGTTTATTTTGCGCAATTGGCGCATCGTTAAAGTTGCCACGACCAAAGCGCAGAGAAAATTGTTTTTCAATTTGCGCAAGTCCAAGAAACGCCTTGGCTGGCTCAGCTATGACGAAGTTACCGCCGTTGCCGGTGATCTTGGTGTGAAGCCGGAAGTAGTCCTTGAAATGGAATCGCGATTATCAGGCCAGGATGTTGGTTTCGATTTGCAGGCCAATACAGACGAAGATTCACCTCATGTTGCGCCGGCTGCATTTCTCGTCAGTCACCTGCAGGGCCCTGAAAGCGCTGCAGAGGATGAAGACTGGCAGATCCACAGTGATACCCTGTTGTACTCAGGCCTGGATGAACTTGACGAAAGAAGCCAGGACATCATTCGTTGCCGATGGCTGCAGGATGAAAACAAGGTTACCTTGCAGGAACTGGCGGACAGATACAATGTTTCAGCAGAGCGTATTCGCCAACTCGAAGCCAATGCCCTGCGGAAGCTGAGAGTGTCGATGACAGCCTGATTTTGCAGGGAACTGGTAGCACCGAGACGGCCTCCTCTGCGGAGGCCGTTTTAGTTTCAACATGCAATTCATTACAGGAGTAGACATGCAAGACCGTGAGTTGCGAAGGGCATCAGGCCGCCCCTGGCGCGTGTTGAAGTTTGGTGGAACCAGTGTCAGTTCTCCCCAGTACTGGAAAACCATATCAGCGCAGGTGCATAACGCGATTGAATCAGGCCGGCACATTCTGGTCGTTGTGTCAGCCCTTTCCGGAGTCACGGATCTGCTGGGCCGCCTTGCAAATGAAGTGAGTAAAGCCGGTCGGGAGGAAGTCCTCATAGAGATCAACCGGCAGCATCAGAACTTGATTGCTCAATTGGGAATTGAGCAGCATTCAGCATTTACTCAGTACCTCGAAGATTTGATTCGCCTGTGCGCCGGGGTCCAGTTCCCATGCAGCGCTGGTGATCGTGCAGTGGTGTGGGCACACGGTGAACTCATGTCGAGTTCAATTGGCGTGGAGGTCTTGCGGCAGTTTGGTTTGCCCGCAAACCTGCTGGATGCCCGGCAATGGCTGCATGCGGCAGTCGGCGATGCACACTCGCCCTTGTCAGTGCGCTGCTCGGATGAGGAAGATCCGGCTCTCGAGGCACGGCTGGCCGCGATTGGGCAGGTGCACATCACACAGGGGTTTATCGTATCAGGGCACCAAGGCGAGACGTGCCTTCTGGGACGCGGAGGCTCGGACACGTCTGCGGCGTGCTTTGCCGCCAGGTTACAAGCCGAAGTACTCGAAATCTGGACCGATGTACCTGGAATGTTTACCGCAGATCCCCGCGTTGTGCCTGAAGCCAGGTTACTCAATCATTTGGGATATAGCGAAGCACAGGAACTGGCATCCATGGGTGCCAAAGTTCTTCACCCGCCGAGCATCCAGCCCGCGCGCCGGCATAATATTCCACTCTGGATCAAAGACACGCGGCATCCGGAATTTCCCGGAACTCGAATTGGTTTACGTGATCGTGAATCTCAGCCTCAAGTAAAAGGAGTTGTCAGTCGCAAGGGAATTATCCTGATTACGATGGAGGACCCTGCGATGTGGCGCCAGGCTGGGTTTCTTGCGGATGCATTTGCGGTTTTCAAGGAGCATAAGTACTCGGTGGACCTGATTTCTACTTCAGAATCCACCGTAACGGTAACCCTGGATCCGGAGTCCGCAGCTGATACTGATGGATCACGATTCACCCGATTTATTGATGATCTTTCCGGTTTATGCCAGGTGAGTGTGAAAACGGATTGCGTTTCCATCAGCATGGTAGGGAATGCCATACGTACCATACTTGGAAAACTGTCCAGTGCGCTCGATCTGTTCCAGGACCGGAATGTTCACCTGGTGACCCAGTCGGCTAATGACCTGAACCTTACCTTGGTCGTTGATGCGGAGCACGCAGATAACCTGGTGCGTAAACTTCACCAGACCCTCATCTCATCCCAGGCTGGCAGCAGGGCAGAGTTTGGTCCGAGTTGGGCGGAGCTGAACAAAAGCACAAGTGGCGTCAGCAAAAGCCCTGAATGGTGGCGTAAGCGTTCAGCGGAGCTACTTGTTGCATTCGGTCAGCGCGAATGTGCCTATGTCTATGACCTCGACATTGTTCGCATAGCGGCGCAGCAGCTGTTGGCATTGCGCTCGGTCCATCGAGTGCTTTATTCCGTCAAAGCCAATGATCATCCTCGTATTTTGCAAACCCTGGCGCTGCGGGGACTGGGTTTTGAATGTGTTTCTTTTGCTGAGGTTGAGCACGTGCTGTCGGTTGTCCCTGGACTCAATCCGGCGGATATCCTGTTTACTCCGAACTTCGCACCACGCGAAGAATACGCAAAGGGAATTGAAGCTGGCGTAAGAATAACTGTGGACAATTCCTGGGTGCTGCAGCAGTGGCCGGATTTGTTTGCCGGTCGGGAATTATTTCTGCGGCTGGATTTGGAAAGCGGCCATGGCCATCATCGCAAGGTCATTACTTCCGGAAAAGAATCCAAATTTGGAATCAGCCTTGAGCAGACGAGCGAGCTTTCAGGCTACCTGCAGAAACATCATATTCAAGTTACCGGATTGCATGCACATACCGGCAGTGGGGTTATTGATCCATCCGTCTGGCAGGAGCAGTTACAGCGTTTGCTGGCCGTGCTTCCGCGCTTTCCGGCAGTAAGGGTGCTGGACCTCGGTGGCGGTATGGGGGTTCCCGATCATCCGGATCAGCCTGGCTTTGACCTCGAACGCCTGGATGAGGTTTTACGCGCAGCCATGGTTGGCGTCGATGTTGAATTATGGCTTGAGCCGGGACGGTATTTGGTTGCCAATGGGGGGGTTCTGCTCGCGCGCGTGACGCAACTGAAGGACAAGGGTAATCTCCATTACGTCGGGGTCGCTACTGGAATGAATTCGCTAATCCGCCCCGCATTGTATGGCTCGTACCACGAAATCATTAATCTCAGCAGGCTTGATCATCCTGCGACTGTGCACTGTCGTGTTGTCGGGCCGATTTGTGAGTCAGGGGATGTGCTGGGGGAAAGTCGCTTGCTGCCACCCACTGTTGAAGGAGATGTAGTCCTGATTGCCAATACAGGCGCGTACGGCCGCGTAATGGCTTCGCACTATAATCGACGTCGTCCGGCAGAGGAACTGTTCCTGGACCCCAGAGGCGCTCCTGTCAGGCAGGACTGACGGCTCCTATTGCATTGCCATCCACACCTCCATGGGCGGACAAGTGCACACCAGGTTGCGATCGCCGTGTACGTTGTCTATGCGACCAACCGACGGCCAGAACTTGTGACCAATCAATCCGCTGACCGGGTAGACCGCCTGGCGCCTGTCGTAAGCATGGGTCCACTTGCCCGCAATGTCCTCCACCGTGTGAGGGGCGTTCTTCAGGGGATTGTCCAGGGAGTCTGACTTCCCGGATTCGACGGCGCGGATTTCTTCGCGGATGCTCAGTAAGGCTTCTATAAACCTTTCAACTTCGGCCAGAGACTCGCTTTCCGTGGGTTCAATCATGAGCGTGCCGGGAACCGGAAAAGACATCGTGGGGGAATGAAAGCCGTAATCAATCAGGCGTTTTGCCACGTCTTCTTCGCTGATGCCGCAGGATTCTTTGAATGGCCTCAGGTCAATGATGCACTCATGCGCTACTCTGCCGTTTCGCCCTGTGTACAGAACCGGATAAGCGGTAGATAGCCGTTTGGCTATGTAGTTGGCGCTGAGAATGGCGACCTGGGTCGCTCGCGTGAGTCCATCGCGCCCCATCATGGCTATGTATGCCCAGGAAATGGGCAGAATTCCGGCGCTGCCCCATGGCGCTGCAGAGACCGCGGGATTATGGGCAAAGCGACCTTCCATCTGCACCACGCTGTGTCCCGGGAGGAATGGCTCCAGGTGCTTACCTACGCAGATGGGACCTACACCCGGCCCACCTCCACCATGCGGTATACAAAACGTTTTATGCAGGTTCAGATGCGAGACATCAGCTCCGAATTTACCCGGTGCGGCGCAGCCAACCAGCGCGTTCATGTTTGCGCCATCGAGATACACCTGCCCACCGAATTCATGGACGATATCGCAAATTTCTCTGATGTCTTCCTCGAACACACCATGGGTGGAAGGGTAGGTGATCATGAGTGCAGAGAGATTTTCCGCGCTGGCCCGGGCTTTTTCCTTCAGGTCATTCAAGTCTACATTTCCGTTGCTGTCGCACTTGACTACAACGATGGTCATTCCTGCCATTGCCGCGCTGGCCGGATTGGTGCCATGAGCTGATGAGGGTATCAGGCAAACAGTTCGTTGAGCGTCTCCGCGGGACTCGTGGTATAGCTTAATTGCGAGCAAACCCGCATATTCCCCCTGGGAGCCGGCATTGGGCTGCAGGGAGACTGCATCGTAGCCGGTACAAACCACCAGCATGCTTTCAAGCTCGCGCAACAGCTGCTGATATCCTTGGGCTTGGTCCAGCGGTGCAAATGGGTGGATATCACTGAACTCTGCCCAGGTGATGGGAATCATTTCCGTGGTGGCATTGAGTTTCATGGTGCACGAGCCGAGCGAAATCATGGCGTGGGCCAGTGACATATCCTTGTTTTCCAGGCGCTTCAGGTAGCGCAGCATCTCGGTTTCGGAGTGATAGCGATAGAAAACCGGGTGTTGCAGGAAATCGCTGGTGCGAAGCAGATTCGGTGGAATCGCCACAATGGAATCTACCAGCTGCTGGTCAAGTGATGCCATGTTGATTGGGGCAGACTCGCCGGTAAATGCTTGCAGCAGTGCTTCGATGTGCTTGCGGGTAGTCTTTTCATTGACGCTAAGCCCGATCACTGTCTTGCCATCACGGCGCAGGTTGATTCCGGCATCTTGCGCTCTGTGATAAATCGCATCTGCCTGGCTGGCATCAAGCTTGAACGTCACTGTGTCAAACCAGGTGCTTGATTCAGGTCTGAACCCTGCCTGCACAGTACCATGTACCAGCAGGCTCGTTAGTCTGTGAATGCGCCGGGCGATTTTCTTCAGGCGCTCGCGTCCGTGCCAGACGGCATACATGCCACTGATTACGGCCAGCAGGGCCTGGGCTGTGCAGATATTGCTTGTAGCCTTGTCGCGACGGATATGTTGCTCACGAGTCTGCAGCGCCATGCGCATTGCCGGGCGGCCCGCAGTGTCTTGCGACATGCCGATAATGCGCCCGGGCAAGGCTCGTTTATGCTCGTCCCGGGTCGAAAAAAACGCAGCGTGGGGCCCGCCGTAGCACATGGGTACACCGAAACGTTGCGCTGAGCCAAGTACCACATCGGCGCCCATTTCCCCGGGCGGCGTGAGCAAAACAAGGCTCATCAGGTCAGTGGCCACGGCAACGAGCACGCCTTGCTCATGGGCCTGTTGGATCATTTCTTTGTAGTCGGCTATTTCTCCATCGGTGCCTGGGTATTGAAGCAGTATCCCGAAAGCTTCATTTTCCTGAAGTAGCCTGGCGGGGTCCCCGGTCGCGATCTCTATGCCGAACTGGGCAGCGCGGTTTTGAACCACATCGTGCGTCTGGGGCAGCACATTCGAGGCCACCAGGAACCGGTTCGATTTGGACTTCCGATTGACGCGCTGCAGCATGGACATGGCTTCCGCTGCCGCGGTCGCTTCATCGAGCAAAGACGCATTGGCGATGGGCATGCCCGTCAGGTCACAAATCATCTGCTGAAAATTCAACAAGGCTTCGAGCCGGCCCTGGGATATTTCAGCCTGGTAGGGGGTGTAGGCCGTGTACCATCCGGGATTTTCAAGCACGTTTCTCTGGATTACCGACGGCAGCACGGTTTCGTGGTAGCCCATTCCTATCATGCTATGCAACACCCGGTTTTGCGCAGCCATTTCCCGCAAGCGTTGCAGGGTTTCCGTTTCATTCCTCGCGCGCGGAAGGTCCAGCGGTTCCTGTAGTTGTATCACCGGCGGCAAGGTGGTCTCGATCAAATGTTCCAGCGACTGCGCGCCCACCGCAGCCAGCATGTGCTGGATATCCTCTTCCCGCGGGCCTACATGGCGGGTGACAAATTCGCCGTGATCCTCCAATTTTCTCAGAGGGGAGTCAGGGATTGCAGCTTGGCGTTCTTGCTTTTTCAATGCTGGGCTCCATATGCCTTGTTTGAAACATCAATGCCATGGCTTTCCCATGGACGGTATATTGTTAAACAAAATTCTGCAGGTAGTGGTCGCCAAGCAAGAACGCGAAAAGAAACATCAGGTACTGGACCGAGTAGTGAAATGTCTCCATAGGAAGCACTTCAGTAGCACTTGCATCGTTATCCAACACCATTCTTGCGGCGTACCACAGAAAACCTGCATTGAGAACACTCACACCAGCCAGGTACAGCAACCCGCTCATGCCGGTCAAGTAGGGCAGGGTGGTCACAATTGTCAGAAGCACAGTGTAAAAAAGAATGTGCCAGCGGGTAAATTCAACACCATGTGTGACCGGCAACATTGGGATGTCGACCGCTGCGTAATCCAGTCTGCGGTGGATTGCCAGCGCCCAAAAATGCGGCGGTGTCCAGACAAAAATGATCAGGAAGAGTAACAACGCGGCCGGGTCAACGCTATCTGTTACGGCAGTCCAGCCCAACACGGGTGGCGCTGCGCCCGCGGCGCCACCAATCACGATGTTTTGCGGGGTCGCCCTTTTGAGCCAGAGGGTATAGATAACTGCGTATCCAATCAGTGAGAAAAACGTCAAAGCCGCGGTAAGGGCGTTAACGAATAATATGAGTGTCAGCATTGCGACGATGCAAAGAACGAGCGCAAATATGAACACCTGGCTGGTCTTCAGTCCTCCGGTGGGCAAAGGCCGGTTTCGCGTGCGCACCATGACTGCATCGATGCGTTGATCGAGCAGGTGATTGATCGCAGCGGCAGAAGATGCCGCCAATCCGATTCCGATGGTTCCCGCCAGCAACGCGCTCAGTGGCGGCAAGCCAGGCGTTGCCAGGAACATTCCCACGATTGCCGTGAAGATGATCAGTGCCACCACCTTTGGCTTGCACAACTCAAAATAGCGGTGAAATTGAGAAATCATGAATTCAGCGCCGCCGCGGTGTGGACTGGTGCAATAACCAGATTAACTGTGCAAGTAACAGGGCTGCCACGCCGCTATGCGCAACTGCATTTGCCAACGGCAGGGCGTGAATGATGTTCAAGATGCCGAGGCAGAATTGAGTGATAACGAGCACCAATAGTACCAGGCCGCTGCGAGGCATCGCAGTAGTGCGCATCAGGCGTAAGGAAACGGTGACGAGAATCAGCAGAGTCATCAATGCCCCAAGGCGGTGCGCCAGATGGATGGCAACCCGAGCAGCAGGGTCAAGAACGCCGCCTTCATAGCTCACGCCAATTTCGCGTTCCGGGCTAAAGCCCTGTCTGAAGTCTGCTTCAGGCCAGTATGAACCCAGACAAGTTGGGAAATCCGGGCATGCGAGTGCGGAATAATTTGCGCTGGTCCAGCCACCGAGCGAAATCTGGATGACCAGCATGATCAATGCTGCAACGATCCACGGGCGTATTTTCCGCATGGACAGGTTGGGCTCAAAGTAACCCTTTATACTGCTGCGGTTTGAAAGCCAAACCAACAGTCCAAATGTGGCAAGGCCCCCAAGCAGGTGACCCATGACTACGATGGGCAGCAAACTCAGTGTGACCGTCCACATTCCCAACGCTGCCTGGAAGAGAATCAGGATCAGCAGGAGTCCGGCAAGCACGCGCTGCCCGCTCTTACGATAAGATGGCTTCCACGCCAGGACATTAATGCTTAACACCAACAGCACCAGGGCACTTGCCAGGTAGCGATGCACCATTTCCTTCCATGCTTTGTGACCTTCGACCGGGCGGTCTGGAAACGATTGATTGGCTTGGGAAATCTCTTCTGATTCACCCGGCCAGGTCAGGTGTCCATAGCAACCTGGCCAGTCCGGGCAACCTAGCCCTGCGTGGGACAGTCTGACAAAAGCACCAAGAACGATGACACAGAAGGCCACGATTGCGGCGGCAACCGCCAGGCGGTGCAGGCCAGGGTTCATGAGTGTTTATCCAGTGTTGACCAGGTCAGGAGCCTTTTGAGGTCTTTGCTCAGACTGTGCGGGCTATTTTCCCCATTGTACGTCATCATTATATTCCCAAGTGGATCAAGGAGGTAAACGGTGGAAAGCCCTCCTGTACTAGAAGTTCCGCTGCTTGCTTGGGCAAGTGCCGTGTGAGTAGCTTTTGAGGCGTCTGCTACCAGGTTAAATTGCGTGTCTACTGCCAGTAGTTCATCGATCTGACCCTGGGAAAGCGAAGGCTCTAGAAGTAACGCAATCCTTATGCGATTCTGGTTCTTGCCCGAGGCACGGTGCACCTGGCGTAGCTGAGTGACCTGCTCAAGACATTCTGCATTACACACAGATGGAACCGCATAAAGGATCACCCAGAATCCGTTAAACAGGGAACTTGCCGAGACATGGGCAACGGGCTGAACGCTTGACCAATCCAGCGGAACGACCGGCGACACCAGCGTCCCCAAATTGACCGTGGCCCCGGACTGATACTTAATCGAGCCCGAGTTCATCAGCCAGGCCAGCACCAGCGGAATGCTGAACATGGCCAGAATCACCAGCAATGTTATTCTTGGAGGCAGAGCCTTCATGTCGGCTTCTGCCCAAAGTCCCTGTTACTTCGATCTTTACTCAAACGGTGCGAAGCGCCCCGCCGCCAGCCCAGGGTAAACCAGATGATCACGATGGCCAGGGATAATGAAAACCACTGCAGGGCATAGGCCCCATGCTGAGCGGGCATCATCACCGTGGGTTGCCAATTACGATCTTCAAAGCCCGATGCGTCCGTTGCATCGAGCTGCAAGAGTTGCTGCGCTACTCTTCCATCGAGTGCGGATGCGACCTCACTCATCACAAGATAGGTCACCAGCTGTGCTTGCCCCGGTCCAACAAGCTTCTCTGGCGCGCCGAGGCGAATTCCGTCCTCAGCGGGCTTGATGAGCATTCCGGATATCTGGACCTGTTCTGTTGGAGTAGGTATTTCCGGGAGGTTGCCGCGTTTGGGACCTAGGGGCACCCAGCCACGATTCACCAGCACAGGCTTGCCAAAAGACGGGCGGAACAAGGTGAGCACATGGACACCGACGCGCCCTTTGAATACCTTATTGTCCAGTAAGAGTTGCCAGTTTGGGTCGTACTGTCCAGTAAGCTGGACGCGGGCATAGTGCGGGTTAAACTCGCCTGGTGAAGCATATTCCAGCAGTGGAGCGTTCTGATATTGGTCGATCATCTGTTCTTTTTCGTGCTTGCGGTCGAGTTGCCAAAGGCCCAGCCACACAAAAAACGCCGCCAGCGGTAGAAGTATCAGGCTGAGGGAAGCGGATGGGTGTAGATGCATGTAGTTGCCGCCTATTAGTCCGCTATAATGAGGCAAATCCAATACAGGGAGAGACCGTCGTGCTCATGAAAATCTTCATTATCCTGTTCCTCCTCACCATTCTCTACAGCCTGATTTCGTCATTCTTCTTCCTGGTCCGCGACAAGGGTAAGGGAGATCGGACGGTCAAGCGACTAACGTGGCGAATCGGCCTTTCACTGGTGTTATTTGCGACTCTTTGGGGAGCCTACCAACTGGGCTGGATTGAACCCAGTAGCAATGGCCCGGTTCACGTTCCTGGCGCTAATCAGGCGGCGGACGACCAGCCGTAGGCGCGGGCAGGATCAGAAGTGGGCCAAGCACTTGGCAGGAAGCGGATTCGGCGTATCAGAACACATATACAAAGATAAATAATCCCAGCCACACCACGTCTACGAAATGCCAGTACCACGCCACCGCTTCAAAGCCAAAGTGCTGGTCAGGTTTGAAGTGCCCTCTGGCACATCGCAACGCAATCACCAACAACATGATCGCGCCGAGTGTTACGTGTACTCCATGAAAGCCGGTAAGCATGAAAAAGGTGGAGCCATAAATTCCTGATCCCAGGGTTAAGCCCAGTTCCTCGTAGGCCTCCCGGTATTCTTCAGCCTGGAACCACACGAACAGAAAGCCCAGAAATACCGTTGCAAAAAGCCATCCTACCAACTGGCGACGATGATCTTTTTTCAAAGCATGGTGGGCCAGGGTGACGGTCAAGCCGGAAGTCAGCAGGATGAGCGTATTGAGAAAAGGAACACCAAACGCCGGAATCGTTTGGAACTGTCCTCCCAACTGCGCCGGCCCTCCAGTTGGCCAGACATTCTGGTAACCCTGCCACAGTATTTCATTGGTGTAGCCTTCTGCGCCGGCACCGCCCAACCAGGGCACGGAAAGTACCCGGGCATAAAACAGCGCACCGAAAAAGCAGGCAAAAAACATCACTTCAGAAAAAATAAACCAGGCCATTCCCATACGAAAAGAAGTATCCACTTGTGAGTTGTACATCCCGTCTTCGCTTTCACGGATCACTTGTCCGAACCAACCGACGAGCATGACAATCATGATCGCCACCCCAACCGCAAAGGTCCATGGCGCGATGGCGGCATCATTCATCCAGAACGCTGCGCTGGACAACATGGTGATCAGCCCCAAAGAGCCGATTATGGGCCAATGTGTGCCGTGGGGTACGTAGTAGGAGCCTTCTTCATGCTGTGCCATTTATCTCTGAACCTCATTGAGTCCTGTCAGGGTGCGGACGCCATTGCCAGAGCAAGTGCACCCGCATCGTTGTTTCGATAAAACGTATACGAAAGCGTAATCTCGCGAATTTGCTCCGGCAGATCAGGCTTGATGAAAAAATGCACCGGCAACTCACGGGTCTGGTGTGCGCCGAGCAATTGCTCACTGAAGCAGAAGCACTCGGTCTTGACGAAATACAAGCTGGCATTCGGCGGGACCACGTTATAGGTTGCGTGACCAAGGGTTGCCTCGTCCGTTCGGTTCGTGGCGAGGTACATTGCATCCGACATTTCACCTAGTCGCACCGTTTTGGAATTCACCGCGGGTTCAAACTCCCAGGGCAAGCCGGAATTAGTAGTTGCCACGAAGCGAATTTTGATCTCCCGGTCCGAGGCCGTCACGTTTGAATTGTCATTTGCAACCTGGATGCTGCGCCCGCCGAGACCTGTAAGTTCGCATAGCACGGTGTACAAAGGCAGCATGGCAAAACCAAACCCGAACATGCTCACGGTTACGAACAGCAGCGCCAAAACAATTTTTCGATTGGATGGACTGGCCCGGGTGTTGCGTGAGTTTTCCTGCAGTGGATTTGGCATTTCAGTTACCCAATACACCCGAAAGAATGAACAGCACAAAAATCAGCGTGGCCACACCCGTGAGTAACCATGCCGTCCGGACAGCGCCTCTGCGCCGCTGTAAAATTTCCTCTTGATTACCCATGCTTGGTCCATTCGCCTCAATGGCTGTACTCATCCGCATGTGCGACAGTGGATGAATTGATGGGTGGCGGCACATTGAAGGAGTGGTAGGGAGGTGGTGACGACAGTGTCCATTCAAGCCCCCTTGCCCCTTCCCAAACCCTGCTGGCAGCGACCTGGCGACTCTTGTAGATGCAATGGATTATCACGCCGACGAAAATCAACTGGGTGGCGCCAAATGCAAAACCGCCAATGGACGAAATCATATTGAAATCAGCAAACTGGACTGAGTAGTCCGGTATTCTCCTGGGCATTCCGGCAAGGCCAAGATAGTGCTGGGGGAAAAACAACACGTTGACAAAAATCGCAGAAAGCCAGAAGTGAATTTTGCCCCACCGTTCCGAATACATGTGCCCGGTCCACTTTGGTAGCCAGTAATAGGTTCCTGCCATGAGGGCAAATACAGATCCAGGCACGAGTACGTAATGGAAATGCGCCACGACGAAATACGAATCGTGATATTGCAAGTCTACGGATGCCATTGCCAGCATCAGGCCAGACAAGCCACCGATAGTGAATAGCACTACGAAGCCAATGGCAAAGAGCATAGGTGTTTCAAAGGTCATGGAACCACGCCACATTGTACTGACCCAGTTAAAAACCTTGACGCCTGTCGGAATGGCAATCAGCATCGTGGCATACATGAAGAACAGCTCGCCCGCCAGAGGCATTCCGACGGAGAACATATGGTGGGCCCAAACAATGAAGGACAAAAACGCAATGGATGCAGTGGCATAAACCATCGCGGCATATCCAAACAGTGGCTTGCGCGAGAAGGTGGGAATAATCTCGGACACGACACCAAAGGCCGGCAGGATCATGATGTACACCTCCGGATGTCCAAAGAACCAGAAAATATGCTGGAACATGACCGGATCACCGCCACCTGCGGCATTAAAGAAACTTGTCCCAAAGAAATGATCGGTAAGCAGCATAGTCACTGCCCCGGCCAGTACTGGCATTACGGCAATCAGCAGGAATGCCGTAATCAACCAGGTCCAGACGAACAGTGGCATGCGCAGCAGGGTCATGCCTGGAGCCCGCATGTTGACAATGGTTGCGATGACGTTGATGGAACCCATGATGGAAGAGATGCCCATCATATGAACGGAAAACACCACGAACGCAAAGCTCTGCCCGCCCTGCAAACTCAATGGCGGGTAAAGCGTCCAACCGGAGGCGGGGCCGCCGGAATCCATGAGAAGCGTGCTCAGCAGCATGGTGAAAGCGAACGGAAGTATCCAGAAACTCCAGTTATTCATGCGCGGCAATGCCATGTCCGGTGCGCCAATCATCATCGGAATCATCCAGTTTGCAAAGCCTACCCAGGCAGGCATGACCGCTCCGAAAACCATGATCAAAGCATGCATGGTAGTCATCTGGTTGAAGAAGTCAGGTTCAACCAGTTGCAGCCCGGGCATGAATAATTCTGCGCGTATTACCATGGCCATGAGGCCACCGGTGAGAAACATTACCAGGGAAAAAATCAGGTAAAGTGTGCCGATGTCCTTGTGGTTGGTGGTATACAACCAGCGATCAAGAAAGCCTTTTGGCTTGTGATCATGATGTTCGTCGTGCTCTGCAACCGTGTGGTCGCTGTGAGCTAGTGTTTTTTCGGAACCCATCTCAGTGTTTCCCATGGCTTAGCCGTTTTTTGTGCGGACGATGGCTTGCGGCTGCACCACATCTCCCGTCTCATTTCCAAATGCATTGCGTGTATAGGTCAAGACAGCAGCCACGTCAGACTCGGACAGCAAAGCTCCAAAGGCCTGCATGGCAGTTCCGGATTTCCCGTTGAGCACAAGACTGATATGTTCGGCCAGCGGGCCGGTTGCCACTGCACTGCCAGCCAGTGCGGGGAATGCGGGGGCCAGTCCTGAGCCGTCATCCTGATGGCAGGTTGAGCACTGCGCGAGGTAAACGGACTCTCCGCGCACCATCAGGTCTTCGCGAGTCCAAAGCCGCTCCATGTCTGCGTCCTCGACGATGTTCTTCTGCTGTTGCTGTTCAACCCATTGCCTGAACTGTTCTGGCGGAAGCACCTCCAGCACGATGGGCATGAAGCCATGGTCTCTGCCGCAAAGCTCGGCACATTGCCCGCGATAAATGCCGGGTTCCTGGATTTCGGCCCAGCCCTCATTGATGAAACCCGGTACGGCATCACGTTTCCAACCCAGTGCCGGCACCCACCACGAGTGTAAGACGTCATCCGCGGTTATGAGGAACTTGATCTTCGTTTCGGCAGGGAGGACCAGCCTGTGGTCAACGTCCAGCAAGTAGTTTTCCACCGTTGCAGGATCAATGCCTGAGTCGAGCCTGCGCGCTGCGTTTGATGATTCAGCCAGGGAACTGATGAATTCGATTCCATCATCTAGGTACTCATACTTCCAGCGCCACTGGAAAGCAGTGATTTTGATGGTCATTTCCGTTTCCGGAGTGACTTCCATAACAATAAGGGCGCGAGTTGCAGGCACTGCGATGACAATGAGAATGAACACCGGGATTATGGACCACACCATTTCTGCCTTTGTGCTGTGGGTAAACTTTGCCGGTTTGTAACCCTTCGACTTGCGGTGCAAGACGATGGAAAGAAACATCGCAGAAAACACCAGGATGCCGATTACCACGCAAATCCAGAGCACCGTCATGTGAAGGTCGTAATTCAGCTGTGACTGCTCGGTAACACCGCGGGTCATGTTGATGGCATTTCCGCTGTACCCGGGCGCAACGAGAAGCAGCCAAAAAGCTGCGCATACTGCTGCGAGAACTGCCAGTGCAACAATGATCGTATTTTGTTTCTTCATCAGGTTTTCAGGCCTCAGGATTAATAGTGACAAACGGACTGCACGACCAGTTTGGATTGAAACCAAGACTCCTTGGGCTGTACACCCCCCAAAAGCAAGGCCCGCTCGCCAGTGCCGGTTGGGCTGCAAGGAGCAGCGAAACCGTTCTTAAAGTCACTCAACGCAGTTATTCACCAAGCCGCTAATTGTATCCGTCCTGCCAAGAGGTGGGCAAGGCGATTTACCGGTTTTCATGCAGTGAGGCTGCGAGTAAACTGGCTGAAGATGGAATCAATGGCGATGTGGCCGCGCCGAGTCTGTAAAAACCCAGGAGTAAACAGCAGTGACCGAACCAAGGGCGTTCGACTTCCTTAAACCCCCGAACCCGGACATGGACTCGTTAAGAAAGACAATAAACGAATCCTATCACGCCGATGAAGCTGAGCTTGTCCTGCAATTGTTGGAACTTGCAAGGCTTGAGCCTGATGCAGTCATGCGCGTATCACAAAGGGCTGAATTTCTGGTCGGCCAGGTGCGGGCACGAAAGTCCAGGCAGGGGGTCATGGAAGCCTTCATGCAGGAATATGATCTTTCTTCGGAAGAAGGGGTGGTATTGATGTGCCTCGCAGAGGCGCTGCTGCGCATACCGGACTCCGCAACCGCCGAGAAGCTCATAGCCGATAAACTGGGTGATGCGGATTGGGAGTCGCATGTCGGCAAGAGCGCATCTGTGCTGGTCAACGCCTCAACCTGGGGTCTGATGTTGACCGGAAAACTGGCATCATTTTCCAGCAACTCTGCGAACAACTTCGCTGCTGCCCTAGGCCGGTTGATTAATCGTAGCGGAGAGCCCGTGGTTCGGGGCGCCATCCGTCAAGCCATGCGTATCATGGGGTACCAGTACGTCATGGGGCGCACCATTGCAGAAGCCATTGAACGGTCCCGCAAGAAAGACAATCGCATGTACCACTATTCCTATGACATGCTGGGCGAGGCTGCTCTGACGACCCGCGATGCTGACCGTTACATGGAAGCGTACAAGGACGCCATTGGCACAATTGGTCAAAACAACCAGGCGGATGATATTTACGCTGCTCCCAGTATTTCCGTAAAGCTATCCGCGCTGCATCCGCGATTTGAATTCGCCCAGAAAGATCGGGTATTGAGGGAACTCGTGCCGCGGTTGCTGGAATTAGCGCAACTGGCTAAAACCAACCGCATGGCCCTGACCATCGATACTGAGGAAGCGGAACGGTTGTTACTTACTCTTGACGTTTTTTCCCATGTGCTGGCTGCACCAGCACTTGCCGGTTGGAACGGGTTCGGACTGGCGTTACAGGCATACCAAAAGCGTGCGATAGCCGAAATTGCCTTGCTTGCGGACGTGGCACATTGCCATGGACGGCGCATCCCGGTAAGGCTGGTCAAGGGCGCCTACTGGGATTCCGAGATCAAGTTTGCGCAGGTTGAAGGGTTCGACGGATATCCGGTGTTCACGCGCAAGCCGAACACGGATGTCTCGTACATAGCTTGCGCCAAGGCCTTGTTGTCGGACCGGCAGGCATTTTTCCCGCAGTTCGCCACGCATAATGCTCATACCGTTGCGGTGATCACGGAACTCGCGGGTGACCGGCTGGATTTCGAGTTTCAACGCTTGCACGGCATGGGAGCTGATCTCTACGGCGTGGTCATGGAGGCGCCGGGATATCGCCATGCCTGCCGGGTTTACGCTCCCGTGGGCAGCCATGAGGATCTGTTGCCTTACCTGGTCAGGCGATTGCTGGAGAACGGATCAAATACCTCTTTTGTAAACCGCATCGTCAACGAATCTCTTCCCGCTTCTGAGGTCGCAGAAGACCCAATCCTCAAAGTGCAGAATACCCGGCCAGTAGCGCATGCAGGAATACCATTACCTCGAAACCTCTACGGCCGGCAACGAAAAAACTCCAGGGGCGTCAACCTGGCCAATGAGTTGTCGGTGGAGTCATTGGCAGAGCAAATGCAGCACTTTGCAAATTGCCGTTGGGATGTTGAGCCCATACTTGCTGCACCTGCCAGCCTGGGTCCCGGCGTGCGCTCTGACAATGTCAACCCGGCACGGCTTTCTGACGTCGTAGGAACAGTTGCGCAAACAAGCGAGCAGCAGGTCGGAAAGGCCATTGCAACTGCGTGCGATTACGCCCCTGACTGGAATAAAGTGCCGCCCGGCACCCGCGCTGACATGCTGGACAGGGCGGCGGATTTAATGGAGCAGCATCTGCCTGAACTCATGGTCCTTTGTGCCCGTGAGGCGGGAAAAACCGTCCGGGATGCGATCGCCGAAGTACGTGAAGCTGTTGATTTTGCACGTTATTATTCACTTCAGGCGAGGGAGCGATTCAGTCAACCCCTGGTTCTGCCCGGGCCAACGGGCGAGTCGAATGAACTGTCCTTGCACGGCAGGGGTGTTTTTGCCTGCATCAGCCCCTGGAATTTCCCGTTGGCCATATTCACCGGGCAGGTAACTGCAGCCCTGGCAGCGGGAAACACCGTCCTGGCAAAACCCGCTGAACAAACTCCCGCAATTGCAGCGTTAGTCACTCGTCTCTTGCACCAGGCAGGGGTTCCCGGGGCTGCATTGCAGTTGCTGCCGGGCGATGGCGCCACGGTGGGCGCAATGCTCACTTCAGATCCCCGAATTGATGGAGTTGCATTTACAGGTTCAACCGAAACAGCGCGCCTGATCAACCGTTCCCTGGCTGCGCGCGACGCGCCCCTGGCCACACTGATCGCAGAGACCGGTGGACAGAATGCCATGTTGGTGGATAGCTCGGCCCTGGCTGAGCAAGTGGTCAAGGACGTCATCTCGAGTGCTTTTTTAAGTGCTGGCCAGCGATGCTCGGCTTTGCGCGTGTTGTATTTGCAACAAGACATCGCTGATCACGTAATCCAGTTATTAAATGGTGCCATGCAGGAACTGGTGATTGGTGATCCGCGCCAACTGGCTACTGACATAGGTCCCGTGATCGATCGGGATGCGCTCATATTGCTTCAGGATCATGTACAACGAATGGAAAAGGAGGCCAAACGGGTCGCCCGTGTTACTCTGCCGGAGGAGCTTGACGGGTATTTTTTTGCGCCTTGTGCCTTTGAGATCAATGGAATTGCACAATTACCGAAGGAAATTTTTGGCCCCGTTTTGCACATAGTGCGTTTTGGCTCCCGGGATCTTGACAAAGTGATTAATGAGATCAATGCAGCAGGCTACGGTTTGACCCTGGGCATCCACAGCCGGATTGACCGGACGCAGGCGTACATTGCCAGCCGGATCCGGGCAGGAAACTGTTACATCAATCGGAACATGATCGGCGCGGTGGTCGGGGTTCAGCCATTTGGGGGAGAACGGTTATCTGGAACCGGACCCAAAGCCGGCGGTCCACATTACATGCTCAGGTTTGCTACGGAGCGAACTCTGACCATAAATACTGCGGCAGTTGGCGGTAACGCCGGCTTGCTGGCTTTGGAGGAATAATTCCGCATGCGCCACATCTGCCACAACCCGGGATAATCAATTGTATCTGCAGTTTTTTGGTTTGACTGAAGGGCCATTCTCGATTACGCCCGATCCGGCGTTTGTCTATTTGAGCGCGGTACACAGGGATGCCCTGGCCCACCTGCTCTACGGTGTAGGGAAAGGCGGGGCAGGCGGCTTCGTGCAGTTGACCGGTGAAGTCGGCACTGGAAAAACCACGCTTTGCCGTTGCCTGCTGCAACAAGTGCCGGCGGATACCATCATTGCGCTTATTCTAAACCCCATGCTCACCCCCCGGGAGTTGCTGGTCGCCATTTGCGAAGAACTGGACGTCAACATCGATGGCATTCGTGACAGCAGCAAGGAATTGGTGGATGCCCTTAATGCCTGCCTCTTGCATCACCATGCCCACGACCGGCGGGTTGTAGTTGTTATTGATGAAGCGCAGAACTTGAGTCCTGATTCCCTGGAGCAGGTGAGACTGCTGACCAACCTGGAGACCGCCAAGCACAAGCTGTTGCAAATGGTGCTGCTGGGCCAGCCCGAGTTGCGCCAGTTGCTGCAGCGCCAGAACCTGCGACAACTGGCACAGCGCATCACTGCCCGATACCACCTTGCACCCCTTAGCGAGAATGAGACTTTCGCCTATGTGCGCCATCGCATGCAGGTAGCCGGTGCGCAGCACAATCCATTTAATCGTTCAGCCATGCGCGCCCTGTATCAACGATCCGGTGGCATCCCGCGCTTGATCAACATCATTGCAGATCGTGCGCTGGCCGGAGCTTATGTACTGGAAACTGCCAAGGTGAATGCCCGGCTGGTCAATGCGGCTGCCAATGAAGTGCAACCCAGCGAGAAGCGCGTGCAGGGGCACCACCGGCCTGAACTGATTGCCGTGGCGGCGGTGATGTTGTTGCTTATGGTGTTGCTTTCCCTATGGGGCATGCCTGGCGTGAATGTAAAAATTCAAAAGCCCGGTGAAGCCAATGTCATTGCAAACCAGGCTTCCAGCGAAGCACAAGCGGCCAAACCGGTTGCAGGGTTAGCCGTTCAATCGAGTGGCGCCGCTGAAATGGCGGCTGCACACATGACGCTGATGCCTGCGCCGCCGGCGCAAGGGGCAGTGCTCAATTCTGCTGACGGAGCTCAGTTGCGGGGTGCCGGGGAAGCCACGGCCAATGCAAATACGGCAACGCGAACCGCGCCGCTGGAGTCGCAGACCATGCCGGTGGTTGGTGTTGCAGCTGAGTTGGATGCGCTTTGGCTGGAGGATCAGAGCAAGACGGCCTGGCAAGGCCTTGCGGATGCCTGGCAGGATGGCAAGAGGACGAATGCACTGCAGGCCGCTTGTGATGGCCAGGTAGGAGCCGGCTATGCGTGCCTGCATATTCAGGGGAACTGGGGAAAGGTTCAGCGCCTTGGTTTGCCAGTAATTCTGGTCCTGCAGGACAATGTTGAATACCGGTTGCTGCTGCTGGCGGGCATGGACGAAAACAGGGTGTTGGTGGGAACTGGTGCCGGGCGGAAACTTGCCGATCGAAAAGCTGTGGATGGCAAGTGGCTGGGCGAATACATCGTTGCCTGGCCACAAGCACCGGACTGGCCAGTGCAGGTGCAGCGGGGAGAGACTGGAGCAGCCGTGACCATCGTTCTTCAAATGGCCGCGCAGGCTGACCCGCCCTGGACCGGTTCGGACGGATTTGACGCAGGCTTTGAATCCTGGTTGTATGATTTTCAACGCCGCCAGGGGCTGATTCCGGATGGCATCGTGGGGCCCCAGACACTCCTGTATCTGATGGCTCCGACCATTATTGAACCCCGACTCCTGTTGCACCTGGCAGAGGGGTTCTAAGCATGTCCATACTGCTGGATGCACTCAAGAAATCAGAAGAGCAGCGTCGCTTGGGAACAACGCCGACGCTGCAAACTCCGGAGAGTAGTGTTGACCTGAAGCTTGGGGAACAGCGCAACTTGATCCCGGCCGTGATGATATTGCTCGCTGCGGGTACGATTACGTGGATTGGCTTGGTGCAATTTGCTCGACCTTTGCCCTTCCCAGTCCCGGTATTGTCTTCAGCCCCCGCCCCCATTGAGTCATTGCCGACCCACATTCCACTGCAGGCACAGACCACCCGGCAGGCTCCGAACAGCTTGGCCAGCAACCCGGAAGTTCCTCCAGCGACAACGCCTGTCATGAATTTTACGGCAGATGATCAATCGACAGGCCTTGAAGAGGAGCAGAAAGTAACTGCCCCAGGCAGGCCGGCCAGCCGGGAAGTGGTGAGCGCAGTAGCAGATGCACCCGCAACGGCAATGGTTGCAGCAGGCGCAGAGCCCATTGCCGCATTGGTTGAGGATTTGAGCCAGTCGGATGTTGCCGCTCGTCCCGATTCCGGTCAATTGCAACCGTATGCTGCGGAGCCCATCAGTTACTGGCAGATTCCGCAATCCTTGCGGGAAACCCTGCCGGAAATGCGCATTACCGTTCTGGTATATGCTGTAAACCCGCAAGACCGGTTCATTTTGATCAGCGGGAAACGCTTGCGCGAAAAAGACGAGGTGAGTAGTGGCCTTGTGGTTGATGAAATTCAGCGTGATCGGGCGATTTTCACGTTCCGTGATTATCGTTTCCAGGTAAAAAGCTGAGCGCTTGGAACGATTGTGAACAGCGGCATTGTTACGAACTGGTCCGAAGCCCGGCCAGGACAACCCTATGCAACTGTTGGTTTTTCCCTGGTCTGCGTCGTGCTATTGGCACTGTATTTCCTGATTTCACCGATTCTTCAGCAAGCCATGATTGATCTTGGCGGTATGCAGCCTCGAGCCGTTTCCGCATTATTGTTCCAATCGCCCGGGGGTTGGTGGAATTACCCGGCGTGGACCCTGCTAAGCGCAATTTTCCTGCATGCAAGCTGGCTGCACTTGCTGGGCAACCTGGCTTATCTGTGGGTGTTTGGAATCCCAGTGGAGCAGCGTCTGGGAACTGCGGGAATGATTGCTCTGTTCCTTGCCGGTGGTGCGCTCGCCAATGCAATAGTTGCATTGCAATTGGGCAACCTGGAAGCGCCTGTCATTGGCGCCAGCGGTGCAATATCAGCGGTTGTGGGGGCTTACCTGGGTTTGTTTCCTTCCCGCCGTATCGGCATGTTTCTGCCGCTGGGCCTATATCTTCAGTTTGCCCAGGTTCCTGCGCTGCTGGTGATTGGCTCATGGTTTACACTACAGTTGCTTTATACCGTTTTTGGCCCCATTAATGCAGCAGTGGCGTGGTGGACGCACTTGGCGGGCTTTGCTTTGGGGCTCAGTATTGCGTTGTTGTACCGGGCCTTCGTGCAATTGAGATCATAGCAACGGGGAAAACACGGGTGATGAGACATGGCCGGCAAAGCTCTTTATAAAGTAATTTTTCTGAATCACGGCAAGGTCTACGAGCTTTTTAGTGAAAGTGTCGGGTCCAGCGGGCTGTGGGGGTTCATTGAGGTATCAGAACTGGTTTTTGAAACTGGAGAAGGCCTCGTGGTAGATCCGACCGAGGAAAAAATGCGTCAGGAATTCGCCGGCGCCAAAGTCCTCCATCTCCCGATTCAAAGTGTAATCCGTGTCGAGGAAGTGGAAAAGCGCGGAAAGTGCCTCATCCGGGACCGTGAGTCCGGTGAAAAAGTAACACCATTCCCGCTGTCACCACCCAACCGGTCGAAATCCTGAGTATCACACAGCCAGTCCGTTTCCCTAGCTTCTTTTAAGGCTGGTTTCCACGGCCTGGCGGGTTTCTGCACCGCTTAAGGCTTCAATCAGTTCCAGGGCAAAATCCATAACCGTTCCGGCTGAGCGTGAAGTAATAATGTGACCATCCCTGGCAACAGGATGGTCGCTGATCAAGGGGTGGTGTTCCGCCTGCAGAACTCCTGGGTAGGCAGTCGCCGTTTTATCCTTGAGAACTCCGCTTCGTGACAGTACTTTAGGCGCTGCGCACACTGCACCCACGAAACGTCCGGATTCGTTCATTTTTTGCAAAAATTCGATAATGCGAGAGTCAGCCGCCAGATTGTCGGAGCCAGGCAGGCCGCCGGGCAGGGCTATCATGTCAAATTCCTGTTGCAGGGCTTCATGCAGCGTTGTGTCAGGCAGCAGGCGCACTCCCCGGCTGGCTGTAACTATCCCCTCGGTAAGGCCGGCAACTACAACTTCTATTCCTGCCCGTCGTAACAGGTCAATGATGGTAACGGCTTCCAACTCTTCACAACCGGAGGCCAGTGGGACGAGAACGCGCTTCATCCTGTTGCGCTCATCAATTCAAGCCTGTTATTTCGTTGCCTGCCAAAATTCGATTGGCCCGCAGCAAATTTAAAGCTTCATGCAACGGGTAATCGACTGAAGCGTCTACTGCGGGCCCGCTCTTTTCTGGCTCATCCTGCCCGGGGTTTTCCAGATGGCGGTCGAGGTCTGCCTCGAACACACGGTCATCAGCCGATGTTATGACTTCCATTGCACTTGCGAACACAAGGTCAGGCTGAATGCCTTGCGCCTGGATGGACCTTCCCGAAGGGGTGTAGTAACGGGCAGTGGTGAGCTTGATGCCGGATCCATTGCGCAGAGATAAAACAGACTGCACCGATCCTTTGCCAAATGTGCGCTCCCCGACAATCACGGCGCGTTTGTTGTCTTGCAACGCACCGGCGAGGACTTCCGAAGCCGAAGCTGTGCCCCGGTCTACCAGCACGACCAGTGGCACTCCCGGTAGCCATTGTCCCTGCTGAGCGGAAAAAGAGGTTTGCTGGCTTGCATCCCTGCCGCGCAAGGAAACAATCTCACCCTGGTCGAGAAAGCCATCGGCCAAATCTATGGCCGGTTGCAGGACTCCGCCAGGATTGTCACGCAAGTCGAGAACCAATCCATAGAGCTGGATTCCGTCCACTTGCAGTGAATCCAGCGTACTCTTGAAATCCACGGCCGAGTCACGGTGGAAATACACAACGCGCATGTAACCGTAGTGTTCATCAAGAAGCTTGAAGTCCAGCGCAGGGAGCTTTACAAAGTCGCGCTTGAGAGTCAGCTTTCTTGTGTCATGGCCAGCTTGGGATACAGTTAGCTCGATGACTGAACCCGATGGCCCGTTCAAGCGATCTATGGATTCCTGCAAAGGATGTCCCTTCACTTCAATGCCATCAACTGAAGTTATGCGATCCCCGGGCTGGATGCCTGCGGAATCGGCGGGGCTTGGCACAATCACCGTTTTTATCACGACGTGGCCGTCGTCAGTGGCGACATCCACACCGATGCCTACGTACTCCCCGTTTGAAACATTCTCCAGGTCTTCGAAATCCCGATCCGGCAAATAGGCCGAGTGCGGGTCGAGGTCACTCAGCATGCCTTCAATGGCTGCTTCCAACAGCTTGCGGTCATCCACTTCTTCGACATAATGCCGCCTCACCTGATTGAATACATCAGTGAAGGTACGCAAATCATCCAGGCTCAATTGGGTACTGTCCGCAGCGGGAGTTTCCTGGGCTGCGCCGCGAGATACGATGGCCAGCAAGGCCAAGCCAAGCCCCAGACAAATATAGTGCTTCATGAGTTTTCACTGAAGCGTAATAGGCAGAATAACACTGTCATCGCTTTAGCCATGTTGCTGGGTCCACTGCTTTTCCCGCCTTGCGCAATTCAAAATACAAGCCCTGTTCTCCACCCGGCGTGCTCCCGACAGTGGCAACGACGGCACCTCGTTCCACCCAGTCGCCAGCTTCCCACTGCAAGCTCTCATTATAGCCGTAAAGGCTCATGTAGCCCTGGCCGTGATCAATAATAATCAGCAAGCCATAACCGCGGAGCCAGTCAGCAAAAGCAACCCTGCCATAGGCAATATTGCGTACTTCAGATCCTGACGGGGCTTCCAGCAACCAACCCTGCCATTTAACTCCGGTTGCGCGTTGCTGGCCGAATGCGTGCAGCACACGGCCCTTGACTGGCTTGGGAAGTTGTCCTTTTTGCTCGCCAACGCTTTTGAACTGGCCAAGGTCCGCCGGAATGTCCGCAAGTACATCAGAGAGTTTCTCCAAGAGTTTCTCGAGATCCTTGCGGTTATTTTCAAACTCGGCAAGCTGCAGTTCCTCACTGTCAATCTGCGTACGCAATGCAAGGAGAAGAGACTCACGCTGGTGTCTTTGTCCTTGCTGATGCTCAAGCTGCCTTTCCTGCTCCGCTTGTACCGTTTTAGCCTGGGCTAACTCGTCGTCGATGGATTGCAATGTCTGTTCAATCTCCTCCAGGAAAGCTTTCAGTGCGTTGATTTTTTCGATCTGGCTGCGATTTATGTGATCATAATAAGCGAGCATGCGGCTGAGCTCATTGGGATTGTCCTGGTTGAGAACCAGTTTGACCCGCGACTCGCGGGACAGGCGGTAGGTGGCATTGATCTGTTCAGACAGCAGATCCTGGCGCAGGTCTAAAGCATTCAGTTGCCCACTACGCTGTTTTTCCAGGTCTTCCAGGCGCATCAAATGTTGTTGTCGCTGCTGGTCCAGTTCGCGCAATTTTAGCGACGTTTGCTGGATTGAAAGGTCCAGAGTACGCAGTTGGGCTTGTTCGGCTCTGTGCTCAACCCTGGATTGGGTCAGTCGTTGCTGCAAATCCTGGATACTTTGATGCAACTTTGCCAAGCGCTGCTCCACCTGTGCTTGATCTGGTGTGTCTGTCTGGTCCTGCCGCGCTAGTAAACCCATTGCCGGGAAGAGCCCAATCAGGCATGAGACAAAGCAGAGCACTCGGACATGGTTGCTTTGCTTCATCTGTCAATCGTTACTGGAGCAAATGCACAAGGGGCTTACCAGTCATTACGTGGGGTTGCTCCAGGCCCAGCAAGTACAGCATGGTTGGAGCAATGTCCTGCAACGAGCCGCTTGTTTCCAGTCGCGCTTTCCGGCCGTGAAATAGCAGGGGAACTGGGTTGGTTGTGTGAGCGGTATGCTTCTGCCCACTTGATTCGTCCAGCATTTGTTCGACATTGCCGTGATCTGCAGTGATCAGGAGTTCGCCTCCTGCCGAATCTATGGCCGCTACAACCAGTTCAATAGAACGATCAACAGCTTCCACCGCTTTCATGGCGGCTTCCAGGCTACCGGTGTGGCCCACCATGTCCGGGTTGGCTACGTTGCAGATAATTACATCGTATCGACCCGAGCAAATAGCGGCGCAAAGCTTCTCCGACAGTTCCGGCACACTCATTTCCGGCTGCAAATCATAGGTGGCTACCTTGGGTGAAGGTATCAGTATCCGGTCTTCCAGGGGGTAGGCATCCTCGCGCCCGCCATTAAAGAAAAAAGTGACGTGTGCGTATTTTTCCGTTTCAGCAATGCGCAATTGGCGCAGGCCGTGAGATTCGAGAATCTCCCCCAAGAGCAAAGTCAGAGGTATTGGAGGGAAGGCCGCCTGGACAGGCAGTCCCTTGAGGTATTCCGTCATGCTCACAAACGTTGTCAGGCGGGGCGGAGTGCGTGCAAAACCGGTAAAACCTGTGTCCACGAACGCCAGGGTCAGTTCTCGTGCACGGTCGGCACGGAAATTCACAAAGAAAACACTGTCGCCGTCTTGCACCCCCCGCGGGTTGCCTACGATCGTGGGCTGCACAAACTCATCGTTTTCATTTCGATCGTATGCGGCTTCCAGCGCGGCCAGGGCGGTAGGCGCCGTGTATCGGGCTTTGGCAAAGACGATTGCGTCATATGCCTGCTGGACCCGATCCCAACGATTGTCCCGATCCATCGCGAAATAACGCCCGCACACAGAGTCAATTGTGGCGCCTTCAATGCTACCCACGCGGTATTGCATGGCGCGAATGGAATCTGCTGCGCTTCGAGGCGGCGTATCACGTCCATCCAGAAAGAGGTGCACTGCCATGCTCTGTACGCCTCGATCCGCAGCCATTTGCACCAGCGCCAGGAAGTGATCTTCGTGGCTGTGCACCCCACCAGGGGACAGCATGCCCATGATGTGAACCGTGCGGCCGGCAGAAATTGTCATGTCCAGGGATGAGCAGAGCACTTCGTTGTTCTCAAATTCGCCGTCACGGAGACTCTTGCTTATGCGAGTGAAATCCTGGAAAACGACCCGACCGGCGCCTATGTTCATGTGGCCCACCTCGGAATTACCCATCTGCCCTTCAGGCAGCCCAACGGCTTCCCCGGAAGTCTCGATAAGTGCATGCGGGTCGTTTCCCCACAATCTGTCCCAACACGGGGTGTGCGCCAGTGCAATGGCATTGTGGTCGGTCTCGGTGCGATATCCCCAGCCATCGAGAATCATCAGTACCAGGGGCTTTCTAATATGACTCATGCGGTCTCCAGAGTGTTGCGGTAAGAGAAGTCCGGGGCTTGCAAATGCCAGCCGTTGACTCCAATTCAAGGACTGCGCAATTATTCCACAACCAACCACCTGGCGCAGTGCTGATAGAATAGTGTGACCCGGGCCGGCGCCTGGGCGCGCATTCACCGAATCAATACCTGGAAGATACATGGAACAATTAGCTCAGTTTGCTACCAATCACGCCCTTCTTGCTGGTGGATTTGTCGCGGTGCTTTGCCTGCTCGTCTGGTCTGAGATCACCCGCAAGGCCCAGGGAATTGCAGAGCTGTCCGCCACTCAAGCCGTGGCCTGGATGAACGATGCGACTGCAGTCGTCGTGGATATTTCCGCAGCCGCAGATTTCAACAAGGGGCACATCATTAATGCGCGCAATATAGCCATGTCCAGGATCACGGACCCCGACGTCGAAGTGTTGAAGCTGAAGGATTCCAAAGTTTTGCTGGTCTGCAAAACGGGCCAGACAGCAACGTTGGCAGCAACAAAATTGAAGAAACTCGGGATTGAAGACGTTGCTGTGTTAAGGGGCGGCATGGGGCAGTGGCTGGCCGACCAATACCCTGTGACCCGAAAATAGCAGTCCAGTCTGAGTGAAGCAATCCGGGTTCGCAGCCCGCCCACTGAAAAAGCCCCAAAGCTGGCCATCCAACAGGCCAGATGGGATAATCCCCCAATGCTGTAATCACCGGGTGTGAGCAGCTAAAACCATTAACAGAGCGATGAAAACATGGCAGAAGAGCAAAACGCAAATCCGGGGATGTC
>JANLTO010000149.1:0-3746 GCA_031362985.1 Lysobacterales bacterium | reverse complement strand
CGATATGCCGGCCCTCGCCAGTATTGACCTGTTTGCCACCTTCCTGGAGTCGCACGCCGGGATCAGTACCGGTGCATTGGATCTGGTGCACGGCACGGTGGCAGGCAACAAGGTGCAGCTCACCGCGCCAAAGGTCCAGCTGTCCACGATGTCCGAAGGTGATGACAGCGGTATCGCGACCTACACGCTCAATGCCCGCTTCATCCCCAACGCAGGAAATGACGAAGTGAAATTGACCGTCAAGTAATTGCCGGCCAATCGGTGCCAGCGGTCTGGTCGTACCGCTGGCACCGCCTTATTCCCTCCACGACCACCAAAAACCGACCACAAGGACCTCGACCATGAGCAACATATTTTTCAAGGGCCCACGTGAAAACGTGATGCTGCCCCTTACCGCAGAGTTTCTTACTGGCACGGGCGGTACCTACAAAGTCAATTTCCGCGCCCGCTTCCGGCGGCCAGAAGCAGATGAACGCAAGGACGTGCAGGAACGCGCCAGCGCCAAAGCCATCGACGATGAACAAGTGGTCAGTCTCTTTTTGCTGGGCTGGGCAGATGTCCAGGACAGCGAGAACAACCCCATCGAGTTCAGCCCCGAGGCACTGACCGCTGCCATGCAGGTGCCGGAGTATCGCGAGGCCCTGGTGCAGGGGGCTTTGACGATGGTCTACGGAAAGAAAGTCATTGAGCAGGTAGCCCGCGCAAAAAACTCACAGACGCCGGCCGCCACTGGATAGAGGCTGCCGGCGTCCGGGAGGACTCCGACCCGGACATCACCCCGGAAGATTTACCCCCGGAACTGGCAGCTCACTGGTTTGGTGACGCTGATTCCAATCGATTTGAAGTGTGGCCGGAAAACTGGCGCGCGCTGGAGCTGTTCATTGCGCTGGGCACGCAATGGAACCGTGATGCCGGGGGTGGGCTGACGGGCATCAATTACCCATCCATTCCGGCCATGTTCGACGCCTACCGTATTCCGGTGCGGCAGCGGGCCTGCTTGTTTAATGACATCCGCTGTATTGAGATCGGCGCGCTGAACGCGCACCTAGAAAAACGCGAAAAGGAACAAGCCAATGGGGCGCGAGTTTAAGACCGGCGTAATCATCAAAGGTGATGCGCGGGGCGCGGTCTCGGCTACCCGGGCAACCCGCGACGAACTCGACAAGCTCAGCACGTCGGTCGAAAAGCAGACGGTGCTGGGCAAGTACGCCTCTGGTGGTTTGGCCACCTATGCCGCCCGCGTGGCGGGTGTGGCAGCGGTGGCTACGGCCACGGTGGGGATTATCGGCCGCTTTGCCAAAAGCGTTGCTGACCAGGGTGACCGGGTCCGGGATCTCTCTATCCAGCTCGGTACGTCTACCGAGTTCATCTCTGGCATGGGCTATGCCGCCGATCTGTCCGGTAGTTCCATGGAAGCCTTTGCCAAAGGCATGCAAAAGATGGAGCGGTCCGTGGTGGCGGCTGGCGAAGGCGTCACCACGCAAGTGGCAGCGCTGGATAAGCTGGGCCTCTCCTACGAACAACTTCACGACCTCTCTCCAGAAGAGCAGTTCATCGAAATCGCTGAGCGCATGTCCAATATGGAGGACAAGAGCCAGCGCGTCGCAACTGCAGTTGCCCTGTTTGGAAAATCCGGGGCTGAACTAATTCCCCTGCTGGCCGAAGGCAAGGAAGGCATCGCGGTGATGACCGCCGAAGCCGAGCGCCTTGGCCTGGTGATGTCCCAGGAGTTTGCGGATGCCTCGGACCAGTTCAACGACAACCTGACTCGCTCCCAAGGTGTTGTCACCGGCATCAAGTACCAGATCGGTGAGGGGCTCCTGCCCGCTCTCAGCGCAGTCCTGGAATCGTTTGTTGACAGTGCCGAATCATCGGACTTCTGGGTGGAAGCTGGCACCGTGATTGGCAACGTGGTGCGGGTGCTGGTGGCGGCGTTCATCACGCTCAAAGAACTGGTGGTGCTGACCGCTGAGACGTTCTGGACCGCCAGCAAAGTGATCGTTGAAACCCTGATTGCCATAGCAGCACCGGCGTTGGAGTTCGGCAACACGCTGACTACGGCATTCAACGCGCTGGTGACGGGAGATTTCTCGGCGGCCGCTGATGCGTTTGCCGGTCTTGGTGACCGCATGGCGGCCGCTTTCGTCGACAACATCAGCGTCGTTAGTTTGACCCTCAAGGAGTTTGGCCAGGATGCGGCCGTGCGGGTCGAGAAGGCCATCATCAAAGTCAACGATGTACTGACCCGCCAGGCATCGATTACGCCCAAAGCCGCAGCCGCCATGGACGACCTGGGCGAAGACACAGCCGACGCAGCCAAAGCAGCAGACGAGGCCGCCAAAGCCTACGAATCCCTGGTTGACCGGCTTGATCCGCTGGCCAAGCTGTCGCGCCAGTTCACTGTCGAGCAGGCTGTCCTGGCCGGCAAGATCGCCAAAGGCGGGGATAACATCGGCTACTACACCCAGCTGCTTGAGATACTCAAGGAACAATACGCCGAAGCGGCGCGCGCGGCTGTGGGGTTTGGCGAGGATGCAGCCAGAGCAGCCGAGAAAGCAGCAACCCGTGCCGCCGCAGCCGCCGATCGGGAAGCCGCTGCCCGGTCCAAGGCGCTGGAGAAACAGCAGGCAGATGTCGAAACCTTCCAGACCGCTTTCGAGCGGGGTGTGGAACGCCTGGATGATCTGGGCGCTGACCTGTTCCGCAGCTGGTTTACCGACAGCAAGAACGCACTGAAATCCATCAAGGATTATTTCCTCAACTGGCTGGCTGAGATGGCTTACGCAGCCTTCGCCCGGCCCATCGTGGTGCAGCTCACCACAGCGCTGGTGGGCGGCTCCACCGCCACCGGAGCAATTGCGGGCTCGCTGGGTGGCGGTGTGCCTGGCAGCAGCGGGGACGGAGGTCTTGGGGGCATCGGTGGGCTGTTTACTGGGGGCAGTATTGGTTCTGCTTTCGCTGGCATTGGGGGTGCGTTGGGCGGCACGGGGGCTGCTGGCTTGTTCGGGCCTACCGCAGCGGGCGGTAACATCGCGGGTGGAATTTTCGCCAACGCTGCGACGTATTCAAACTTGGCCTACGGCATCGCCGGAATCCTCGGCGGCTTGTTGGGGGATAAGATTTTCGGCGGCAAAGGTGGCCTCGGCGGCAGCCTGGGCGCAACCATTGGGCTGGCAGCCGGTGGGCCTCTGGGGGCTATTGCCGGAGGTTTGATCGGCGGGTTCCTCGGTGGGCTGTTCAAAAAGCGCGCGCCGGTGGTTGAGGTCTCCGGGTTCAGTAACGCTGGGTTATCCAACAGCGACGACGACAATACGTTCAGCTCACTTTTGGGCGGTGGTTTCCTGCGCTCACGCCGGGTGGACGCCGCTGCAATCGCACAGTTCGGCCAGGACATCAGTGCGTTTGACGACTCCATTGCCTCCTTCCTGGATAAAGACCAAATCGCCGCCATCGCCGTGGCCCTGAAAGGTTTCGAGCTCAAGATGAGCGGCTCCGCCATCTCAATGGAGGAGGTATTAAACCAGCGCTTTGCGGTGATCCTGGGCACGTTCACCGTTGACATCCAAGCGTATGTCAACGAGGTTGACGGTCTGGCCGCTCAGGTCGAACGCCTGGGCCTGGCATCGGTGGCGCAGAAGATCATCGATGCAGCCCCTGAACTGTTTGAAGGCCGCACCTTCCGCGATTTCATCACGGTGGCTGAAGCCATGCAGGAGGCAGGCGAGGATCTCACCACGACGTTCCAG
>JANLTO010000134.1:0-13341 GCA_031362985.1 Lysobacterales bacterium | reverse complement strand
AGCAGCAATGCGACGATCGCCAGCAAGGTATTCCGGTGCGGTGTGATGTATTGGAGCAGGGCAGAGAATTTCACGGGTATTTTGGGCTGTTCAGGGCTGGTGTGGAATTAGGGAGCCAATGATAAGCGGAATGGGTTCCTGCGTGGAGGTTATTGCGTGGCGGCGCGCTGAATTTTATCGCGCCCAAGGGGCATTCCCTACAGAAATTCACTGCTATTTCCTCTTGTCAGATGATCTATACTAGGTGATATATATCATTTGCAATGACGGAAGTATCCCATGAGCAAGCGCGCAAAGATCTTCATGAATGGACGTAGCCAGGCGGTGCGCCTGCCCAAAGACTGCCGGTTTGACTGCGATGAGGTGTTTGTTTACAAGCAGGGTGATACGGTTGTTCTCTCCTCCAGGGCGCCGGGGTGGGATGAGTTTTTTGCTGCTGCGTCTGCATTTGGCGATGATTATTTGCCGGAGCGCCAAGATCAGGTGCCGCAGGAAAGGGATTTCCCCTGATGCATCTGCTCGATACCGATACCTGCATTTACGTGTTGAAGCATCGCTCCGGCACACTGCAGCACAAGTTCAAGGTTACCCGGGATCTGGCTATTTCCGCAGTCACTTATGCGGAGCTGTGTTTTGGTATTGAACACGGTTCGACAGCATTGATGAAACAGCGGTGGGAACAATTGAACGCGTTTACCCGTTTGCTCCTGGTCATGCCGGTGGATGAGGCAGTGGCGAAGGTCTATGGCACTCTGCGGGCGTTTTTGCAGAGGCAGGGGTGGCCCATCGGCAACAACGACTTGCTTATCGCGGCCCATGCACGCAGCCTCGGTGCGGTGCTGGTCACGAATAATCTGCGGGAATTCAAGCGGGTGCCGGATTTGTCGGTGGAGAATTGGTTGTAGATTGAGGGCTGCGTGGATCCCGGGTCGGGGTCCGGGATGACGAGGTAGGGCCCGGGATGGCATCTGGTTGAGCGTGCGGATGGAATCTTTCCTACACGATGCTGCGGCTGGCGGTGCAGCCGTTGGCTCCACCCGCTCCGAGGGCCCATGCCAGCTGAACCGTGAGCAGGCAAGCAACGCATTTGAGGCCCGAGGCTGTTGCGCAAACTAAACCTGAACGAGCATAGCCACTTGCCTGCGGAGTGCGTAGAATTATTGAAACGGGTAAAGGAACTGGATGCAAAGCCATTTCTGTAAGTGTAGTGCAAAGGAGGTATTAGCTATGAGAGGCGAACTGGAGACAAAGCGCATGTTTAGTGAGGCCAAGGCCCTCATGCGCAAGGCTATTGAGCTTCTGGACAAGGCTTACAAAGGCCATTTGAAAGATTCAGCCAAAAAAGCCGTGTAAATATAGCGCCACAACGAAATTTGCAAACCCCGCCATTGGCGGGGTTTTTTATTATGCGAACTCAGTTGTGCCCCAACGTTGAACCCACTGAGCATGGCATTGAGGATTCGTACCGGAGGGCTGCCGAAGTCTGCGTTGATCAAACCCGCCGCCATGATGTTGGTATCAATGATGCAAACCTGCGCAATCATTGTGGCAGGCCGGGTTTCATGCACTCACTGGTGTTGGCGCGACCGCCTGGTTTCATCCACGGCCAGGGCTATTGCTTCGGGGGCACTAAGTTGGGAATTGGCGCGTGCCTTGGCCACCAGGTCTTTGGCACTTTCGTAGCTGCGGATGCCGCGCAATTTCAGGCTTTCTTCGATGATCGAGCCAATCGAGCGGTTCTGCCTGGCCGCAGTTTCCTTCGGTGCCTGGTGAATTTTGTCGTCCAGATTGATGGTGAGTCGGCTCATTTTGATCGCTCGCAAATTAAATCTGTGATAAAGCACGATAGTACCAAAACACCAGCCAGGCAATCACTCAAGCCGACGAGTGACTGCTTGTACATTGCTCCCGCAACAGTAACGGGTTAGCATCCCCCGGTCGTTCTCTGCCGTACACTTTGCCTATTTGGGGTAGGGCCAATTTGGATTCTTCCTTGATCACAAAGCTCCTAAGTAACCCGCTGGTTGAATCCATGGCGCACTTCTTTGGATTTCAGCGCGAGTATTGGCGCAACCGCGAGCAAACCGGGTCGGTAAAGGCCAGCAGTCCGGGCCTGGCGCGGGCCATGGTGGCACCTTTTTGGGATGGGTCCTGCCCGCAACATGTTTTGGAGGTGGGATCAGGCACCGGCGCCATCAGCGCGCGGATATTCCGCCAGATGCAGGCCGGCGACAAGCTGACGATTGTCGAAATCAACCGCAATTTCCTCGCCATGACGCGCAGAAAAATGCTGCAGAGCTTCGGCGATCACGCGATCGCTGAGCAGGTGTCGCTCATCAATGCGGATTTTCTGCACAAGCCGATGCCGGCGGATTCGTTTTCCCGCATCTGCTGCAGCCTGCCGTTTAACAATTTTGCTCCACAAATGATTGGTGAACTATTCCACGAAATGGTGCGTGTCTGCCAACCCGGGGGAATCATCGTTTTCTACGAGTACATCCTGCTGCGCCGTATGCGCTATTGGTTGAGCCTGGGTTTGCGCAAAGACCTTAAGGAAATTGAAAGCGTTCTGAGCGGGCAAATCCAGCAGTATGGTATCGAGCGCATTCCCGTATTTGCCAATGCTCCGCCGGCGATGGTGTTTGTGCTGCGTAAGCCGGGCGTGCCGATGCAGCAGTAGCGGTCCTACAACAAATCAATCCCTTGTCCTATTCCCTTTTCTGATTAAACCCGCAAACTTGATGCACACGTGTTGACATTTTGGCAATACGGCATTATTGTTGCCATTATGGCAACCGGGGGCTGGGTGCACGTTATTTCGAAACGACTGTTCAGTGAAGCCGCGCGCAGCTATCCAGCGCACGCAGGATCGCTGGAGCGCGTATATCGGGTGCTAAAAAAAGGCAATTTTGCGACGCCGGATGCCATGCGGCGCGTATTTCCATCGCTGGATAATTTCAAGCACCGGAACAAGTGGTGGGTAATAAACATCGCAGGCAATAATTTGCGGCTTATTGCCTTCATTCAATTCCGTCAGAACCGGCTGTATGCGAAGCACATCCTGACACACGCTGAGTACGACAACGTGAGCAGGCGTTACTTGGGAGGAGGTCTGAATTGAACATAACTGCACAGATAAACGAGGTCAGAGGCGAATTCCGGCGTTTTGCCGATGTGGCTGCTCCCTACTGCCACATCACGGATCCGGAGCGTTATGAGCAAGCCCTTGAGTTGATTGAGAGCCTGCTCGAGGAAGCAAAGGATTCGAAAGACGATCCCCTGAACGCCGTGATCTCAATGCTCAGTAGTGCAATTGAACAGTACGAGCGCA
Organism: Lysobacterales bacterium; assembly: GCA_031362985.1. Lineage (GTDB taxonomy): Bacteria > Pseudomonadota > Gammaproteobacteria > Xanthomonadales > SZUA-36 > SHZL01. The sequence continues at coordinate 10,010 of JANLTO010000134.1, read as the reverse complement.
AAGATCCCGGCTTGCTGGCATTTGAGAAGCGTGCCAACGACGAACCTGCTGGCTTGGCGCTGCTTTGCCTGTTAATGGATCAACATGGCCTGGGCATGGCAGATCTGCCTGAAATTGGTTCCAAATCCATGGTATCGCGGGTGCTGTCGGGGGAACGTAACCTGAGTAAGAAACATATTCAGGCTTTGTCGAAGCGCTTTGGCATTGAGCCTGGGATGTTTTTTTAGCTTTGTAGTGCTGGCACAAACTCACCATCGAACGCTGGGAATGTAACTTGTAACTGGCGGGGGGCTTTCCGGGTTCCTGCCGGTTAGGCGCCTTTATGCGGCAATAGTTGAGACTTCACGCTCAATTCTGGCCCCCGAAGATCGCTTGGCCGTCTCCAGTTCAAATCGTTTTTGTAAGTTAAGCCAGAATTCAGGCGTGGTTTTAAAGAAGCACCCCAGGCGTAATGCCGTATCTGCTGTTATACCGCGCCGTTCTTTGGCAATTTCATTGACCCGCGCGGCAGTAATTCCCAGGCGTCCGGCCAGCGCATTTGAAGAAAGCCCCAGAGGGACCATAAATTCTTCTCGCAAAATTTCCCCTGGATGAATCGGGTTCAAAAGCTCTTTAGGCATGTCTGATCCTCTGCTCAAAAATGGTAATCGACGATCTCAACATCTTCCGCCCCGTCATTCCAACGAAAGCAGATACGGTATTGGTTGTTTATCCTGATGCTGTACTGACCTTTCCTATCACCAGTTAACCGCTCCAACCGGTTGCCTGGTGGAGAGCGGAGATCCGCCAATTCTTGCGCGCCGGCCAGTATTTCCAATTTACGTCTCGCGGCAGATTCAAAGTTGATGAATTGGCGTACACGATGCCCGTCAAACAATTGGTGGGTCCGGGCGCATCGAAACGTCTTTATCATTGCCAGATTGTATATCGAAGATCGATAAACGACAAGAATACCGGTCAGCTACCCGGGAGTTAAATCGTGCGTGTCGTTTCATTCAGCCAAGCCAGGAATAGTCTTAAGAGTGTTTTGGATCGGGTCACTGAAGACTCGGACTGCACGGTTATCACGCGCCGCGATGCTAAAGATGCGGTGGTCATGTCGCTGGAATTCTTCAACGGCCTGATGGAAACCGTGCATTTACTTAGCAGTCCGGCCAACGTTGCGCATCTGCAAACATCAATTGAGCAATACCAGGCAGGAGATGTAACTCGGCTCGACACGGCGGATGCCAAATGAGCTGGCCCGGCCGCCGGGCCGATGGACGTGGGGTGTGGAACGACTGGAACTAAGCGGCAAACAGCTCGTTGATCTTCGCCGCACAGATGAAATCATTCTCCGACAGCCCGTCAATCGCATGGGTGGTGAAGTTGATCTCGCAGTGGCCGTAGCCGGCAGAGAAATCCGGGTGGTGGTTTTCGGCATTGGCGATCCAGGCCATGGCGTTGATGAAAGCCATGGTTTTGTAGAAGCCTTTGAATTCGAAGCGGCGGGTGATGGTTTTTCCATCCGGGCTTAATGCCCAGCCGGGAATCTGGCTAACCAGGGTTTTTGCCTGCTCAAGCGTCATGGGGTCGACTCCGCCTTCACAGGGTTTGCAGTGGCGGTCTGTGAGGTCGCAAACGGTGCTCATGTCATGCCGCCTCCTTGGGTGGGTAGGTGGGGGCGTGCATGCCGAGGCGCCGGGCTTCGCTGATGAACCGGCTCCAGTCGCCCTGGGCCAGTTCAAACAGGTGGTCAAAGGTGTCCAGCACAAAATACACCGTCTGGTAGATGTCGATGCGGTAGGGGGTGCGCAGGGCATCTACCGGGTCCAGCGGCTTGCGCAGGGGCAGGGGGCTTTCGATGGCGTAGACCAGTTCACCGGGTGAGGACATAACGCCTGCTCCATAGGCCCGCACACCTTCGCCGTTATCCACCAGGCCAAATTCCACGGTAAACCAGAACAGGCGCGCCAACGTGGCGTGATCTTTCGGGTCGGCAGCCAGGCCGGCTTTGCCGTACGCCTCGATAAATGCGGCGAAGCGGCGGTCAGTCAATACCGGGGTGTGGCCAAACACTTCGTGGAAAACGTCCGGCTCCTGCAGGTAATCAAATTCCTCGCGGGTGCGGATAAAGGTGGCGACCGGGAATTTCTTGTCCGCCAGCAAGGCAAAGAATTCGGTGAAGGGGATCAATGCTTTCACCGGGACCACGTTCCATCCGGTGTGCCGTTCCAACACTTTATTGATTTCCGGCAACTGCGGAATCCGGTCGATTGGAAAATTCATTTCGTGCAGGGCGCCGATCCATTGCTTGCATGCCCGGCCTTCCAGCATGGGGATCTGCCGCGTGATCAGGTCGTGCCAGATGCCGTGCTCTTCCTCGGAGTAGTCAATCAGGCCGCGTGCATTGGGTTGTCTTGAGGTATAGCGGCTGGTTTTGCTCATGGCACGGTCCTCGAAATAGGCTTTCACAAGGTACGAGCAACCAGCCAGTGTTCCAGTGCTGGCCGCTGGCGCGGCGTGCTCCTTGAGCTTTGGCGCTGCGCGCAAAAATAAATCGTTCAAAGCACTTGCATTTGGCGAACAGTTTATATCAATATGCTGAAAAGAATATTTCGTATATTGCTTTTAAAGTAGAAAAGGTGGTATAAATGTTTCGTCAAAAGGATTTTGACGAAATAAAGAGTTCAAATGGATAGGACAGACTTGCGCATCCTTGCGGAGTTGCAGGCCGATGGCCGGCTCTCCAGCCAGGCTCTTGCGGAAAAGGTTGGTTTGTCCACGGCGCCAGTATGGCGTCGCGTTCGAAAGTTGGAAGAAGACCGGGTGATTTCTACCACAGTAGCAATACTGAGCCCGGAGAAAATTGGGCTGGATGTGATTGCGATAGCGGCAGTCTCATTAGAGGACCATCACCCTGCATCGGTCAGGGAATTCGACGAAATGGTCGCCAACCGGCCCGAGATTCTGGAATGTTATGCCATGAGCGGACAGCACGATTACCACTTAAAGGTGATCTGCAAATCGATCAAGGCGTACGAGGTACTGCTACGCGAGCACATCATGCCGTGCAGGGCGGTACATCACGTGAATACCAGCTTTGTGTTGCGCAGTAATAAATATACGACCGCATTACCGTTGGAAGAATAGAAAGGCTAGAGCTGGAGCGGAGAGGCAACCAGTTTCAATGCAACGGAAATGCAGGTGGCGACCAGGGATGGTTCTGGTTTACGTAAGGCGCGTGCGTACAGCGCATTGAAAAATGGCAACCAGGGAGGTTGCGGGCAATACCAGGGATGGTTCTATTGAGGAAGGGCTCACGGCGGCTGTGCATCCTTGCACAATACCCGCCGGAGTCCAAGAAGGTCAGGTTGGAGTGATGTAGCCAGGAAGGCTGCGTGTGAGCCAGGGATGGTTCTTGTTCGGGGGGAAGAAAGTCGGCCGGAAGTTTGGCCGCAACGACGACCAGGGATGGTTGTTTTTAGGGGATTGGGGTGGTGAGCGTCCAGGATGGGCGACATGGCTGCCAGGGAAGGCTTGGCGCCTTTGCTACCCTGCTGTATCAACAAGAAAGATAAGTAGTAAGGCCGGTTTATTGGCCACGCGTTATCCAACGAGACTGCTGGGGAGCTGCTACCCTGGTTTTCTAACGAGACTGCCGGGGCGTAACTGCCCCGGCATTTTTTTTGCCTGCATTTTTTTGTTTTTGTCGGCTTTGTATAAACGATTGTGTTGGTTGACAATGTACAGCCCCAAACGGATAATTCGCAGCCCTTGCAAGCCGTGTCACTCGCCGGTGCTGGGTAGGCAGAACCATGTGCGCCCGTAGCTCAGTTGGATAGAGTGTCTGGCTACGAACCAGAAGGTCGGGAGTTCGAATCTCTCCGGGCGCGCCATTATCGTCAAGTTGTACTGTCATCAGGAAGGTATTCGTCGGGGTGTAGCGCAGCCTGGTAGCGCAACTGCTTTGGGAGCAGTGGGTCGGGAGTTCGAATCTCTCCACCCCGACCATTTACAGAACCGCTACAGTGGAGCTCGTACTGCGCCCGTAGCTCAAGCGGATAGAGCACCGGCCTTCTAAGCCGGGGGTTGCAGGTTCGAGTCCTGCCGGGCGCGCCATTATTTTTGAGGCCACGAGTTCCCGAAGCAATGGCATGTTCCAGAGAGGATTCAAAGAAGTAGATCCCGGATCGAGTCCGGGATGACGAAAGCAAAGCCAGGATAGCGGAAGAAAAGCGGGGACGACGTTAGTTTTATGCGGTGCGCAAAGCAGTTAAAATGGCGCGCCACAAAAAGATTTGTTTTATGGTGGGCGTAGCTCAGTTGGTAGAGCACTGGATTGTGATTCCGGCGGTCGTGGGTTCGAGCCCCATCGTCCACCCCAAGTACAAGAACGGAAGGTTCGCCATCCGTTGGAACAAAGGGCCATTAGCTCAATTGGTAGAGCAGTAGACTCTTAATCTATTGGTTCTAGGTTCGAGTCCTAGATGGCCCACCAGTATCCCGGACTTCCGTTGAGTGCTTACTCCACGATGGATGTCCTGGCCGTAACCCGGGGTTTGATGCGTTGCGAATGTGGCGGAATTGGTAGACGCGCTGGATTTAGGTTCCAGTGGGGCAACCCGTGGGAGTTCGAGTCTCCCCTTTCGCACCACAGGTAAACCCCAGTCCCAAATGCACCGGGCCCCACACGCAAAGAATCATCATCGAGTCGAGTAAACAGATGCAAGTTTCCGTAGAAAACAGTGGTGGCCTCCAACGCCGGGTAACCGTTCAAATCCCGGCTGCTGAAATCCAGGAGAAGGTGGAATCGCGCCTGCAGGATTTGAGCAAGAAGGTCCAGATCAAAGGCTTCCGGCCCGGTCGCGTGCCCATGACCGTCGTGCGCCAGCGCTACGGCAAGCAGGTGCGCCTGGAAGTTACCAATGAAACGATGCAATCCAGCTTGCAGCAGGCCATCCGGGATGAGAAATTGCGCCTGGTCGGTGCTCCGAGGCTGGCCGATGCGCCGACGGATATCACCCAGGGTGATTTGCAGTTTACCGCTGTGGTTGAAGTCTATCCGGAGATTGCCGCGCTGGACGTCCATCGCCTGGAAATCGAGAAACCTGCAGCGCAAGTGACTGATTCAGACGTTGACGACATGCTGACCACCTTGCGTGAACAGCGGCGCACATGGAAACCGCTGGAGCGCGGTGCCAAGGCGGGTGACCAGGTGCTATTCGAATACGTGGCCAACACCAGCGAAGGCCGGGTGCCTGAACAAGGCCACCATCGCCTCGCAGTGGCGCTTGGCGCTTCCGGGTTCGCTGATCTGGAAACGGCATTGACCGGTTTAAAGAGCGGGGATGAAGCTGCCACAGACCTGGAATTTCCGGTGAATTATCGCGAACCGGCACTCTCCGGACAAAAAGCCCGTGTTGAACTGAAGGTCACCGGCGTATCAGAGGCCACTCTGCCTGAACTGGACGAAGAGTTTGTGCGCAGTTTTGGCGTTGCCGACGGCACTATCGAGTCCTTGCGTGTGGAAATCCGCGCTAACCTGGATCGCGAACTGCACGGAGCCGTGAATTCCATTTTGAAGGTGCGCATCATTGCGGCCCTGGTTGCAACCGTGCCTGACCTCGAGGTTCCAGAGAGCATTGTGCGCCAGGAGGCAGCCAGCCTTGCTGCCCGCGTAGCGGGGCAGGAAGGGCGCAAAGCCGAACCGGAAGAGGCTGCCGCATACATGGGCAAGGCGGCCGGCAGAGTCCGCGGCGGCTTGCTGCTGGGTGAAATTGCCCGGCAAAACAACATCCGCATTGATGGCTCCAGAGTACGCAAGGCCATCGACAACGTGGCGCAAACCTATGAAAATCCGGCCGAAGTTGTACAACTGTATTACGGCAATCAGCAATTGTTGGCGCAGATGGAAAATTCAGCCCTGGAAGAGCAGGTGGTTGACTGGGTAATGGAAAATGCCCAGGTGCAGAACCGGGAAATGAAGTTCCAGGAAGTCATTACTGGTGCAGCCAGCCTCAATCAGTAGCATAATGGCCGTACTAACAGGGAAGGACTAACAGGGAAGGTGAGGAGCTGATGGATACGAAGGCGCTCAATTTAGTACCCATGGTGGTCGAGCAGACGTCTCGTGGCGAACGCGCCTACGACATCTACTCACGATTGCTCAAGGAACGGGTGGTTTTCATTGTAGGCCCGATTGAAGACTACATGTCCAACCTGATCGTGGCTCAACTGCTGTTTCTCGAATCCGAGAACCCGGACAAAGACATCAATCTCTATATCAACAGCCCCGGCGGCGTAGTTTCTTCCGGTTTGGCTATTTACGACACCATGCAGTTCATCCGTTGTGATGTCAGTACCATGTGCGTCGGCCAGGCAGCCAGCATGGGGTCGATGTTGCTGGCGGCCGGAGCGAAGGGTAAGCGTTTCAGCCTGCCGCATTCGCGGGTGATGATTCACCAGCCGCTGGGTGGTTACCAGGGCCAGGCCACGGATATTGACATCCATGCCCGGGAAATTCTCAAGACCCGTCACCAGTTAAATGAAATTCTTGCCCACCATACGGGTCAGAAAATTGAAACCATTGAGCACGATACCGAGCGGGATAACTTCATGGATCCCAACCAGGCACTGGAGTATGGCCTGATCGACAAGATAATAAGTTCGAGAAATGTCGACTCCAAGCAATAAAAAAGGTAGTATTTTCACAGGCATATTACCCATACTGAGTAGAGAGTATTAAGTTCATACCATGAAGGACCAAGATCGAAAAGGCACTGACGGCAAGATTCTGTATTGCTCCTTCTGCGGCAAGAGCCAGCATGAAGTGCGCAAGCTGATTGCCGGCCCCAGCGTTTACATTTGTGATGAATGCGTTGAGCTGTGTAACGACATCATCCGCGAGGAGTTGGAAGACACCACCGTAAGCGATCTGGAAAAGCTGCCGAATCCGCGCAAAATCCACGCGTTCCTGGACGAATTCGTGATTGGTCAAGAACATGCCAAGAAAGTACTGGCCGTAGCCGTCTACAATCACTACAAGCGGCTTGAAACCCGCCAGCGCGACAACGAAGTCGAGCTGAGCAAGAGCAATATCCTGTTGATTGGCCCCACCGGTTCGGGTAAAACCCTGCTGGCTGAAACGCTGGCGCGGATGCTCAATGTGCCGTTCACGATTGCTGACGCCACCACGCTGACCGAAGCAGGGTACGTGGGCGAAGACGTCGAAAACATCATTCAGAAGTTGCTGCAGAAATGCGATTACGATGTCGACAAGGCCCAAACCGGCATTGTTTACATCGATGAGATCGACAAGGTCTCCCGCAAGGCAGAAAACCCCTCGATTACCCGTGATGTATCCGGCGAGGGCGTGCAGCAGGCACTGCTGAAGTTGATCGAGGGAACCATTGCCTCGGTTCCTCCGCAGGGTGGTCGCAAGCATCCGCAACAGGAATTTTTGCAGGTGGACACCAGCCAGATTCTGTTTATCTGTGGCGGTGCGTTCGCCGGCCTCGAGAAAGTCATCCAGGCTCGTTCATCTGCTTCGGGTATCGGCTTTTCCGCGCAAGTGAAAAACCGCGACAAGATCGAGAATATTGGCGAATTGCTGCTGGATGTCGAGCCGGAAGACCTGGTGAAATATGGCCTGATTCCCGAATTCGTCGGCCGCCTCCCGGTCGTGGCTACCTTGTCGGAACTGGATAAGGACGCGTTGATCCGCATCCTTATCGAACCCAAGAATGCCTTGATCAAGCAATACAAGCAGTTGTTTCAGATGGAAGGAGCGGAACTGGAAATCCGTGAGGATGCGCTGGAAGCCATCGCCCTTAAGGCCATGGGGCGCAAGACCGGCGCGCGCGGCCTCAGGACCATCCTGGAAGGCGTGCTGCTCAACAGCATGTATGACCTGCCGTCGCTGGAAAACGTCTCCAAGGTAGTGGTTGACGAAACCGTGATTGCCGGTGATGCCGAACCTTATTTCCTGTACGAAAGCACCCCGCAGGTTGCGCGCGGCGGCGATTAGCGCGCGTTGCGCGTGATAGATCTCCCGCGCAGGCATTCCTGCTCCCCCATCAGCACCCTGGCAGCGCACGAGCGCAAATTGTTGCTGCTCTTGAATTACTCGCCTGCGCATCAATATGAGTACTAAGAAAACTTGCCGGGGCTTGCGCCCCTGTCTTGTATTAAACTGTCAGCAGTTTCCCATTGCGTTCGCATTATGCGTCAGGCCGATGGGAGCGGGAGAGGAATTCGATGACCGACACAACAACAAGTACGCCTGGAATTGCCCTGGCAGTCCAACCCACGCCGGTACTCTCCCTGCGCGACGTAGTGGTTTACCCATTCATGGTAATCCCGCTCTTTGTCGGAAGGGAGCGCTCCATCCTGGCCCTGGACAAGGCCATGGATGTGGACAAGCGCATCGTGCTGGTAACCCAGCGCAGTGCGGATGTTGACGATCCTTCTGAAACCGATCTGTTTGAAGTAGGCACACTGGCCACGGTATTGCAGTTATTGAAACTGCCAGACGGTACCACCAAGGTTCTCGTTGAAGGGGGTGAACGCGTTCACATCAAACGCTACCAATCGGAAAGTGGCTATTTCGAGGCGTCCTGGGAACTGGTTCCGCTGGACGATGAGTCCAGCGAGAAAGAATTGGAAGTGACCATGCGTTCGCTGGTGTCGCTATTTGAGCAGTACGTCAAGCTCAACCGCAAGATTCCGCCGGAATTACTGACCACGTTGGCGGGCATTGAAGACGCAAGTCGCCTGGCCGATACGGTTGCCGCACATCTTGCCATTCGCCTCGAGGAAAAGCAGGTTCTGCTGGAGATGGGCAATGCACGGCGCCGCATGGAACACCTGATGGCTTTGGTCGAGGGTGAGATCGATGTGCTGCAGCTGGAAAAACGCATTCGCGGGCGGGTCAAGACACAGATGGAGAAAAGCCAGCGCGAGTACTACCTTAATGAACAAATGAAGGCCATTCAAAAAGAGCTGGGTGACATGGACGATGCACCCAACGACCTGGATGACCTTGCTCGTCGCATCGAAGAATCCGGGATGACCGAAGAGGCAGACAAAAAAGCGAAGTCAGAGCTCAACAAGCTGAAAATGATGTCGCCCATGTCGGCCGAAGCAACGGTGGTGCGAAACTACATCGATTGGCTGCTGAACGTGCCGTGGAAAAAACGCAGCCGCGTGCGCAAAAAACTCGAAGAGGCCGAAGCCATACTCGAGGACGATCACTACGGTCTTGAGAAAGTGAAGGAACGCATTCTGGAATACCTCGCGGTGCAACAACGAGTGCGGCAGATCAAGGGTCCCATCCTGTGCCTGGTGGGCCCGCCGGGCGTGGGTAAAACCAGTCTGGGGCGGTCAATCGCGCGCGCAACGGGGCGCAAGTTTGTGCGCATGTCCCTGGGTGGCGTGCGAGATGAAGCAGAAATTCGTGGCCACCGGCGTACCTACATTGGCTCCATGCCGGGGCGCGTGGTGCAAAACATGGCCAAGATCGGCACGCGCAATCCGTTGTTCATGCTCGATGAACTGGACAAGATGTCGATGGATTTTCGCGGCGATCCATCCTCGGCCCTGCTCGAGGTGCTGGATCCGGAGCAGAACGCCAGCTTCAACGATCACTACCTTGAGGTGGATTTCGACCTTTCCGAGGTCATGTTCGTCTGTACTGCCAATACGCTGAATATTCCTGCCCCTCTGCTCGATCGCATGGAGGTCATTCGCATCCCGGGCTACACCGAGGATGAGAAGCTCAATATCGCGCGCAATTACCTGAAGCCCAAGCAGGTGAAGGCCAACGGATTGAGGAACGGCGAAATTTCCATTTCCGACTCGGTGATCCGCGACATCATCCGGTACTACACCCGGGAGTCCGGAGTGCGAAATCTGGAGCGGGAGCTTGCCAAGATCTGCAGGAAAGAGGTCAAGCAGCACCTGCTCAAGCCCGGAACTAAGGCCACGCATGTGGTACCGAAGGGTCTCGACAAGTACCTGGGTGTGCGTCG
>JANLTO010000106.1:0-10280 GCA_031362985.1 Lysobacterales bacterium | reverse complement strand
CGTGGACAAAACCGCCGATTTTCGTTTGAATTGCAGGACAATGTATCTCAATCCGGTTTTCAGGTTCCTTTACTGGCACATGAATTTCCACACCGAACATCACATGTATGCCGCAGTGCCCTGCTACAACCTGCACCGACTGCATGATGCGATCAAGCATGATTTACCTGCCACCGCCAATGGCCTGGCAGAAACCTGGCGGCAAATGATCGAAGTCCAGCGCCGGCAATCGTTAGAGCCAGGGTTCCAGTATGAACCGCCTCTGCCGGGTGCGGGCAAGCCCGGCGTGACATCGCCGGAATCAACTTCCACCATGCCGCCTTGCGACCCTGCGAGCGACGGGCCCGGCGTGGACGATGCTTACCCCAATCGGCTGTGGGAATGCACCGTGTGCGGATTTGTCTATGCGGAACGCCTCGGCTTGCCCGACGAAGGCATCCTTCCCGGGACTGCGTGGGCAGATATTTCCAGTGACTGGGTATGCCCGGATTGCGGTACCAGGAAAGCAGACTTCCAGATGGTGGAAATCCTGTTTGCAAAAAAAAACCTGCGGGCATAAAGTTTATGTATAAACTATTATTCTCCCAAGGAACGCTTGTATGAGTTGCCGACCCGTCGGGCCCGTTTTTCTGAAATGATAACAGCGAGTATTTTATGCCAAGGATTTCGGGTGCCGATGCGATCGTTGAATCGCTGATCGCCAATGATGTAGACACTGTTTTCGGCTTGCCCGGAGGGCAACTTGATCATTTGTTCGACGCCATCTTTCGTGTGAATGGCAAGATCAAGCTGATCCATACCCGCCATGAGCAGGGCGCTGCCTACATGGCATTCGGCTACGCACAAACCACCGATAAAGTGGGCGTGTACACGGTCGTACCCGGACCAGGGCTGCTTAATACCACGGCCGCCCTGTGCACCGCATGGGCCTGCAATTCCCCGGTGCTGGCCATTTCAGGACAGGTGCATTTGGCCGGCATTGACAGTGGTTACGGGCATCTGCATGAAATTCCCGATCAGTTGGGGCTTATCCGGCACCTGACCAAGTGGGCCGAACGGATCAACCATCCGGCGCAAACGCCCGGGGTTATGCAGCGAGCGTTCACAGAACTCAGGTCAGGCCGACCGCGCCCGGTCGAAATTGAAATGCCCATGGATGTCATGGGCGCTGAGGCAGAAGTTGCCCCGGCACGATTCGCTGCTGCCGCCGAACCACCGCCGGTAGATATGGACCTGATCAAGGATGCAGTGCGGGTTTTAACTGGCGCAAAGCACCCCATGATTGTGATTGGTTCTGGCGTGCTCCACGCGGCGCCCGAAGTGTTGGCCATTGCCGAACGACTACAGGCCCCGGTCGTGGCAAAGCGCAAGGGCAAAGGCATCATTCCGGATGACCACTACCTCAGCCAGAATCTCCCTGCGGGGCATAAGCTGTGGGGCGAGGCGGATGCAGTGCTGGCGATTGGCACCCGCTTGAAAATGCCCCTGACCATGTGGGGCAAGGATGATGATCTCAAGCTGGTGCGCATTGATATCGACCCGGTTGAGCTAACCCGCATCACCACCCCCGAGGTCGGCATTGTAGGTGATGCCAAGGGCGTTCTGGTCGCCTTGCTCAAGGAGCTCGAAACCCATGGTGCAGCTGTCGCCAGTCGTGAGCTTGAACTGCGCGCATTAAAACAGGAGATAGGGAAATCGATGCGGGAACATGTGGGCCCGCAAATGGCTTACCTCGATGTAATCCGCGCAGCGCTGCCGCGTGATGGGTATTTTGTCGATGAAGTCACCCAGGTAGGCTTTGCTTCCTGGTACGGTTTTCCGGTGTATGAACCGCGTCATTTTGTCTCCGCGTGCCAGCAGGGGACTTTGGGTTACGGTTTTGCCACCGCCCTGGGGGTTGCCGCCGCGCATCCCGACAAGGCGGTGGTGCAGGTCACCGGCGATGGTGGCTTCATGTTTACTGTGCAGGAGTTGTCTACCGCCGTGCACTACCAACTGAATCTCGTCACCATCATCTTCAACGACAACAAGTTCACCAATGTGCAGCGCCAGCAGGACGAATGGTTCGAAGGCCGGCGCATTTGTTCTGATCTGACCAATCCGGATTTTGTAAAAATGGCCGAGAGTTTTGGCGCAAATGCGTACCGCGTGAGTTCACCAGCAGAGCTGGCCAAGGCGCTACCCAAGGCCATGGCTGAAAAGGGCCCTACCCTCATTGATGTGACCATTCGTGAACGCATGCCGGCACCCTGGAAATTCATCCTCATGGAGCAGAATCGCCGGTCATTGTGTCCATGATCCAATGCCAAGGTGGCGCCGGGTATACCAAATAAGGCATGCTTGCCACAATTCTGATAGCAGCGTTTGATTTCCCGGGGAGAAAGCAGTGCCGTTGATTCCTGCCGATAACAATACCGCACTGGCTGCAATTATATTTGGCCTGGCCTGGCTGGGTTTTTGGGTTGATCGCAAACCGATCGCCAAAGTGTTGCCCGGCGTTCCCTGGGTCATAGGAATCGGGCTGCTCCTGTCAAACACCGGCATTATCCCCAATGAAGCGCCGGCCTACGGCTTCGTTGGCCAGTACCTGTTACCACTGGGTGTTCCCTTTTTGCTGTTCAAAGCCAACCTGCGCAGCGTATTTTCTGAAGGTGGCTGGGTGCTGCCCGCATTCGTGATATCGAGCATCGGTGTTTGTACGGGCGCGATTTCAGGGTTCTTTATATTCAATCTGGGTCCGGAAGCTGCGGAGATCACCGGAACTTACGCGGGCGCATTTATAGGTGGCGTGGTCAACTTTGTTGCGATTTCTGAAGCAGTTGAGATGTCCACCACCCAATTTGGCATCGCACTTGGCGCGAGCTCGCCGGCCAGCATTCTCGGCTTGGTTGCCCTTGCCGTACTGCCTTCCATTCCGTTTATACGGCGACACTTCCCTTCGGAAATCATTGCCAATTCAAACCAGGCGAAGGATTCGAACAATGATGACGATACCCCGCGTTTTCGCACGGATCATGTTGCCCTGGGTATCGGCCTCAGTTTTGCGATCTGTGCCGTATCCGGCTATGTCTCAAACTACTTGGGATTGGGCAACTACAATCTTTTCTTTATCACCATCATCACGGTGATACTGGCCAATATCGCCCCAGACAGGTTCGCGAAATTACAGGGCGACTTTGCTGTCGGCATGCTTTGCATGTATGCCTTTTTCGCCATTATTGGCGCGGGTACCGATGCGGTTACCTTTCTTGCCGAAGCACCGATCCTATTCGTTTATTGCACATACATGCTGGCCATACAATTCGTGGTCTTACTGCTGGGCGCAAAATTGTTCAGGATTGATCTTGCAGCCGCGATAATTGGTGCAGCTGCAGCGATCGTTGGACCCGCCGTAGCTGCTGCGCTTGCCACCACAAAGGGTTGGAAGACATTGATCACGCCCGGGATTACGATCGGAATTTTGGGTTATGTCATCGCCAATTTTATCGGCATTGCCATATTCAAGTGGCTCAGTTAGAGGGGTATTAAGAGCACCCAAATATTTAGCCCCAGTCAAACAGAATACCCATGGCCCGCTCGCGCTGCTGCTCCGCCAGGGTGTATGCAGCTTCACATTGCCCTGGAGAAAATTGATGGGTAATCAGGTTTGACAAGTCGAACCGCCCGTCCTGCACGCAGGTGAAGAACAGGCTGTCGATGCGCCGCTGCGTCCAGCCGTCGCGGTCCTGGCTGTCATGCGTGGCCTGGATGGTCAAACCCTTGGTCATCACATCGGACGAGAGGCATTGTTTGCCGGGAAATCCGGTATCTCCCAAAAGCGCGACTTTGCCGAACATGGCGACGACGGACAGGGCACTTTGGAACACCGCAGGATTTCCGCTGGTGTCTACCACCAGCGCTGGCCCTTTGCCTGCATTTAGTTCCTTGATTGTTGCCAGGTGCTGAGCAAGCTCACCGCACAAGGTTTTCGTTGCACCGCCGCGCACCGCATGTTCCAGGCGAAAAGCCGACAGGTCAACCACGGCAATGGCTGCCACACCAGCAACCTTGGCCCAGCGGATGGCCATTTGCCCAACCGGGCCCGCGCCGATGATCAGTACCTGGCCACCCAGTTCGAAGCGTCCGGCCCAGGCAGCGCGAAAAGCCGTTTTCGCCAGGCCACACCAACAAGCCAATTTCCGGTCGACCCCATCGGGTACCAACGAGCACCGCTCCGCCGGCAACACCTGGTGGGAGCCGTGGGCCATGCGCATGAACACGGTGTCACCCACAGCAAAATCGCTTACCGCGGAACCAGCATGCTCGACTTGCCCAACCGCCTGCACCCCGGTCTTTAGCTGCGGGAACGAGAACATCCGGGCAAAGTGTGAGTCCGGTGCATATTTCTGGTGCAGGATGATGGTCTCCGTGCCTATGCTCATCAGGCTGTACAGAGTGCGAATTTTCAGGTCATGCGGTCCCGGCACCGGCAACTCGAAGTCCTGCAGGGCGACCTGGCCTTTGGCGGGAAAAATGATGCGTTTGGGCATGGAAAAAATCCTTCATTGCCAGCTATAGTGCATCTTAGATTGACATAAGCAGAAAAATTAGTATATATATAAACTTATATTTCGCCTAAATTTAATTCGCCTAACTTATATTTAAATTAACTTACCTCCGCGAGAACTGTAATCGAAACGAAGTCCTCCAATGGAAACGACCAGCGCAAAGTTGCCATTGTCACCGGTGCAGCATCCGGCATTGGCAAAGCCTGTGCATTGCGGTTCGCCGAAGCTGGCCTGCGGGTTGCACTAAGCGACATCAATGCAGATGCCTTGCAATCGGTCTCTGCGCAAATCACTGCCCAGGGTGGTGAGTCGCTCGAAGTATGCGCCGACGTATCGGACTGGAACGCCTGTGAAGAAATTACACAGCGCGTACTGGCCACCTGGGGACGCATCGATACCCTGGTCGCCAATGCCGGGGTGCAGATCGGTGGCGGACTGCTGGAAGCAAGAGAAGATGACTGGACGCGCATCATCGGAGTCAATCTGAAGGGTGCTGCTTACTCCTGCAAGGCCGTGATACCGGCAATGCTGGAACAACCGGGTGGGACCATTGTGCTGGTTGCTTCTGTGAATGCACTCGTAGGCTCTCCAGGCATGGCAATTTACGACATGAGCAAGGCCGGCGTTCTCGCTTTGATGCGCAGCCTGGCCGCAGAGTTTGGCCTGCGTGGAATCCGCGTGAATGCCGTTTGTCCCGGAAATACTCTTACCGATTTCCACATCAATAACATGGCCAGAAAGGGTGTGAACGTTGAGCAGATTCATGCCATGACCAGGGGTTACGGCCTGCTGGGTCGTATTGCCGAGCCCGAAGAGATTGCCAATGCAATTTATTTTCTGGCCAGCGAGCAGTCGTCCTTCATTACCGGTCATAGCCTGGTTGCTGATGGCGGGTTTTCGATCACCGGCCGGGCAAAGTAGCACACCGGCATGACTAAAAAAATCCGCATTGGTATACTCGGCACCGGCAACATGGCGCGTGCATTTGCCGCAGACCTGCTCCACGCCGGCAATGTCGAATTGGTAGCGGTTGGATCCCGCAGCCAGGAATCAGCACAGCGTTTTGCCAGCGAGTTTGGCGCACCCAGGCACTATGCAACATACGCAGCCTTGGCTGCGGACCCCGATGTGCAATTGGTCTACGTGGCCACACCCCATTCCTGCCACCTGGAAAACAGCCTGATGTGCCTGGATGCCGGGAAAGCAGTGATTTGCGAGAAGCCGTTTACCATTAATGCGCTTGAAGCCGCCCGACTGATAGAGAAGGCACGCGCAAAGAAACTTTTCCTGATGGAAGCCATGTGGACCCGCTACATTCCCGCAGTGGTGCGGTTAAGGGAACTGCTGGCAGAAAAGGTCATTGGTAATGTACAACTGATGCTTGGCGGTGGTGCCTACATGCCGGCGTTTGATCCCGAGGCCTATTTGTTCAGGCCGGACCTTGGTGGTGGAGTATTGCTCGATGCCGGGGTCTACCTGGTTTCCATGGCGTCAATGGTATTTGGAGCACCGGACCAGATTCTCGCAACGGCCAGCATAGGTCAAAGCGGTGTGGATGAACACGATGCCATCGTGCTGCAGCACGACAATGGCGCACTTGCCAACCTGTATGTTTCCCTGCGGGCCAGCGCTTCACCTTCGCTCACCCTGCTGGGCGATCGGGGCAGGATTTTTGTGCACGCACCGGTGTTTGCACCACCCAGGTTGACCATCAGTATTGCTGGCGAGGTAGAAGAAACCGTGGACTTCACTTTCCCTGGTAAAGGCTACCAATTTGAAGCCATGGAAGCGGCTGGATGCATTCTGGCGGGAAAAACTGAAAGCACCATCATGCCGCTGGATGAAACCCTGGCGATCATGCAAACCATGGACCGGATTCGCCAGCAGATTGGTTTGAAATATCCCCAAGAACATTAAATGGGAAGGTTAAATGGGAAGTTTGAGTCGGGAAGTATACATGGAGAAGATTAAATGGCAGTTGTTCTGATTACCGGTTCGAACAGTGGTTTTGGCCTGGAAGGGGCATTGGCATTCGCCAGGAACGGCGATACGGTTTATGCCAGCATGCGTGATGTGACCAGGGCCGGCCGATTGAAACAGGCTGCCAATGAAGAGCATCTTTCCATCCACGTGCGCACCCTGGACATCACGCAGCCACAAACCTTTGCTGCATTCATCAGGGAGCTTGTTGATGAGGCCGGCTCTCTCGATGTCCTGGTCAATAACGCAGGTATCGTTCGGCCAGGAGCCCTGGAAGACATCCCGGAATCGGCACTGCGCCTGGTCATGGAAACCAATTTCTTTGGCCCTTTGTTGCTGACAAAAACCGCCCTCCCCCATATGCGCGCCCAGGGCGGCGGCTACATCATCATGATGAGCTCCCTGTCAGGCGTTGCTGGCCTGCCGGGCGATTTACCCTATGCAGCCAGCAAATTTGCCCTGGAAGGAGCCACCGAAGCGCTGAGGCATGAAATTGACCGTTGGGGCATCCGGGTCGCACTGGTCGAAGCCGGCATGTATGCGACCGCGATATTTGATTCGTACATGACCGAAAAAATACTGCTGCCGGATGACTATCCGCTGGATTCACCGTATCGACCCCTGGTCGAGAGCCGGCTTAATGAAGTCCATGGCCGTCTGTCGCAGGCTTTTCATCCGCGTATCGTGGGTGAACTGTTCGTAAACATCGCCCGGTCTGACGGCACACAATTACGCTGGCCGGCAGATGCCGTGGCCACGACAGTGCTCAAAACCATGTTTGGCCATGACGACGCAGGCCGGGATGCATTCCTGCGCATGGTCTCTGGCACTGCGTGGTGGAGCGAAGGTAGAAATCATGCAGACTAAACTGGCTCATGTGTGCATCGAGGCTAGCGATCTCGAAGCCACGGAAGCGTTCTACCGGGTGCTGGGGCTCGAGCGACGCTTTATCTTCAACAACCTGCAGGGAGAGTTGGTCGGTTTCTACCTGGCTTTTGGCAACAATACGTTTATCGAGGTCATTAAAGTAAGTAAGGACGGCACGGGTAAACCGAAACCGGCCGGAATCATCAGGCATTTCGCCATTGAAGTGGATGACATCGATGAGACTTATGCACAGCTCAAAAAGCACCACATCGACGTAACAGAAAAGGAACTGGCCAAGGATCACCAGTGGATGGTGACCTGCACGGATCCGAACGGTATCTTTATTGAATTTCAGCAATACACGCCGCAAAGCATGCAACTGGTTGGCGGCATTTGCGAGGTGGATTACCAGCCCTGAACTTAAAGCCGCCCCAGATCGCACAGCGTGTGCCTGATCGACTCCACCTCGGATGCGGTCAAGGGAAGAATAGGACGCCGGGGAAACCCTCCTGGCAGGCCTTGCAGGTTCAGCGCAGTCTTGAAGATGGCCTGTGCCGATCCAAACTTCGCAGTGTAATCGGGCCTGAACCAGTCTGACATGACGCGCTCATCGAAGCGGGCGGCAGCTAACGCCCGCTCGCGATCACCGGCCCACAGGGCATTGAAGAATTCCGGTTGCGTACGCCCCAACACCGCGGCGGCGCCCATCGTGCCGTCAGCTTCTGCGTTGGCAATGAGCTCGGCGCCCACCTCGGTCATGGGAACGCCGAATATGCGTACTTTCTTGTTGAGAGCTCGCATCACGTCCAGGAAATGATCGCGATCTCCCGTCGAATTCTTCACGGCAACCACGTGATCCAGTTCCGCCAATTGCTCCAGTGTCGACCGGCGCAGATCGATATTGGTACCCGGTGGCCAGTTGTAGATGCAAATCGGCAGTGGCGTGCCCTGGTCGACGTCTGTGTAGAATGCAATCACCTCGCGTTCGCACGGCCGAGCATAGGGCGGTGGTGTAACGAGGATACCGTCAAAACCACTCCTGGCAGCCGCATCCGCAGTGCTGATCACCTCTTTGGCGGTATAGGCGTTGCAGCCGGCTAACAATGGCATGACGCCTTTTAGTACCTCGCCAACTGTTTTGAACAGTGTGGCTTTTTCCGCGCTATTCATGCTGAACCACTCGCCGGTGGTACCGGCCACGATCAGCCCGTGCATGCCTTCATCAGCAAGCCATTCCAGCAGCTTGCGCAAGCTCTTCAGATCAAGCTCTCCGTGCTCGTCAAAAGGCGTCGTTATCGCCGGGATGTAGCCACGCCAATCAACAGAATCTCGATTCACTGCCAAAACCTCCCTGCATCGCCTGTGCAGCAATTATTGCACACAAGCGTCCCGCTTCCGCTTGCGTGCCGCAGAATCAGCAGCGCAGGTATTCTGCAGCCGGGACTCGTGAGTAATTCGCTGCAGAGCCGGGCTTTCATGCATCGCACCCAATCAGGTCGGATATTCCAACGGGCTTGGCCGGAAAGCGCGCGGTGAAGTTGCCGACCTCACATTCCGGCACCCCCAACTGCCGGGCCATGAGCCGGGTGAGGGCATAGTGGCAATAACGACCCTGGCATAAGCCCATCCCGGCCCGCGAAAGCAGCTTGGCTGAATTCGCTGTGGCAATGTGCGGGTTCTCCTTGAGCAGGTTCAGGACCGCACCAACGGTCACCTCTTCGCATTTGCATAAAGTCACCGGTTCGGACACCAGCTGGTCCAGCAGTGCCATCCCCGGCCAGGAAAGTTCACTCAACACGCCGGCAAACCGGTGCAAACGCTGCAGCTGACTACGGAGAGCGCGGGATATCTCCAGGGCACGGCTCGCCGAAATCTTGCCCAGTGCAGCCGCGACGCCTATGCCAGCCAGGTTGCCTTCCGCGGCGGCAACTTCGGCTCCGGCCACGCCGGTAATCTCCCCTGCTACATAAATCCCCGGCACGCTGGAACACATCCATTCATTGTAACGGGCAATCCAGCCACCGCGAGCGGCATCCCAAATGCAGTCGGCGCCACTTTGCCGGGCCAGTTCAGATGAGGCGAGGAAACTGAAACAAACCCCCAGCCGGTCGCATTCGATTTCCGTGGCGGCATCCCTGCGGATGATTCCGTCCGGACCGATGGGCGCGGTGCTGACACTGCGCAGGCACTCCTCGCCATTAGCCTGCAGCAGCGTCTGCTTGAACCTGATAGGAACGCCGGCGCTGTGCAGACGCCGCAGGGTCGCTGTCATCTGCGCAAACTTGTCCAGGTTTTGCAGCACCACGACGGGTGATTTGAGCAGTTCAAAAACACGCGCATAACTCTGCGCAAACAAGACCCCGGCGACTTCACCACCGGCCTGCAGGACCTGGTCGGCCACGACCAGCTGCAGTGGATGACTGCCAACGAACAGGAACCGCTTGCCCGGAACGAATTGCTGGCTTTTGACGAAGGCCTGGATGCCGCCGGTCGCCATGACACCGGGCAGGTTCCATCCGGGGAAAATGACCGGCAGGTCATAGCACCCCGGAGCGATAAGGACTGCATCGGCTGTCAATTTCCGGGCACCTGACTTGCCATTGACCAACAGCGTGAACCTGCCACCCGTGCCGGCCACATTCGAGTCCATGATCCCGGAAACGGTAGACTGCATCAGCCAGTGCGCTTTGCGGTTTTCCGACACGCGGCGCAACAATGCTTTGCCCTTGCGGTAGGCCCGGCCGCTCAGCCAGTTGGACACCTTGAACTCAGGTGGCGGCTGCCGGTAGATCTGGCCGCCCGGCGCACGCTGCTCGTCCACCACGGTGACATCCAGACCACAGTCGATCGCGACTTCGGCTGCCGCCATTCCGGCCGGCCCGGCGC
>JANLTO010000075.1:0-8156 GCA_031362985.1 Lysobacterales bacterium | reverse complement strand
CTTTCCTTGCCGATTCGGTTAGA
Source organism: Lysobacterales bacterium (assembly GCA_031362985.1). Classification (GTDB taxonomy): domain Bacteria; phylum Pseudomonadota; class Gammaproteobacteria; order Xanthomonadales; family SZUA-36; genus SHZL01. The sequence continues at coordinate 8,133 of JANLTO010000075.1, read as the reverse complement.
TGCCACCACCGGCACGACATTGGCCGCAGCGTGGCCGCGCATCACCGTCTGCCAGTGGTCTTTGCTGTCCAGATCCGGTGAATGCAGTTCACTGCCAATGGCCGTTGGGTAAAACAGGATTTCAGCGCCTTGCAATACCATCGCCCGGGCAGCTTCCGGGAACCACTGGTCCCAGCAAATTGCCACGCCAATTCGGCCATAGCGGGTATCAACTGCAAGGAACCCGGTGTCGCCGGGACTGAAATAGTATTTTTCCTCGTAGATCGGAAATTGCGGGATATGACTTTTGCGGTAATGCCCGGCAATGCGGCCATCCGCATCGATAATGGCCACGGAATTGTAGTAAGCGAGACCGGCGTGTTCAAAAAAGGAAATGGGTAGCACAACTTCGAGTTCACGCGCCACCGCCTGGAAGCGCTTGATGGTGGCGCTTTCTTCCAGCGAATACGCAAGGGCAAAATGCTTTTCCTGTACATCGATGCAGAAATAGGGCGTCTCGAACAGTTCCTGCAACAGGATGATCTGTGCGCCAGCTCTGGCTGACTCGCGGACCAGTCGTTCCGCACGATTGATATTGGCGGCTATATCCCAGCTGCAGGCCATCTGGGTGGAGGCAAGGGTTACTTTCATGGCTCGGGCTCCCGGTGAAATTTATAAACTCAAGTTAACTCGACTTTGACTATTTGTCAACAGTGGGTTTGTCAGCCTTCGGTTTCTCAGTCTTGGGTTTCTCTGACATGGGCACGCCTCGCCGCAAGTGGAGGTCGCGCATGGAGACCCTTGCGTCACGGCGCAGAGAGCGGGTGCGGTTCGCCGGGAAATTGGTTATTCTCCGGATATAACTAATTGGGAGTCTTTACATGCGCCTGCGCCCTTATCTGAGCCAACTTTTTCTGCTGTGCATCATCGCGGCCATTCCCGTCTTCTCCATCACACGGCTAATCGCGGCTGATGCCAGTGCCGCCTCCGACGCTGCAGCCACCAACGCCGGCCCACTCAAGGGTCTGGAATGGCGCATGGTCGGGCCATGGCGCGGCGGACGCGTCACCACGGTGACCGGCGTTCCAGGCAAGCCCCTCTTGTACTACATGGGCGCAGCCGGCGGCGGCGTGTGGAAAACCCAGAATGCAGGTACGACCTGGGAGAATATTTCTGACGGCTTTTTCAAAGTCGGCACGGTTGGCGCCGTGGCCGTGTCCGAATCCGATAACAACGTACTTTATGTGGGCACTGGTGAAGCGCCCATACGCGGGGTGACGACCAGCACCGGGGATGGCGTGTACAAGTCGGTTGATGCCGGTCAGACCTGGTCCCATCTTGGCCTGGAAAATGCCGGCCAGATATCCAAGATCGAGATCCACCCCGACAACCCCGACATAGCCTTTGTGGCGGTGCAGGGCCAGATCTGGGCCCCCAGCGAAGAGCGCGGTATTTACCGCACCAGCGACGGCGGCCAGACCTGGCAGCAGGTATTGAAGGTCAACGCCAATACCGGTGCTTCGGATCTCGTCATGGACCCGACCAACCCGCGCATACTCTATGCAGCGATGTGGCACCACGGGCGTACTCCCTGGTTTATCCAGTCAGGCAGTACCGACGGTGGAATTTTCAAGACCACCGATGGTGGCGACACTTGGAAGAAGCTTGAAGGCGGGCTGCCGGCCATGATTGGCAAGATCGGCGTGGACGTGCCGGCCAGTAATTCACAGCGGGTGTACGCCATAGTCGAAGCGGAGCAAGGCAAAGGCGGCCTGTGGCGCAGCGATGACGCGGGCGCAAGCTGGAAGCTGATGAATGGCCACCGCGTATTGCACACCCGTGCCTGGTACTACATCCATGTCGCGGCCGACCCGCTGGATGAAAACACCGTGTACGTAATGAATGTACCCCTGATGAAATCCATCGACGGCGGCAAGACCTGGGAGAAAATGACCGCACCCCACGGTGATAACCACGATCAGTGGATCAACCCCGCGGACAGCAAGAACTTCATCAATGGCAATGACGGTGGCGCTACGGTGACTTTCGATGGTGGCAAGACCTGGTCCAGCATCAATAACCAGCCCACGGCGCAGTTTTACCGGGTGACGACCGATAACCTGTTCCCGTATCGAATATACGGCGGCCAGCAGGATAACTCGACAGTGTCCATCGCCAGCCAGACCTTCAGTGGCGGTATCGGCAGGGAAGATTTTTATGACGTAGGTGGCGGCGAAAGCGCGCACATCGCTTTTGATCCGGAAAATCCCAAGCTGATCTACGCCACCAGCATCAACGGCGAGCTCACCGAGTACGATCATTCCAACCGTCGCACCCGCACCATCATTCCCTACCCTGAAACGATGTTTGGCATGGACTCAAAAGACCTGAAATACCGCGCCAACTGGAACGCACCGGTCGCCGTTTCGCCACAGGACCCCTCGATCATATATTTTGGCACCCAGATGGTGTTGAAGAGTACCGACCGCGGCGTCACCTGGACCGAAATCAGCCCGGACCTCACGCGCAACGACCCGGAAAAGCAGGGTCGCAACGGCGGGCCGCTAACACCCGAAAACGTTGGCGCGGAGTTCTACAACACCATTTTCTACATCGTTGAATCACCGCACGAGGCGGGCACCATCTGGGTGGGTAGTGACGATGGCCTGGTGCATGTCACCCGCAATGGCGGCACGGACTGGGCAGACGTTTCGCCGCCACACCGGGGTAAATTCAGTAACGAAGCCTATATCAATGCCATCGAGATCAGTCCGCATGATCCCGGCACGGTGTACCTCGCGGTGCAAGGCTTCAAGCTCAATGATTTTAATCCCTATATCTACAAGACCGCCGACTATGGCAAATCCTGGAAGCGCATCGACAAGGGCCTGCCCCTGAATAATTTCGTGCGCGTGGTGCGGGAAGATCCAAAACAAAAAGGCATGTTGTACGCCGGTACTGAAGGGGGCCTGTTTGTATCCTACGACGACGGTGGTAGCTGGCAGGCCATGAAACTGAACTTGCCCAGAGTGCCCATCACCGACCTCACCATCCGCCAGGACAACCTGGTGGCGGCGACGCAGGGCCGCTCATTCTGGGTGCTGGATGACCTGTTCCTGGTGCGCCAGGCAGCAGGCGGTGTCGGCAAGCAAGCGCTACAGATATTCACTCCGGACCAGGTTGCCATGTTGGGTGATTCCGGAGGTGCAGATGACTTTGAAAGCAGCAACCCGGACCGCGGTGTGCCGGTTTACTATTTCCTCGAAGACAAGCAGGAGGGCCCGTTCAGCATCGAAATCCTGGACAGCACCGGCGCCGTTGTGCGTACTTACTCCAGCAAGGAAAGCGATTTTGACCGTTGCAAGCTGGCCAATAAAGATCCGCGCCGGCCGGTCGAACTGAAGTATCCGCCGGGTGAAAAGGGCCTGAACAAATGGACCTGGGACATGCACCGGGACGGCGTCCACTGTGTCGAGAACGTCAATGTTTTTGCCGGATTTGACGGGCCCGTCGTGCCACCAGGCAGTTATCTCGCTCGGATCACGGTTGGAGACGCCAGCCAGGAACGGGACTTCAGCCTGGTCATGGACCCGCGAGTTTCTGCAAGCCCCGAGGAGATCAGCACCTGGGCAGATCGAGTGACCGAAACAGCCAGCTTGCTGGATGAAGTGCTGCAGCGCCTGACCGAGGCGCGTAAAGCGAGGGCTCAGATCGAGTCCATGATGGCGGATTATCCGGACGACAAGGACTTGCAGCAGTCCGGTGCGGTGGCCGTAGCTGCACTCGAAGCCTGGGATTGGCAAATCGACCAGCACCTGGCGCAAACCTACGAGGATGAGGACGCCTGGGAGACCATGCTGGCCGGGCAAATACGCTATCTCATGGATGTCATAAGCGGGACCGGCGCGCCGGTGACCGATGGCGCCATGCAAAGGCTGGCTGACCTGAAAGCTGAATGGGCCACACGTTCGGCAGAACTGGGCGAGATCAATGCCGGGAAGATAGCTCCCATCAACACCTGGGCGCGCGACAAGGGGGTACAGCACGTGGCAGTACCCGGCCTGTGAGCTTGCGCTAGTGGCCTGTAACAGCCAAATCAATACCGCCTGGGCGCGCCTCGCGCACCGATGCGGCGTTGCTCGTCGTCGCCATAGTGCTTACTATGCCTCCTCCTCGCGCCTTGCCTCGGCACGCGATTCATCACCCAGATCAGTACCGATTTGGCGGTTACAGGCCACTAGCCCATGAAATCCAGGCGCGCACAACTGTTGGCGTGGATGGAGGCGGGCGCGATCGCGCCTGAACGGGTGGCACAGGCGCTGGTGCTAAGCGGAGTAGTGCCGGACGGGCAAGGCTGGCAGAGATTCATGGACCGCCTGTTGCTGGTTCTCGGTGCGCTCACTCTGGCCGCCGCGGTCATATTCTTTTTTGCCTACAACTGGAATGCCCTGGGCAAGCTGGCGCAGTTCGCCCTTGCCCAAGTGCTGGTCGTCTTGCCGCTGCTTGCATACTGGAAACTCGGAGTCGACAAGCTGGCGGCAAAAGTGTCCTTGCTGGCCGCTGCCATCATGGTAGGCGCCCTGCTGGCGGTTTATGGTCAGACCTACCAGACCGGTGCAGATACCCTGCAGCTCTTTTTCACCTGGGCCGTGCTGATCCTGCCATGGGTGCTGGTCGGACAATTCCCTGCGCTGTGGGTGTTGTGGCTGGCCTTGCTGAATGTCTCCGTGGTGATGTACTGCCTGGTGTTCCGCAGCTTTCTGTGGATAAGCATTGGCTCGGTAGACCAAATGCTCTGGTTGCTGTTGCTGCTCAATACTGCCGCCTGGGCACTGTGGGAAGTGGCGTCCCTGCGTTTTGCCTGGTTGGTGTCGCCATGGGCGGTGCGCCTGTTGGCGGTCGCCAGCGGCGTCGCGATGGCCATGCTGGTCCTGAATTGCATTTTTGATCCGTCTGCCGGCCGGGTCCTTCCGTGGCTGGCCTATATCGCCTGGCTGGGCATTTTGTACTTTGTTTATCGGCGCAAACGTCCGGACCTGTTCATGCTGGCGGGTGGGTGTTTGTCATTGATCGTGTGCTTCACTTCACTTGGGGCCAAGCTGCTGCTGGAAAGCTCCGAAGCAGCCGGCCTGATGCTGTTTCTTGCGCTGCTGGTGGTTGCTGAGGCCGCCGCCGCTGCCATCTGGCTCAAACGCGTGCATGCGGAGATGCCCCAATGAACGCACATCAAAACAGTACCTGGCAATCCCTGCTGGATGCTGGCCTGGTCAGCGGCTCCGAACCTCCTGCCGGTGAGCTGGAATCGCCCTGGTATGTGCGCCTGATGTTGGGCGTGGCCGGCTGGATTGCCGCACTGTTCCTGCTGGCTTTTGTGGCTGCCGGGCTGACATGGGTGATCCAAAGTGAGGGGGCTATGATGTCCGCCGGCCTGATCGCGCTGGCACTGGCCTGGCTCTTGCTGTGGAAATTCAGCAAACAGGATTTCACCACGCAATTTGGCCTCGCGGTGAGTTTTGCCGGGCAGGCCTTATTTGTGGGGAGCTTATTCGGTGTGTTCCGCGGGGAGCTGAGCAGCTCACCCTGGATCATCCTCGCCCTCACCCAGGCCGCGCTGGCGCTGCTAATGCCCAATAACATCCACCGCCTCTGGTCAGCCATGGCAGCCAGCATTTCTTTTTACATGCTGTTGTATTCCATGCACTATGCCGCGATCGCGCCGGCCATTATCCTTGCAGTTGCAGCCTGGGCCTGGCTTAACGAATTTTCCTGGCCGCGCCACGGCAGCGCTATCCGGCCAGTCGCCTATGGGCTGCTCATCGCGCTGGTCGTGATGGACATCGCCGGTGGCACATTCCAGCTGCTGGCGGAATGGAGTTTGGTGCGGGAAGAACCGCCCCTGGTGGTTCCGTGGCTGGGCGACCTGCTGACCGGCGCAGTCCTGTTGTGGGTGGTCTGGACTTTGCTGTGGCGCGGGCAGGCTGCATTTTCCCGGCCACGTACCCTTGCCGTGCTGGCCGCAGTTATCCTGCTAATCCTCGTGTCTTTCAAGGCGCCCGGTCTGTGTGTTGGGGTGTGTATCATCGTGCTGGGCTACGCGCACGGCAACCGCATCCTCACCGGGCTGGGCATTGCGGCGTTGCTGGTGTACGTCTCGAGCTATTACTACACCCTGGACGAAACGCTGCTGGTCAAGTCACAAGTGCTGGCCGCAAGCGGCGTCGTGCTGCTGCTGGCGCGCTGGCTAATGCAGCGCATGCAGTTGGGAAAGAAGGAGCAGGATCATGTTTAGCGTGCGGCTGCGGGGCATCATTGCGCTGCTGGCCGGCCTGCTCATCCTGGTCCTGGTCAATTTTTCCATAGCCGGCAAGGAGCGCTTGCTGGTCGACGGCCGCGTGGTTTACCTGCAGTTGATGCCGGTGGACCCGCGTTCCCTGATGCAGGGCGATTACATGGCCTTGCGTTTCGGCGTGGCCGAGGAAGCGATGCGTGCACTGCCGCGCACAGATGCCGAGCTGAGCGGGAGCACAGAGTTCATCAACCGCGATGGCCGTATAGTCGTGAGCCTCGATGAAAAGGGCATCGCCACATTTGCCCGGCTGGATGACGGAAAGCCACTGAACGCCAGTGAAGCCTTGTTGCGTTATCGCGTGCGCAACGGCCAGCTCAAGTTTGCCACCAATGCCTTTTTCTTCCAGGAAGGACAAAGCGACCTCTATGCAACAACACGGTATGGCCAGTTCCGCGTCGATAAGGATGGCGAGTTGTTACTGACCAACCTCTGCAATCGCGAGCTTATGGTGTTGGGTGTGGGCAATGCTTAGGGGTTTACTCGCGGAACAAAAACCCTTCCGCCGCCAACTGATCATCCATGCGTTCCCCAGTCACTAGGGAATTTGCGTTCTGGGCGTGATATGGATACCTGAAGGATCATGGTCCGCGAACACCACTAGGGCGTTTCTGCGGGAACGTGTATCTGGTGTGATTGTTGAAGAAAATCTCTCCCGTTAAAGATTTGTATATGCGGAAACCACTTTGTGTACCTGCCTGTGATCAAGTAGTGTGAATTGCAGCAACTAAACCCTGCCCGCTGGCGCTACGTTGCCAAACGTAGTCATAAACCAGCTCCGCCATTTCTTCCGTTTCTTCGTCCGTAAACGGCGGCCGTGGCAACGAGCGGTAAAGCGTATCAATGATGAACACTTTCACCTCTGCCTGAGTTGTCGTTTTCTCGGTCCAGTCCGAAATTGGTTTCAACAATTCCTGCAGCGAAGCCAACAGCGACCTACTCGCTTGCTTAAGACGCTCACGCTCGGCCTTGCTAATACGTTCCTTGAGCAGCAAATCGAACAACGCCAGTTCTTCGTCGCTCAACCCTTCCTCCGCGGCGCGCATTTGCTCGGCATCCAGGCTTGCGGCCAGCGCTCCCAACTGTGCGAAGGTCGCCTCGACCGTGGCCCGATCCTTTTCCCGGTTGTAGTCCGCAATGATCTCCTGGTACTTCTTGTAGTAATCCATCCGCAGTGGGTTCTGGGCGAGCATCTGGGCGAGTTTCCTTTCGATCACTTCCCTGATGTCCTGGATGGCGGCGTGTTTGTGGCGAACCCGCGAGGCGAACTCGCGCTGGAGTTTTTCAAAGTCGATTTGGCTCAAATCCACAGTAAGCCCTTCTGCCTGATCGTCACCTGGCACCATCGTACGGATGGCTTCATTGACAATGCGGTGCAAAGCCTTGAGCACTTCGGTCACATCCGCCGTGTCCCGCCGTTCCTGCAGCTTCCGGTAGATCGCCTCGATGTTATCGTGCCGTTCGGCGTAGGCAAGAGCACTGGGTTCCATCAGCAGCGCCTTGAAGCGGATGAATACTTGGCGCGCCATAATCTCAAACCGGCGTTTTGCTTCATCCGAGGCATATACCGCATCAACCGCATCGCGCAGCGCTTCGATGCGGTCGAAACCGGTGGCACCATGTAAGCTCGTGGTATCGAAGCCCAGGCCAAGCAGGTGACCCTCAGCGGCTTCGACGGCCTGCAGAAGGGCGCCAACCAGCTCCTCGATCGGCGCGACGAGGTCTTCACCTTCTCCGGCCCCATCATCGTCACCCAAAGCATATTGCGCCAGTGCTTCGCGCAGGCTCTTCAGCATGCCGTTGTAGTC
>JANLTO010000052.1:0-7271 GCA_031362985.1 Lysobacterales bacterium | reverse complement strand
AAACTGGGCCAAATCGCGGCGGAACTGCCGCCGTCGGCTAGTCCACCGGCCGTGTCCTGCGCAGTGACGAAGTTCTCGGTGACCACACCTGCTACGGCCTTTTATTGGGATGTGACAACGGACGTGCTGCTCACATTAAGTGCCGGCGACCAACAGCGCGAGGCCAGGGGCCACGCGGTCAAACGCACCTGGATCTGGCCATCAGAGACGTTGATTAAGACCGTAACAGTTGAAGCTCTCAAACAGGTGGCCGCGGAAAGTGACACGGCGCTGCGCGAGTTACTGCTGGCACAGCCGGCCGCGGAATCGGCCTCGCCCAATTAGCGCGAATTGCGGTCGCGAGTGGATGCCAACCGGGCCAAAGGCGAAAGTTGAAATTCAGAAAGAGTCGGCGTCGCCGATCGGGGCTTTGACTACTTCGGTCTGTTGAAGTAAACCCTCGGGAGAAAACGTTACCAGCAGCGTGTATTTCTTGCCCACGTCCCCAACTGCGCCATTTCCGGTTTGGCCTACAACAGCCCAAATCATGTAAATACGACCCCAGAAATACTGGAGTTGCCGTTCGTCCTCGGTTACGTAGTCCGGCTCGCCCAGGCGCAAGACGACATCTTTTCTGGTGGTGACGCCGACCTGAAACGCCGCGATCGTATCCTCGCTGATCTTGTCACGTGAACCCACTGTGGCCTGGTCCACGGGAACAACCAGGCATCCGGACAGCATAAGCGAGCCGAAAAAAAGAAAAAGGCGCAACATCCTGCAGGCTGCCAGTGAATATCCGTGGCAGCGGGTCATTGCACTGGAACCATGCTGTGCTGGCTTAGTACCTGGTTTGCATCAAAGACCAGCACCAGGCTATAGGACACATCCATCCATGTCAGCTCAGGTTCCCGTGCCACAACATAGTAGCTGTGGTCAGACTGTTCGACGATCCGGTAGGTCATGATGGCCCCCTGCTCAAGACTCACGCTGGGTTGTCCGAGCTTGAGCGTGACATCCTCCCGTGTTGTCACCCCGTCCTGCAGGAACTCGAGCAGGTGAGTGTCGGCATCCGGGTTGTACAAAGGTTTCTCAGCCGCGCAGCTGGTCAACAGCATTGCCGCCGCCAGGGCGAGAACTACTACCAGAACCGTCATCCATCGTTTTGAAACGTCAGGGGAAATTCTCACAGCTACCTGCTCACCCGCCTTTTAGGCTAATGCGTTTCTGTAAGACGCTGCAGAACCAGTATAGGCGAAAAAATACTCAGGTGATTTCAAGTTGTCGCAACAATCCGGCAAAATCACAGGTCTCACCCATGGGGACCTGCACCACGAACTGCTTTTCCTGATCCGTGAGTGAATCATGGTGGCCAAGCTGGTGTTCCAGCACCGCCACGTCAGCTTCCGATGCGTTCAGCGGGTCCGTGGCGCGTTTGAAGATGCGTTCGCGCAGCGTTTCAGGCGGGGCGGTGCAATCAAGGATGCACAGCTTTACTTGCAGGTGTTTGGCCAGGTCCACAAAGCGTTGCCGTTGCTGCTCCCGCAGAAAGCTAGCATCCGCAATCATGTTGAACCCTGCGCGCAGTCCGGTTTCACAATAGCGCGCGAGGCACTCATACGTATGCTCAGTGGCGGTTGCATCATAGAGCCCGGTGCCGATTCCGGAGTGGCTGCTTTGCTTCATGGCAAGGCCATGCATGCGCTTACGCTCGAGGTCACTGAGTACGCGAATGGCGCCCAGCGCGCTCATCAGGCGATTGCTGAGCCAGGACTTACCGGAACCGGAAAATCCATGCATCAGAAACAGGCGCGGAGCCTTTGAGTGGTCCACCAGTGAACGGGCCAGGTCCAGGTAAGCCTGGGTCTTGCCGCTGAATTGCAGCGCCGCCACCTTGGCCCGGACCAGGCAGCGATACACCAGGTAGAATCGTAGCACGGCGATTCCCGCGTAGTCTCCGGTCTGCTGCAGATAACTGTTGAGAAAGATGTATGCCAAATCTTCGCGCTTATGCGCCATCAGGTCCATGGTGAGAAATGCGATGTCATTCATCAGGTCCAGCCAGCGCAGCTCCGGGTCGAATTCGAGGCAGTCGAACAGCACGATGCGGTTTTCCAGCTTAAGCATGTTGGCCAGATGCAAATCACCATGTCCTTCGCGGATGAATCCCCCAAGGACGCGATCTTTAAATGCCGGTTTGAGGCGCACCACTTGAGAACGGGTCCACGCTTCGAGCTGTGCTAGAAGCGGATGGAAAGAGTCACCGTCCAGCGCGGCCCTGATCTGTGCGAAATTATCCAGGGCATACTGGCTTGCTCGATTGATTTGATCCGTGGGATGTACCAGCAGCTTCGCAGGCAAGGACCGATGAAAGTTGGCAATGACCTCTGCCGCGGCCAGCATGTCGTTCTCAGAAAGCTGGCCAACTTCTAATTGGTGATCCAGCCGGGCGTCACCGGGAAACTGCACCATGCGCACGGCATATTCAATAGCCGGTTCGCAGCCAATCCGCAACCCTTCTTCAGTCTCGGCGATGGGAACGACATCCAGGTAAAGTTCCGGAGCCGTGCGTTGATTGAGTCGCAGTTCTTCTTCGCAGAAATATTTGCAGCGCGCCAGGATGGTGAAGTCGACAAAACCGAATTCAAGGGTTTCTTGATCTTGTAAGCCAATTTACCCGTGAGGACGACCCAGGAAATGTGCGTTTCAAGCAATTCCAGCCGCTCCACTGCGTGTGGAAAAACAGTCCCGTCCACCAGCCGGTCGATTTCTCCTCGGTTCATGCGTTCATTGTCCTTGGACGGGGGGTGGATTGGCAATATGCCAAAGCGTGCAAACGCCTGCACCCGGCGCTCATGCAATTTCCAGCCGATTCGATGATACTGTTAGGGTGTACCGGGAAGCCCACATCATTACTGCAGTATTATTTTCCAGCGACTCGGGCGGTCGTCGACCAGGGCAATTTATGGTGGCTTGCGGCACTAACTCGACGCCATTAATCCGAAATGCCTGATGCGATGTTCTATCAACCTCTGCTCCGCCGGGCGGGCTGCTATCTTCAAAGGCAGAGAGACAGGCTGCAGCCTCCCCCTGATGTGGGCAATCCGGTGACTGCGGACCTGGTTATCCTGGTGCACAACTCAATGTTTGGCGGACTGCCCACTGATCGCGCCGCCAATCTGCCACCGGGATGCGCGGTCACCATGGACCGCCAGTACACGGACAAAGCGGCAGCCGTGGTATTCCACATTCCCACGCTATGGCAGCTACCGAAGCGCAAGCGCCCGGGTCAACTGTGGGTAGGCTGGTCCATGGAAAGCGCAGAGAATTACCCGCAGCTTATTGATCCAGCGGTTCTTAACCGGCTGGATCTGATGATGAGTTATCGCCTCGACTCAGACGTACCCGCAATCTACACGACAGGAGTGCAGATCGTTGACTGGGCACTCCCGCCGGATGAAAAGAGAGCCGGGCGCCTGTGTGTCGCGTTGATTTCCCATAAGGACCGACTGAGCGGACGCGTTGCATATGTCAAAGAGCTGATGCGTCACGTGGACCTACATTCCTATGGAAAGGTTCTGAACAACCGGGCCTTGCCGGAACGGGACCTTGGGATCGTCACCAAGCTAAAGCTGCTGCGCTCGTACAAGTTTGCTTTGGCGTTTGAAAACTCCATTTGCCGCGACTACGTGACCGAAAAACTGTTCCAGCCACTCATGACGGGCTGTGTGCCGGTGTATCGGGGCGCTCCAAACGTCGAGGACTTTGTGCCCGGGGATCACTGCTATATCAACACCGCGGACTTCACGTCGCCGCAGCATCTGGCAGAGTATTTGCAGCACCTTGATAGTGATAACAAAGCCTATGCCGAATACTTCGCCTGGAAGACCAGGCCACTGCGGCCAGGGTTTTTGCGCTTGCTGGAACTGGCCGGGCAACCGGCGGGCGTGAGGCTGTGCCGCCTGTTGCGGGATCGGATGTGACCGGAGCATGCAGGTTCACCGAGCCGGAACCCCTTTCGACTCGACTTGGTATACCTTTACCGGTGCGCGGCCTGTGAGCATTGCGGTATTGGGCGCAGGCATGGCCGGCTGCGGAGTCGCCTTGGAGCTGGCCAACCGGGGTGAGCGCGTGCTCCTGTTCGATCGACGTGCGGCGCCGATGCAGGAAGCCAGCCGCTGGTGTGAAGGCAAAATCCATCTCGGCTTTGTTTATGCCAACGATCCGACGTTCAAAACTGCCCAGACCATGATAGATGGCGCCCTGGCATTTGTCGGAACGCTGCAGCGGTGGGTGGACCTGAAAGATCGCTCGCGCCTGTTATCTGACCCATTTGAGTATGCCGTGCTCAGGGATTCGATGCTGCCTGTTGATCAGATCGAGAAGCACTTCGGCAAAGTTGAAACCTTTACACGACAGCGCATGGCACTGAGTGGTGACAGTTACCTCACGGACTTAAGCGGACCGATGTTTGAACGCGCTGATGTTGCATCCGGTGGCTTTGATCCCGCGCAGGTTATTGCCCGGTTCAAGACGTCCGAGCGGGCCATTGATACCGCCTTGTTGGCAGACCTGCTGTGCGAGGCCGTGCTTGCCCATCCCGGGATCGAGATGGTGATGGGTGGTGATGTTCAGCGCGTGGAGCCCGCCGGGAAAACGTTTCGCGTGTTGTACAAAGATGGCAACACCGAACGCAGCGAAGGGCCCTTCCGCCATGTGGTCAACGCATTGTGGGCCAACCGGGTGGTGATTGATGCGCGCATGGGACAGGCACCCAATGCGCGCTTGAGAAATCGGATGAAACTCGGTGTGAACATCTCCAACGGTACGTATGAGCCGGGCGTGGCCTCCACTACCTTTGTCCTCGGGCCCTACGGGGACATTGTGCGTTTCCCTTCAGGCCGGCTCTATCTCAGCTGGTATGCAGCCGGCATGTTCGGAATGAGCGAGGCCCTTAAGCCCGTCGACTGGCGCGAACGGCTGGCAAGCGTCAATCATGAGCAGGTGATCAGCGACACGGTGGCCGCTCTGCAACGGCTGGTTCCCGGTTTGGACGTCTCGCTGGGTGATCCCGCTGTCGAAGTGGCGGTCGAAGGAGGGGCGATATTTGCGTTAGGCACCACAGACATCGACGACATTAACAGCGAACTGCACCAGCGATTCACTATTGGCCCGGAATGCCATGGCGGATATGTCTCTCTGAACACAGGGAAGCTCACTACCGCACCGCAATTTGCCGTGCAAGTCGCGGACCTGGTCTGCCCGGCTGCAATGGTATTCAGCCAGCATTGCCCATGACGGCAACATTTACTGGCAGCGCCATGATCGACATCTGTGTGCCGGTGTACAACGGTGCAGCGTTCGTGGGCGAAACCATCGAAAGCATCCTGGCCCAGGACTTCACGGATTTTAATTTGTTGATCTCGGTCGACCAAAGCAATGACGACTCGGCACAGATTTGCCGCCGCTACGAGGCGGATAAGCGGGTGCGTGTTTACGAACATACCCGGCGGCTCGGCTATGTGGGCAACTCGAACTTCCTGATGTGCGAAGCGCGCGCTCCGTTGATGAAATTTGCATTGCACGATGACCTGCTGTCCCCTAATGAAATAGGCATGCTGAACGATTTCATGGCACGGGAATCGGGCTGTTCCATTGCCATACCCACGATCCTTGGTTTTGGCGAGCACCACCTGGACTTTGACCAACATGAGGTTCGCGGCCCGACCCTCAGGCGCATGCTCGACATCATCATGAATCAGCAATCGGTGGCGGCGTTTCACGGATTGGTGCGCATCGACCCGTCGCCGCAATTGCGGCCCATGTTGCCCAGTAGCTATCTGCGGGACTGCGAGGCTGACGTGTACTGGATGGCACTGGCAGCCATGAGTGGTGAACTGCGGCGGGTTGAAGGGGCCATTGAGCACAAACGCTTCCTGCCCTCGATGGCCTCACTGGCCTGGTGTCCTCAAACTGCCAAAGAAGCCCGGAAGCTGCTGGTGCAACAAACGGCACGGCTCACCGAGCTCGCCTTCACCACCTGCCAGGACGACCAGCAACGAACCCAGGTTTTAATGGCCGCGCTCGTGCGCCTGAGAGGAGAAGGTCTGAACTGGGGCATGCGGAAGTTAACCAGGGCGCGGCCGCTATTCAATACCAGGGCCCAACGTGAATTCGTCAGATCATTGTCCGGGCCTGCCGGAGAATTTGCCCGCATGGCCAATATTTCAGAGCTGCTCAAAGACATGAAACAAGCCGGTGGCGTGATCGGTGCTTCGCGTCTTGCCAGGCATCTGCAAGCAGCGGTCAATCGGGGGCGCAGCGCGCAAGCAGAGAGCCTCTACCGCCAGGCACTCAAGATGGATCCGTTGGGAGGATGGGCGGGGCCGTTCCGGAAGAAACTCGATGGTCTGGTCACCGCAGCGTGATAGCAGTTCGCCGGCTATCTGATCGACAGCCCGGCGCTAGCACAACACCTTGAACGTGGGTTCGACGACAAACTCTGGAATGCCTGCTACTCGGTGGTGCTCGAACCGAAGGACCCCGCCAAACCGGAAGCCGGGCAGCGGCTGATGTGGATAGAACGTGACCAGGGCGGGGAAATCCGCTATACGAAAGTGCCCAGGACCTCATCCTGGCAAAGGTTCGGAATTGGGTTAATTGGACTGCTCCCGGTGGAATCCCAGTTGTAGATCGTGTGTTTATCAAAAACGTCGAGGATGATTTTCAAGGACCAGAACACCTTTCTGCGCATCAGCGGGGAAGTGACTTATACTTTGCCTTGTCGTGTTTCCATGGGGTAGGGGATGGATTACGTCCTGTATGCGATTCCGTTCTTTTTCCTGCTGATCGGCCTGGAGTTGCTGGCCGACCGCTGGCGGGGCATGAACACCTATCGCCTGTCGGACAGCATCAACAGTCTCAGCGCCGGCGTATTGTCCCAGGCCAGCGGCCTGTTGAGCAAAGGGCTGAGTCTGCTTTTGTATGTATGGTTCTGGTCGCATGCCGCCTTGTTCGAATGGCCCGTGGACTCACCATGGCCCTGGGTGTTCGCTTTTGTGTTCTACGACTTTTGCTACTATTGGGCACATCGCTCGGGTCACGAGCGCAATGTGCTTTGGGCTGCGCACGTGGTGCATCATCAGAGCGAAAACTACAACCTCACCACGGCCCTGCGCCAAACCAGCACCGGTTTCATCTTCGGCTGGATCTTCTATGTGCCCATGGCGCTGGCCGGAGTGCCCCCGCTGGTTTTTCTGACCGTCGGTGCGCTGAACCTGCTCTACCAGTTCTGG
>JANLTO010000048.1:0-8743 GCA_031362985.1 Lysobacterales bacterium | reverse complement strand
GGATCGGCTGGGGACTGGATGACTGTGTATACCTGGGTAACCTGGATGCCCGGCGCGACTGGGGCCATGCACGTGATTACGTGGCAGCGCAATGGATGATGCTGCAGCAGGACGAACCTCGCGATTTTGTCATTGCCACGGGTGAGCAGCGCTCCGTGCGTGATTTTGTTAACGTCACGGCAGCGCACATGGGCCTGGAACTTGAGTGGCGGGGCAATGGAGCGGAGGAGCATGCTGTCGTCATGGCCTCACGACATACCGACCTGCAGTTCACCGGCGGTGAGGTGGTGGTGCGGATAGACCCGCGCTACTATCGTCCGGCAGAAGTTGAGACGCTGTTGGGCGACCCATCGCTGGCGCGGGAACTCCTGGGCTGGAAAGCCACAACTACGTTCGACCAGTTGGTACGGGAGATGAGCGAAAACGATTTGCGCCTGGCCCGTGAAGAGGCCCTGATCAAGACACACCGGGATGAGCGCTGAGCCGTGAACCGGTTAAGGACTTTTGTTGCCGGCCACCGCGGCATGGTGGGCTCCGCCTTGATGCGACGGCTGAGCCACGAAAACAACCTGGAGTTGCTGACACGCGACCGGTCCGGGCTCGACCTCACGCGGCAAACCGCAGTGGAGCAGTTCTTTGCGGAGGAAGCGATAGACTGGGTGTTTCTCGCGGCGGCCCGGGTCGGTGGGATTCTGGCCAATCGGGATTACCCTGCGGATTTTATTCGTGACAACTTGCAAATCCAGACCAATGTAATTGATGCTGCCCACAGGGCAGGCGTCAAGCGCCTGCTGTTTCTTGGCAGTTCCTGCATTTACCCTCGCCTGGCAAGCCAACCCATGGCTGAAAATGCCTTGCTTACCGGGCCTTTGGAGTCCAGCAACGAAGCCTATGCCATTGCCAAAATTGCCGGCATTCGAATGTGCGAGGCATATCACCGCCAGTATGGCTGTGATTTTCGCAGTGTCATGCCCACCAACCTGTACGGGCCAAATGACAATTTCGACCTGGATTCCAGCCACGTTCTGCCAGCCTTGCTGCGTAAGTTTCATGAAGCCGTACAGCAAGGCCATACAGCAGTGACGGTTTGGGGCAGCGGCTTGCCGCGGCGCGAGTTTCTCCATGTGGACGATATGGCGGAGGCCAGTTACCACGTCATGCAACTTGGCGCAGCAGAATTCTGGGCACAGGTTCCGCCTTCGAATTCTCAGGTCAACATCGGTTGTGGCGAGGATATTTCCATAGCTGAGCTGGCGAAGCTGGTTGCCGGTATTTGCGGATTTGCCGGCGACATAGTGTTTGATCCAGGCAAGCCGGATGGAACTCCACGCAAACTGCTGGACGTAAGTCGTGCCCGGGCCCTGGGCTGGTCAGCTACCATTCCCCTGGTTGAAGGCGTAAAGCAGACCTATGCCTGGATGCGCAGCCAGATGGGTTCACAAGGCCTGGATCTTACCCGGGGGAAGCGCGCTGAATGAGCAAGTCCCTGCAGGACCAATTAAAAGCCCTGGGGCTGGCTAAGGAAACCGCGCCCAGGCCCGTTCCAAAAAAAAATCAGAAACCAAATCCTGGTCCCACTCAACACGCCACGCGAAGGAACGACAAACCACTGCAAGCTGGGTCCAAGCATAATCAGCCCTGGCAGGCACAACCCGGGCAAGCACGGCCCGTGCAGGCGCAACCCAGGCAACAGGGCTCACACCCGCCAGGGAAGCTTGAGCTGCCAACGGCCGATAGCAGCAAGCTCACTCTTGAACAGGCCTATATTTTACGCGAGCAGCAGTCCAGGACAGAGGCGGAAGCAGCCAAGGAGAGCAAGCGGCTTGCAGACCTCAAGCGCCGGCAAATCAATAATGCAATCAAGGCAATCGTTCAACCCTACCGCCTGAATGATCCCGCTGCAGAGCTGGCCCGTCATTTCATATACAAGGAACGCATTCGCAAAGTCAACGTTACACTGGAGCAATTCAAAGCGATCAATGCAGGCCAGCTCGGACTGGTTTACCTGTCCGGTGGTTACCATGTGTTGTCGTCGAAACATGTTGACCAGGTGCGAATGCTTTCGCTGGAGCACGTTCCGGATCTTTCTGGTGGAGCACAAAGCGATCAACAGGTCCCGGTGCCCGACGACCTGATCTGGTAACTCCGCCTGCGCGCGGTGGGTTTACAGGAGAGGCATCAATCGTGCAGGTTGGACGGAAGGAGTCGCCGCAGCGAGTCAACGCTGCAACATTTCCGCAGGGCATAGTCTTCCAGCTGGTCGGGCAACACGGGGCCAAGCACGCAGTATTTTGCTTCCGGGTGGGCAAAGTAGTACCCACATACACTGGCTGCCGGTAGCATGGAATAACCACTGGTTAGCTCGACCCCGGCGCGCTTGGCGGCATCCAGCAATTGGAAAATCTTTTCCTTCTCGCTGTGATCAGGGCAGGCTGGATAGCCGGGCGCCGGGCGAATTCCCTGGTAGTTTTCGCCAATCAGTGCAGCCGCATCCAGGTTTTCGTCCACGGCGTATCCCCACAACTCCGTGCGTACGCGTTGGTGCAGGCGCTCTGCCATGGCTTCCGCGAGGCGATCAGCAAGGGCTTTGAGCAGGATGGCGTTGTAGTCATCATGCGCTGCGTCAAACTTTGCCACCTGTGCCTCTATGCCCAGTCCTGCGGTCACGGCAAACAATCCGATGTGGTCGGCAAGCCCGGTTGCGCGCGGGGCAATGTAATCGGCCAGGCACACGTTAGCGCGACCTTCCGCCTTGGATTTCTGCTGCCGCAGGAAAAGCAGGCGAGTGAGTTCTACGCCGGGTTGGTCGGGGTCGAATACCACAACGTCATCGCCTTCTGCAACGGCCGGAAACAAGCCGATTACCGCCGCTGCCCTTACCCAGTTTTCCTGAATGATCCGGGCCAGCATCGCACGTGCATCCTGATAAAGGCTGGTGGCAACCTCGCCTACGACCGGGTCTTCAAGGATGCCTGGATAACTGCCAACCAGCTCCCAGGTTTGGAAAAAAGGTGTCCAGTCTATTAGGTCTACGAGCTCTTCCAGGGGGTAGTTTTCGAACACCTGGACACCCATATTTCGTGGTGCAGACGGAATGCCCAGGGACCAGTCGATGGCAACCCGGTTTTCCCGGGCTGCGGCGAGCGGGATAGGGGGCGCTCTGCGGCTGCCCTGGGCCCGGCGATCGCGCAGGCGCTGGTATTCCTCAGTAGTCTTAACATGCAGGGCAAGGCGGCTGTCAGGCTCCAGAAGTTGCCGCACCACGCCCACGGCGCGCGAAGCATCCTTGACCCAGAACACGCCTTGTCGATATTCCGGTTCAATGCGCAGTGCCGTGTGTACCGGCGAAGTGGTTGCTCCGCCTATGAGCAAGGGAAGCTCGAAACCCTGTCGCTGCATTTCCGCTGCCACCATGCGCATTTCTTCCAGCGATGGAGTGATCAGTCCCGACAATCCGATGATATCGGCTTTTTCCCGCACTGCCGCGGCAAGTATGGATTCGCCGGGCACCATGACACCGAGGTCCGTCACGCGAAAGTTGTTACACCGCAGCACCACGGCAACAATATTCTTGCCAATGTCATGCACATCACCCTTGACCGTAGCCATCACGATGTGGCCCTGGTCTCTGGCTGCTTCGCCCGCAGCAGCCTTTTCATTTTCGATGTGTGGAATGAGGACGGCGACAGCCTGCTTCATGACGCGCGCGCTCTTGACGACCTGCGGCAAGAACATTTTGCCGCTACCGAACAGGTCGCCGACCACGTTCATGCCCTTCATCAAGGGTCCTTCGATAACGTCCAGTGCCCGGCGAGACTGAAGCCTTGCTTCTTCAGTATCTTCGTCGATGTACGTGTTAATGCCTTTAACCAGGGCGTGCACCAGGCGATCTTCCACAGCGTCTTCCCGCCAGGCTTCGCTGATCGCTTCGCTTTTCCCTCCACCCTGGAATGCCTGCGCTATTTCCAGCAGACGATCAGTGGCATCTTCGCGGCGATTGAGCACAACATCCTCGACTGCATTGCGCAGTTCCGGGTCGATCTCATCGTACACTTCAAGCTGGCCGGCGTTGACGATACCCATGTCCATTCCAGCTTGAATGGCGTGGTAGAGGAATACCGAGTGGATGGCTTCCCGCACCCGGTCCTGGCCGCGAAAGGAAAAAGACACGTTGCTGACGCCACCGGAAATCAATACACCGGGGCAGACCTGCTTGATTTGCCTGCAGGCCTCGATGAAGTCCAGGCCGTAGGTTGCATGTTCGGCAATACCTGTTGCAACAGCAAAAATGTTCGGGTCGAAGATGATGTCCTCTGGCGGGAACCCGACGGTCTCCGTGAGAATCATCCAGGCGCGCTGGCACACGGCTACCCTTTTTGCCAGCGTATCGGCCTGACCGTTTTCATCGAACGCCATGACGATGACAGCAGCGCCATAGCGCAATACCTTGTTGGCCTGCGCAATGAACGAAGCTTCGCCTTCCTTGAGGCTGATGGAATTGACGATGCCTTTCCCCTGCAGGCATTTAAGCCCGGCCTCGATAACATCCCAGCGGGATGAGTCGATCATCACGGGGACGCGGGAGATGTCTGGTTCCGCGGCAATCAGGTTGATGAATCGGGCCATGGCGACGGGACCATCCAGCAGCCCTTCGTCCATATTTACATCGATAATCTGGGCTCCGCTCTCCACCTGCTGGCGCGCAATCGCGACCGCAGCGGCGTAGTTGTCATGCTCGATCAGCTTGCGGAAGCGGGCGGAACCAGTAACATTGGTGCGCTCACCCACGTTGACGAAATTGAGCTCAGGAGTCAGCACCAGCGGCTCCAGTCCCGCCAGGCGGCAGAACGCGGGCAGTTGAGGCAGGCGCCGCGGCGGCGCAGACCGCACGGCATGCGTAATTGCAGCAATATGCTCTGGAGTAGTGCCGCAGCAACCCCCGGCAATATTCAGCAGCCCCTCAGTCGCCAGGTCGCCGATAACTTTGGACATGTGGCCGGGCGTATCATCGTATTCGCCCAACTCATTGGGCAGGCCGGCATTGGGATAGAGAATTATCGGGCATTCCGCAATGTGGGAGAGGTCACGGATCCACGGCCGTATTTCCTCGGCCCCCAGAGCGCAATTCAATCCAACGGCAAATGGCCGGGCATGCCGGATTGAATACCAGAATGCTTCAACGGTCTGGCCGGACAGCGTTCGCCCGCTGGCATCTATGATCGTGCCGGAAATAATTACCGGCAGCCGGTAACCCAGTTGTGCAAACGTGTCGCCGATACCAAACAGCGCCGCCTTGCAGTTCAAGGTGTCAAAAACGGTTTCAACGATGAGCAGGTCGCAGCCACCTTCAACCAGCCCCAATGCAGCTTCTGCGTAGGCGCTACGCATCTCATCGAAACTGGTATTGCGAAATTCCGGCCGATTTACATCAGGTGAGAGCGAAGCGGTGCGGTTAGTGGGGCCGAGCGCGCCCATAACAAAGCGTGGCTGCTGCGGGTTTGCATCACTTGCAGCAACGGCTGCAGTCACCGCTATCCGGGCGCTTTCGCGATTGAGCTCACGTATGCACTGTTCGGTGCCGTAGTCGGACTGCGAAATACTGGTTGAATTAAAGGTGTTGGTTTCAAGCAGATCAGCGCCGGCATCAAGGAACCCCTGGTGAATGGCCTGGATCAGGTCAGGGCGGGTCAGGCTGAGCAGATCATTATTGCCCTTCAGTGGCGTCGGGTGAGCAGCAAATCGCTCGCCGCGGAAATCCTCTTCCTCCAAGCGTAGTGCCTGGATCATCGTGCCCATGGCACCGTCCGTAACCAGCACGCGCTGATGCAGCAACTCCTGTAGCAACGCTACCCGTTGCGGATACCTGTAAGGAAGCTGGTTCACAGGTCAGCTGCGGATGGCAGACAACGACAGGATGGCGAAGTTTGGTGAGCGTTTTTCCACCGCCGAGATGTCACAGGCAATTACCTTCAGCCCGGCCCCGGCCGTCAGTTGCTGCAGTTGTTCACAGCTGAACCCGAGGTTGGCGTGATTGTATGGCTCCACGGCCTTGGCGTGTTGGTGCTGGGCCAGTGTCACAGCCAGTAATCTGCCTCCCCGGCGCAGCACCCGGGCAGCTTCCTTCAGCACGAGCTGCGCCTGTGTGGTGTAGGTCAGAGCATGCATTAACACAACGGTGTCAAAGGAGTTGTCCGCGACGGGAAGTGCATGCATGTCTCCGAGTTGTACGCTCACATTGGTAAACCGTGTGAGACGTTTTTTTGCGGCATCAACCACCTTCTGGCTGATATCCAGGCAGGTGATATGTTTTGCCCTCGGCGCCAGCAGTTCGGCCAACACACCATCCCCGGAAGCAATATCCAGAACATCCCCTGGCTCCACAAGGTGCGCCAGTCCATGGGCTGTCGCTTCCCAGGTTCGCCCCGGCGAGTAATGTCGCTCCATGTCGCCGGCAACGCTGTCCGCCCAGGTATCACCGCGGCGTGAACGTAATACGTTTTTAGCCCGTTCCATGTCCTGTTGTGCAAGGGGATCCGAACGGCTGTTGCGCAGCACCTGCCACATGGCCTCCAGGCTGGCATCATTGATTACGGTAGAGAGGCGGTAATAAACAGACACGCCTTCGCGACGATCAGATACCAGGCTGGCTTCCTTGAGCCGGGCAAGGTGAGTGGAAACGCGTGGCTGGGCAAGCTGGGTGATGGCTGAAAGCTCCGCAACGCTCAGTTCCTCGTGCTCCAACAAGTGTAAAAGGCGTAATCGTGTAGAATCTGACAACAAGCGGCAGTGGTAGGACGCTGATTCCAGGTCCAGGGAGTTTGCCTTTTTGGCAGACATATATCTCTTTATCTCGATTGAAAGATATTTAAGCCTAACCACTGTCGGCAAACAGGTCAATAGAAATCCGTGCGTGCCTTTCAAACGGTGCAGTTTTCGGTTTGGCCAAAGTTTATACTGGCGGCCCCTGCCGTATAGCTCTTCGTAAAGGTTTGCCATCACTCATGAAAAAATCATCTGACCAGGAAAAGAAAGTTCTGCTGGATCGCATTGGAAAGGCCTTGACCGGGATGCTGAACGAGAAGCAGGCCGGACTGGCGCGGGACTACATCAGATATTTCTTCCGGCGCGTGCCGATGGAAGAATTGGAGCGGGAAATCCCGGCAACCCTGGCTGGTGTGGTGGCGGGTCAGCTCAAATTCATGTCCCGCAGATTGCCTGGACAGACCTTATTACGTGTATACAATCCCGGTGCGAAAGAGCATGGTTGGGAAAGCACCCATACCATCATCGAAATGGTGAACGATGACAAACCGTTCCTGGTGGACAGTGCGTCTATTGCCCTCGCAGAAATGAACCTCGATGTTCACCTGATCATCCACCCGGTGATACGGGTTCGACGCGATCGTGGCGGTCGGCTTACCGCCATCACGGATCAGCATGATGCACGGGCGATTACCGAATCCGTGGTGCTGATCCAGATCAGCCGCCAGACCAGGCCGGAAATTCTGGCAGAAATAACAGAGCGCCTGGGCAAAGCGCTGGAAGATCTGAGCTCTGCCGTGACGGACTGGAAAGCCATGGCTGACGTGGTTGAGGCCACGCGCCAACTCATGCCCGCATGGGCGCCCGACGCCAGCCCGGAATTCATGCAGGAATGCCAGCAGTTCCTGTCGTGGCTCGCGGATGACCACTTCATCTTTCTGGGCGTGCGCGATTATGAAGTAGTGAAGGGAGACAAAGGCCATGGCCTTCGCCTTGTGCCGGGCTCTGGCATGGGCATCCTGCGTGAAACTGACGATACCGTCTCCAGGCGCCCTTTATCCAGCCTGGGGGAAGCTGCGCGTAAATCCGGCCAGGAATCGCCCTTGATTATCACCAAGACCAATGCCCGCTCAACGGTGCATCGGCAAGGCTACCTGGATTATATCGGTGTGCTGAAGTTCGATGCCCGCGGACGCACGATTGCGGAACGCAGATTCCTGGGCCTGTTTACCTCCAGCGCGTACTCGCTCAGTGCCCTGGACACACCCTTGGTCAGGGG
Source organism: Lysobacterales bacterium (assembly GCA_031362985.1). Classification (GTDB taxonomy): domain Bacteria; phylum Pseudomonadota; class Gammaproteobacteria; order Xanthomonadales; family SZUA-36; genus SHZL01. The sequence goes on along the minus strand of JANLTO010000048.1, from coordinate 702 downwards.
CAGGGCGAAAACGGTGCTTGAAGACCTGAAGCTGAACCCGGGCAGCCATGCATGGAAATCCATGCTGCATATCTTTGAAACCATGCCGCGAGACGACATGTTTCAGGCCAGTAGCGCCGAGCTGGCAGAGATTGCGGTAGGTGTGCTCAATTTGCAGGAACGCAGAAGGGTACGCCTGTTTATCCGACGTGAACGCTACGGGCGTTTTTATTCCTGCCTGGTTTATATTCCGCGCGAGCGATTCAATACCGAGAACCGGGAAAAGATCCAGAACATTCTCAAGCGCGCCCTGCACGGCCGCACACTGGATTACGTGGTTAATGTTTCAGAATCCACCCTGGCACGGCTGCAGGTAATCATCCGGCCGGAGCCCGGCAGCGAAATCAAGCTGGATGTGCCATCGCTGGAGCAGAGTATTGTGGATGCGGTGCGCTCATGGACGGACGAACTCTCCGCCGTGCTGGTGCAGCGGCACGGCGAAGAAGTGGGGCTCAAGCTGGCAGAGCGCATCGGCAGGGCATTTCCGGAAGCCTATAAGGAAGACGTAACGCCCCTGTTAGCCGCTGACGATGTAGACCTCGCAGCAGCGGTAGATGCGGGAGAAGAACTGCGCATGACGCTATACCGGCCGCACACCACGCGGGGAGGCATTATTCGCTTCAAATTGTTCCGTAAGGACAATCCCATCGCGCTTTCCGAAGT
>JANLTO010000011.1:0-73339 GCA_031362985.1 Lysobacterales bacterium | reverse complement strand
CCAGATCAGCCACACCAGCACCAGCAGCGAAATCGACACCCAGGTGTGGCCCAGCAGCGCCAGGGGAATGGCAATAACGTAGCAAGCCAGGGAAGTCTTGCCCTTAATGTCACTGCCCAAAGCACGCGCCAGGGTGGAATCGCTGCCATGCAGTCGGATGATGCGAAACTGCAAAACCGTGTAGGCCACTGCGCACATCAGCAGATCGAAGGCGTAGACAGCCACGGGCAAAGCCGCAAAGTGATTCTCGCCCATCCAGCCGGTGGTGAAGGGCACCAGAGACAGCCAGAACAGCAGGTGCATGTTGGCCCAGAGGATGCCGCCACTGACCTTTTGCACCGCATGCATCATGTGGTGGTGATTATTCCAGTAGATGGCTACGTTCACGAAGCTCAGCACATAGCTGATAAACACCGGGGTTAAGCCGACCAGGTCGTGCCACTGGTCACCATGCGGCACTTTCAGCTCCAGTACCATGATGGTGATGATGATGGCAATCACGCCATCGCTGAAGGCTTCCAGGCGGCTCTTGGTCATGCTGTTCGTGCGCGGCACAGGAAGCTACGCCACACTTCCAGCGCGAGGTAAATTGCAACTTGAACTGAAGCCTTGATCACGGCGGCTGTTACATCACCATCCAGTGCAATTTTCGTAAGCAGCTCGCCGATGGCACCCAGCGCCATTCCAAGCAGGACCAGGCGCAGAACAGTAGTGTTGTTCTCAAACCTGGGCAGGACAACAAACGTAACAAGACCTGCCGCAACCCACATTCCTGAAAGCAAGCGGACCTGGGAGTCGATTGCCGACAGCGTTTCAGCCGGAAGGCTGCTCAGGTCAAGGCCGTAGAATAAGTGGAGTACTCTGGATGCCAGGTAAAAGTTAACCACGCCCGCGTATAGCGCCCCGAATCCAACGGCCACGGCCACTACAATTTGAAACAGCAGTCTCATGGCCATGGATTTCGCCCACAGCCTGCGGGCTTGTATACGCGCACCGTGGAGGGTGGGTTTGCAGCCAACAGGTGCGCTGGCCGCCTTGGCCGCGCAAGCAGTTCACCCCCGCAGTTCGGGCAGGTGCCGTGCAAGATGTCCTCAGCACAGGTGTCGCAAAACGTACACTCGAAGGTGCAGATGCGCGCTTGTGTGGATTCGGGCGGGAGTGCGGCGTCGCAGCATTCGCAGGTGGGGCGAAGTTCAAGCATTGCAGTCTCCAATCAAAGTGTGCGGGTCATGAAAACACAGTTTGGGTCGTCGACATAGTCGGCAAACGGCGGGCAGAAGGTAAAGCCGAAATCAAGATACAGCTGATGTGCCGGCTTGAATGCCTGCATGGAGCCGGTTTCCAGGCTGAGGCGATGGTAGGAGCGCGTACGGGCATCGTCAATTATGTGTGCCAGTATGGCTCGAGCCACGCCTTTGCGCAGGTGGGCAGCGGCTGTGCGCATGGACTTGATCTCGCCGTGCCTGGGACTCAACTCCTTGAGCGCGCCGCAACCAAGCAAATCCTTATCCGACCAGGCAGTCCAAAACGTGACCTCGGGTTTGCTCAGGCCGGCTATGTCCAGCGCATGGACGCTGTCTGCAGGCGACAAACTGGCCATGCTGCGCAGGTGCGAGTGCAGCAACGCGTGTACTTCAGGCCTTGAAAGATTGTCGAGTTCTATGTGCATGGGTCATTGCGCCGGCATACTGTGGAAAGTGATGGTGCATCCATGTCATCCTCCTGGATTGCCCGTATGTCCGCCTGTGGCTATAGCCATGGCATGACCGATTTAGGGTGACGGAAACGGCCGGGCTAAGTTAAACGCTGCCTGGCTGGGCCCATGCTGCCGGATGTATTCAAGTTTCTCTTTGGCCTCTTCCACTGAAGGAATATGCCCATGAGGTATCCACCACAAGACCAGATGATTGGTGTCCATTTTCCTGAACCACTCTGCCCGGTTCTTGAGCAATTCGACGTGCAACGTTTTAAAGACGAACTGGCGCAAAGCTTCAACATCCTCCCAAACACTCAGGTTCACCAGCATGAGAGGGTCACCAAAAACCCTGATCAAGGTTGAGTCTCCTTCTTCGGTTTGCAGGCGCCAGACAAAGCCAGGTGCGTGATCTGCCAGCGAGTCAATTTCTTCCAGGCGCGAAACAAAACCCTGCATCACGGGGGAATCCATTTCTTCCTTTGCCAGGGCGACGTTTAGTTGTGCAAGCCAAAATCCAGTCAATTCTTATCCTCGCCTTCCTCATCATCTTCACTTTGCAGGCGCTTGGATTCTTCGACCAGCTTGATGGTATTTTCAAACGCCGGGTCCGGTGCACATACCGACATCAAGGCACCAGTAGCAATTGCGCCGGTGCTACGGCGTCGAGCCCACTTGGTGAGCGCGAACATGACAACTATAACCCCGGTTAAGCCGACAGCAATGGCCAACCCCGTCGCCAATCCTGTTGCCACACCTGGCGAAACCCCATTCATATCTGAAAAATTGGGCCTTCGCTGCGACCTTTCAAGGGCCCAGTAGCCCCGGCACCTGTGGCGAGGGGCTCATTTGTTCAGGTGCTCTTTCTCCAGCCGCTCGATCTCTTGCAGGAACCTCCGCCGTCCCCCCCGAGATACCCAATGCCCGCCATACCGGGGCCAGGCGCACCGTGCGCTCCTTGAATGATTCTTTAGGAATTTGTGAATTAATCAGAGTTTCCTTAAATTGTTTACCATTAGCCATGAATTCAATCGACAGGCTTCCCCTCCAGGCCGTGGTCTTCCTGGTCGCTGCGGCAGCGTTCAGTTCGGTCTACATCACCCAGCCGGTGCTGCCCGTGCTGGCGGGCGAGTTCGGCGCGACTGCTTTTGAGGTTTCGCTCACGGTTTCAGCCGTGATCCTTGGCATTGCCATATCCATTCTGCCTTTTGGCATCCTGTCTGATCACGCACCCGTGCACCGCATTTTATTCACGGGCGGCTTGATCGTGGCGACGTGCTGCCTGTTTGCCGCACTGACCCACAGTTTGTGGACCCTGGTCGCTGTGCGCTTTATCCAGGGGCTGTTTATTCCCACGCTGACCACCTGCATGGTGACCTACCTCGCGCGCAGCTTGCCAGCGCATAAGCTCAACGTGGTCATGGGCAGTTACGTTTCAGCTACCGTGGCCGGGGGCCTGGGCGGGCGTTTGCTGGGTGGCTGGCTGCACCCGCCGGCGCACTGGCGTTATGCCTTTGTAACGTCCGCGGTACTGATCGTCCTTGCAACCCTGGTTGCTTCACGCCGCCTGCGTGAACCTGCTCCTGCGGTGCAGCACCCCGGAAGCGAGACCGGCCTTTGGCCCATGCTTGTGCGCCCCGACCTGTTGCGCCTGTTCCTGGTCGCATTTGCCTCGTTTTTCGTGTTCTCTTCGGTATTCAATTTCCTGCCTTTCTACCTCGCCGCGCCACCCGTGTCATTGCCACTGCAATTCATCACGGCTTTGTACCTCACCTATGTCATCGGCATTGTCATTGGTCCCCTGGCCGGGCGCGCCAATAACCGGTTTGGCAGTGGCTTGACCATGGCAGGTGGTGCGCTGTTGCTGGCGTTGGGCTTGCTGCTCTCACTCTGGCCTTCGCTGGTCGCCATCGGACTGGCCTTGGCCGCAATCTGTGCGGGTTACTTTGGCGTGCACGCTTCTGCGGTCGGCGCACTGAATCTGCGGCTCAGTAGCGGACGCGGTCGGGCCAATGCCTTGTATGTCTTGTTCTATTACCTTGGAGGCTTCAGCGGTATCACGGTTTCTGGATTTGCGTATGCTCAGGGCGGCTGGAGAGCTGTCGTGATGGTGTGCGTTGGAGTGTTGGCGGTCCCCGTTGCCAGTGGACTGGTGGAGCACCGGGCGCTCGCACTCGCACGTAGCTGAGATGCAAAAGGGAAAATGCAAAGGACTCCGGTTGTGGCGGCACCGGCGTTCGCGCTTTGGTCAATCAGCCGTCTGACGGCACGTCCACCACTGGGTCTACCGGCGGCGTTTCATCAGTATCCGGTGCAGCCTGGCGATCAGACGTATTGCTCTTGCTCGACTTGACCGTGGTCGCTTCAGTCGGCGGAGCGCCCGCACCGGGTGGCTGTGCCACTTTTTCAGAAGAATTGCTCTTGCTTGACTTGACCGTGGTCGCTTCAGCCGGCGGAGCGACTGCACCGGGTGGCTGTGCCACACGATTGATATTGCTCTTGCTGAGGTTAAGGTTTGAGGTTTCCACCGGCACGGGGGGCGGGGCAGGCAGGCTGGCCTGGCGTTCAGAAGAATTACTCTTGCTGCCCTTCACCGTGGTTGCCTGTTGCACGGTATGAGTCGCCTCGTGGCCAAGCGCCATGGCACCGGCAGGGTTGGCCGGACCGATGGCGCCACAGTCCCGCAGGCAGGCCTGCAAGGCCGCAGAGTTGTTCTGGTAATTTTCGCGGCAGCCCGCGTCGCAGGCGGCACGCTGATTGCCGGCTTCGGGTTGGCTCGCTGTTTCAGCAGCGACCCCGGCTGCCGGCAAAGCCATGCACAGGAAAAAACTGACCAGGACTATTTTATTCTTCATCATGCCAACTCCCCGGGACGTGCCCGTCTTGGAACGGCGTCATCGCCGCTTTCGGCCCAGTCATCTTACGCCCGCGGCCTGAACGGCGCATGAATGTTCGTTCAGTGTCTGACTGCGGCTCTGTGGTGGGCGAGGGGGCGGGCTATGCCTGCCTAAGCTCTGAACCAGGCCCACAGGCGCACCAGCAGAGGCCAAACGACCAGGTGTATTGCCGCGGAAAAGGCTGCGACCAGGGAGCCAATAGCAGTTGGCAGGATTGCACCAAAGGTAAAGGTCATGCCAAGAACGAACCCTAGCAGGCACTCGGCCCGGTACACCGGCAATAGCACTGCCAGCACAAGCATCCCCTGGAACATGAACGATGAAATGTTTTCATGGCCGCTGGTGAAGGAAACCGAAAGCAGGGCGCTGAAAAGTAGCGCGCCCGCAAACCCGGCGACCATGCTGGACGGGGGTCTTGAGGGCGTCCCTGCCTCAGCTGACTGGATACCCATTCGTCTCTGCATTCGGCCGATGAGAAACCACGCCAGGACTGGCATCAGCAGCGAACCCCACCAATTGGAAATTGCAGGCAAATCGGCACGATTGAGGATGTGATGGCTTCTTACGCCACCATGGAAATGTTCCCAGGCGAGAATTGCAAACTCAGCCAGCAAGATGAGGGCAGTGAGGGAAAGGCGCGCCCTGGATGTCATCAAGTCATCGCTCGCTGAAACGCCTCAACACCGTCCCTTATTGCGCGCGCGGAGACCTCGGATTGCGTCAGGAAGTCAAAACCGTGGACCGTGCCCGGGTAGTTATGCAGCTCTACCGGAACACCTGCCTGCATCAGGCGCGTGGCATAGATGAGTGCTTCGTCGCGCAGCGGATCATGTTCGCAAGTCATGACATAGGCTGGCGGCAAACCGGATAAGTCATCGGCGCGTGCAGGCGCCGCGTAGGGCGACACCATGCTGCGATCCTGGCCGATGTAGTGTTTCCACATATCCAGCGAGTTCTGGTAATCCCAGATATACAAACCGGCTCCATCCAGCATTGACCGCGTGTCGCAGCGATCATCGATGACGGGGTAAAACAGCATCTGCAGAGCGACCCGGGGACCTGCACGATCACGGGCCATCAAGGCGACTGCCGCGGTGAGATTACCACCCGCGCTACAGCCGCCAATGGCAATCCTGGCAGGGTCGATCTTGAGTTCCTGCGCGTGCGCAACCACCCACTGCAGAGCGGCGTAGCAGTCTTCAACCCCCGCCGGAAAGGGGTTCTCCGGCGCAAGCCGGTAATCAACGCCAATGGAAACGGCTCCACCCTGGGCAGCCATGATGAGGCAGCGGGGATGTTCTGATTCCAGGTCGCCCAATACGAATCCGCCGCCGTGGAAATTCACAAAGCCAGGTCCCGCTTCGGTGCGGTCTTTGGGCATATAGATACGGATGCGCACATCGGGTGCGCCGCCCGGCCCGGGTATCATCCGCTCAATCTCTTCGATGCGGTCGTCTGTGGGGCGTTCCACGCCTTGATTGACCATGTCCTCGATGAAGGTTTCCAGCGTCGCTCTGGCAGTGGCTACGTCAGAAATATCCAACCGAGGGAACATCGAAGCTACTTTTTCAACCTCGGGATCATAGATGCGTTTTTTAATCATCAGTTTTTCTCGAAGCGAATGTCCTGGGAAGCAAGTTCTTAACATCCCAACGGGAAGTGTTCTAGGGCTTAGTCGCCCGGCTCGATTGACGGCGGTCGGCCAGGATGGATGCAACCACGCCAACGGCCAGAACAAGGATGATCACGGTCAACAGATACAGGTTGAAATGTTTGCCTAGAGCGAGCTTCAGCCACTCGGCAAGCAACATTTTCACGCCCACGACCATCAGAATCACGGCCAGCGATACCTTCAGGTAGCGGAATTTGTCTACCATGCCGGCCAAGGCGAAATACAGGGAGCGCAGCCCCAGAATGGCAAAAACGTTGCTGGTGAACACCAGGAACGGGTCGGCGGTGATGGCAAAGATGGCCGGGATTGAGTCAACGGCAAAAATCAGGTCGGTCGTTTCGACCATGACCAGCGCCAGCGCCAGGGGCGTGAGCAGCCAGGTTCCGGGTTTCGCCTTGTCCACCATTTCATCGGCAACGCCGGATGCGCCCGGGAATTCGGCTTCCAGGGAGGCAGGCGTGCCGGCGCGAACAATAAAATGCTCGCCATGAAATTTTGCGGTGACAGGGAAGTAGCGACGGATCAGCCGGACCATGGGATTCTTGTTCGGATCTGTCTCATCCGACTTGAGAAAGAGCATCTTCACTGCCGTCAGGATCAGGAAAACGGCAAACACGTAAAGGATCCAGTGGAACTCGGCGATCAGCTTCGCCCCGATGCCAATCATTACGCCGCGCAAGACCAGGGCGCCGAGGATGCCCCAGAACAATACGCGGTGCTGGTAAAGGGGTGGCACTGCAAGGAAGCCGAAAATCATTGCGATGACGAAGATGTTGTCTACGCTGAGGGATTTTTCGACGACGTAACCGGTGAGGTACTTCTCGGTTGCCGAGGCGCCATCGTTCATTAAGCCATCGACCGCATCCACCATGGTGCCGAGGCCGGACCAGTTTCCTTCGTAAGCGAAGTAGACCACGACCGAAAACACCAGGCCCATGGCCAGCCACACGCCCGACCATGCCAGTGCTTCCCTGACGCTGACCACGTGGGCTTTGCGATGAAATACGCCGAGATCCAGCGCCAGCATCAGCAGCACGAACGTTAAAAATGCTATCCAGGGCCAGGGCATCGTTATTGTGTCTCCGTTAAGGATTCAATTAAATGAGAGTGCCCTGGCTTAAATCAGGGTTCGTGCAAAGGAATATAGCAGGTAGACCGATGCTAACAGAAGAGTGGCAAAGGTCATGGCCATGCCGGCAACCCGAAAGGCAAAGTTCTCACGCCGCTGGCTGACCCCATAGGCATGCGATATACCGCTAGTTCAAGGCCTTATCCGCGCGCAAGCGTTCCACGGCAAGGTCAATGAAGGCGCGGGCTTTTTTCGATGCATGGCGACCCTCCCGGTGCACGACGTGGATGGGTAGGGCGGGGGGTTCGTATTGACTCAGCACGGTTTTCAGCTGGCCATCACGCAAAAAGTCGGCAATCTGGTAGGACAGAAGCCGGGTCAGGCCAAATCCGCCAAGTGCGGCGGTTATGGCTGAATCATTGGTGGACGTGGTGAAACGCGATTGCAACCTGATCACGTGCGCCACACCGTCTTCCATCAGAGTCCACTCGGGAGAAGAGTTCGTGCTGTTGGCCGAAATGATGAAGTGGTTCTGCAGGTCGTCCGGCTTCCGGGGAATGCCGTGCTTCTTCAGGTAGCCAGGAGCAGCACAAATAACCCGGCGTACCTGCCCGACCCGAATGGCTTGCATCGAAGAATCCGGTAGTTCACCAATCCGGATGGCTACATCGATGCCTTCGTCCATCATGTTCACGATGCGATCCAGAAACAGGCAGGAGGCGCTGACTTCCGGATAGGTCTGCAGGTATTCCGCAACAATCGGCGTAACAAATTTGCTGCCGAACAGCACCGGGGCAGTGAGGGTGAGCCGCCCTCGTGGAGCACCATGGCTGCCGCCGACGGATTCATCCGCCTCGCTGAGCTCGGCAATAATTTTGCGGCAATCCTCAACATAGCGTGCGCCGGCATCGGTGACGCGCACCTTGCGCGTGGTGCGGGCCAGCAATCGCACATTGAGTTGCGCTTCCAGTTCATTGATGGCGCGTGTGACCGCCGGTGGTGAAATATTCAGTTTCCGCGCCGCTGCCGCGAAGCCGTTGGTATCCACGACCGCGATAAAAATGCTGATCAGGTTGAATTTATCCATTATTCCATAATAAGGAATAGTTAATTAAAAATATATAGAATTATATTCACATTATGGACCAATTAGACTTTCCCCACTCGCTGATGATTCAGCCAAATAAACCCGCTTACCCCCATCAACAATCCAAGGAGTTTCACATGTCACGCATCAATATCCCTACCGTGGAGCAGTCTCCCGCTGCCGGTTTTGATGAGGCCGGCATCGTTGAAATGAACTCGGGTTCTCGCTTTCCCAGTGATGTGGCTTTTACCGACTCGGTAAAGGCCATACAAACCCGCAAGGGCTCGCGTGACGCATACGCCAAAATGGAACAAGGTCGAGGGTGGAAAACGGAAATCACGGATGATCTGAAGGCCTTTATTGAAGCGCAGATCAGTGTGTTCCTGGCAACGGCAAATGCAGACGGGCAGCCCTATATCCAGCACCGCGGCGGCCCGCCGGGTTTCCTCAAGGTACTCGACGCACATACCATCGGCCTCGTGGATTTCCGGGGTAACCGGCAGTTCATATCCAGCGGCAACCTTGCAGATAACCCGAAGTTCCACTTGTTTCTGATTGACTATGCCAACCAGCAGCGCATAAAGATCTGGGGCGAGGCACGGGTGGTTGAGGGTGATGATGAACTAATAGCAAAGCTGATGCCACAAGGCTACAAGGCCAGGGCGGAGCAAGTGATGCTGTTAAACGTTAGCGCCTGGGATGCCAATTGTCCGCAGCATATCCCGCAGCGATTCGAGGCTGCCGAGGTCACCCGGGCGATCGAAGAGCGAGATCAGAAAATTGCCGCACTGGAGGCCGAGCTTGAAACTCTGCGTGCTGCTTCACTTCAACCCTAGCGAGTAGAGGGTCCCCGCGTTGGTGCGCAGCACCATCGTGGCAATTTCTTCCGCCCGGGCACGGCTGACTTCACCGGCCTGCATCATCTCAGTCAATGCCAGGGCGAGTGCTTTCCTGGCTGTGCTGGCGGCAACCCACGCTGTTACCTCCCAACCCATATCCGGACCCAGGGCTATTGCGTCGGAGCCGTAGAGCACTTTCTCCGGGAACTGCGTGAGCCAGTTCCGCAGTATCCCGGCAACTTTTTCCGGCGGGTAGACCACGGTCATCAGCGAAAAATCGACGTACACGTTTGGCTTCCACGTCATTGCGCCTGCTTGCGGCGCATACATTCCGCCGCCGTGGACAATGACAAAGCGGGTGTTGCGCAGGGCGGGATCGTTGAAAGCCGGCTCCAGCAACATGGGGTCAGCACCGGCCACGTCGTAGTAGGGCCCGAATCCTTCGAAGGAATGGATGTGTACTGCCATGCCGAGCCGGCCCGCTTCGCGCGCAATGTAGCGGAAGAGAAAGTCCTGCAGCGTTTTGTATTCCGCGTGGGAGGGTTCACCGCTGGCAATATGCTGTGCGTAGACCCGTTTCGCGGTCTCGGCATCCGCTGCGTCGAAGTCGAGCGGGCGCAGGTAGGCAGCTTCGAACTTGATGGCGACACATCCCGCGTTGCGCTGCGCTTCGAGGGTGGGTGTCACCACTGCTTCCAGGTAGGCGTCGAGTGTTGCGGGCAGCGTAGCAATCTTCAGGTCGGACAGGTAATGCCGCAGCAGTTTTTCTTCCAGCGGATAGAGAATTTCCCGGTCCGGGGTAACAGCCGCCTCTGCCTTGGTAGACAAGGGCAGCAACAAGGTATCTGCGTACGACACCCAGCGAAACCGCGGTGACATCAGCCCCGGCCCCATGGCGATACGATTTGCCAGCAATACCTCCGTGCCGACCTGGTTCAGCACCCAGGTGGGAAAATCCTCACGCTGTTCCCGCACAACATCCTGCATGGCGCCGCGCAGTACGCGCATGTGGGCTTCGCTCATATCATCGTAGGGATACTGGTAGAGCGCTTTGTAGGCGGCTATCCAATCCGGATTGTCCAGCCTGAGCTGTGCCGGCATCTCGATGGCTACACCGTCGAGTGGTAACGCATCGTAGTCCGTATCGCCGCGAACGATGCTGTTGGCATGACTGTGGTTGTCTACGGCACGGATTTTCGCTATGAAGGCGCTAATTTCTGGGTCCGCGCCGGGTTGCATCAGAGCCGCCGGGGTATCGGCGTATACGGGCGCAACACAGGCTAAAGCAACAGCGCAGGCGAGGAGGGCCCTTCTGATCGTGAAAATCTTCATGTCATCCACTTCCTTGGCAAAATTGCGGTCAAGCAAACCACCTTACACACGCAAGGTGGCCAAAACCTATTTTGCCTGCACAATGCCAGGAGGGCTCCAACTGCCGGTGCCAGGCGGGAGGATGGAAGGAGCTTCCATCTTCGGCCAGTACAGGCGCATCACGAGGTAGATCGGGCCGTCGGGCGCTGGCAACCAGTTAGCTTCCAGGCCTTTACCCGGCGAGTCTTTCTGTATGTAAAGCGTCAAAGAGCCGTCCTCACCCTTGGACATTCCCGGTTCCATCGGCAAGTTGATGAGGTAGCGGTTGATCGGGTTCTTGATAAGAAGTTGGGTTTTGCCGTCGTACATCGTCACGGACCAGAAGGCATTCACCGGTGGCAGTTGGCCAGCCGGGAAGGTGAGCGTGTAGTTGTGCTTGCTGCCATCGAGCGTTTCCCCGGCAGTGTCCACCCGGGTCATGGGATACATGGCTTCGACGGCATCGTTGCCATAAATGCCACCTTTGGCGGCGGCGGCGCGCATCAACCAGTCACCCTTGTAGAAGTTGCGGTCGCCAAAAACCGAACCCACTTTCCAGCCATTGATGTCCTTCACTCCGTCGGCCAGGTATGTGTCTACTTTGCTGTCGCCTTCTTTCATCGCCAGCAGGATTACCGCTTTGTGTTCATCAGAAAGATCCTTGAAATCGAAGGCTTTGCCTGGCCCGATGCCGATGCTCGCCAGCCGCGCCCGTATGCTATCGGTATCCGGCGATGCTGGTACGAACTGAAGGGCAGCATCAAGGTAGGCGTAGAAATTCTCCTTGATGCCGGCTGTCGTCGCCGGCGAGAAATCGACCTGTGGCGCTGCAGGTGCTGCGGGCTGATTCAGGAATGCAGACAGTGGCTGTGCCTTGTAGCCTCCCTGTACCTTTACCACATTCGGCATATCCTCAGCATTAAACAACTGGGTGCGGAATATGGTTAGCCCAAACGGCGTCGTTGATTGAAAAACCTTGTTGATCCCAGCAGGGGTCTCGCCTTTCCAGTCGGGACCGACTACCAGGTAGTCACCAGCATCGGACCCGGTTGCGCGACTGCCAATGTAGCCATAGTTGTAGGTGTTACCGTCAATCAATTGCACCGAGTAGTAGCGCTTCTTTTCCACCGCCGGTACCGAGATCACCATCGGTTCCGCGCGCAGATCCAGCCACAGCACCGAATAAGGCGTGTCGCTGTTGGGTGTCACGACGGCCGTGTCCTCCCAGGTAAAGACGCGCGCTTCGTTGCTGATGGTATTGAAGGGTGCTTTGTATTGCCCCGAGTTCTTGTCCAGGACGAACTCGTTCATCACTGCGTAGTTCATTACGATTGGCAGGCCGTAGATGAACGCGTCTTCGGCAATGGCCTTGGTTTCAGCAATGCCCGGCGCGGCAACTCCACTTACCTTGTCGGCCTGTTCGGCAGAGGCGACGGGGTCTTCTTTTTTGCTACACCCTGCCAGCAGCGTAATGGCAGCGGCACTGCACAGAGCACTGATAAGAAGTATGCGTTTTAGTGGGTACATTGGTCTTGCTCCTTGGATATCCGGCGCGCCCGGGACCGGCGCGGATTTAACTCTTTGGGGACAAGATATTAAGCGACATCGTTGCCCCGCGCCATGGCAAACACGATTCTCAAGCACCAGATCTATTCACTGGGCAGATACACATCCGGGTCGTGGCATTCCATGAAGCGATCAGGCGCTGCAAGCGGCGTAAATCCATACCCGGCATAAAGGCCGTGTGCGTCGCGGGTAGCCAGCATCATGCGCCGCAGTCCCTGCAGATCCGGTTGGTGAAGCACCTGTCCCATGAGGAGGTGGGAAAGGCCCTTGCCGCGATGTTCCTCGAGCACGTATACATCGGCCAGGTAGGCAAACGTTGCCTTGTCAGTGACCACTCGCGCGAAACCAACCTGCTGAGTGCCCAGCAGAACGCCAAAGCACAATGAGTTTGCGATAGCGCGCTCGACTACGGCGCGGGGAATTCCGGGTGACCAATAGCTTCGCGACAGGAAGGAATGAATCGCTTCGATGTCGAAGCGTGAGCTGTCGCTGGTGATTTCGTAGTTCTGCATTGCCTGTTCGACCGGCTTGGGCTAAGGACCGACACAAAGATTCGGTACTGAAAGTCGCGTGAAGAGATGCGGTGAGGCCACGGCGCTGGACGGATAGTGGCTGAGAGCCTGCTGGAAATCAGGATGGGTGAACGCTGCCCGAAAATGTGCCACTGACTCCCACAATGCGTAGTTCATGAATACCGTGCTCCCGGCAATGCCCTGGTGCAACTGGGTTGAGATGTAGCCCGGCTGCTGCTTCATCCAGGTGGCATCTGCTTCCCAGGCTTTCAGCAGGGCCGGAATGTCTGCTTCTGCCACCTGAAAGACATTCACCAGCACAACCGGTGAGAGTTCTGTGTTGATCTGCTGAAAAATCGGAACGTTCTGGTCGAGTGGCTTGAGCTGAAGCATGCGATTACTCCATGGATTGTGAGTCGGGTAGTTTGCTCTTGATTGAAGGCCTGGGCGTCACATGCCAGATGCCGGGCGTGCTTGGCTTAGCGCGAGCTGCCGCTTCCATTGTTCCATGTTCACGCCCTTGATGATCAGCCACAAGCACAGAGCCAGCTCGCCGATGAAGGCAGGCGCCAGGATGCCCGGAACAATCGATGCCGCGAACGCAGGCGCCAGGAGCAGGGCGAAGCTGTTGGTCAGATAGCACAATCCCGCAATCAGGATCAGAACACCAAGGGTTCGTGGCAAGTATCCGGATTTGAAGATCAGGTAGCCGCGAACCAGGCATGCGAAGCCAAAAAAGATGAGCCCGATGCCAAAGCCAAAGCCATGCGCCTTGACTGCCAGGTAAGACAGCGCCTGCAATTGCTCGGGTGAGAAAGCGCTCAAGTAGCTGACATCTGCTTGCAGGAACAGGGGAACAAGAAGGTTGATCTTGTTGGCGACAAGGACAGCGGTCTGCACCAGATTGATCAGAGTCGCCAGCATCGAGAGGCTCTCGCTCACGGGCCTGAGTAACAAGTAGAGGACCACGATCACTGGCACATCACACACATGCATGAGGAGGTCGCCCACTATGCCTGCGCGCCAAAGAAGGTCGGAGGCCAAAATGTTATTGGCAGTTGCCGCCGCATCGCCGGAAACGACGAGTGTTGCTCTTACGAACATCTCTCCGAACAGGCCGAAGAGGATGATGGCAAGATACAGCAAGCCGCCAAGACGTGCGTAGAGCTGCGGGGACCGCTCAATAGAAGAGTGCATCATTTGACCTTAACACACGTTGCTTTGCGGCGACCAACAAAACTCAGACCCCCGCTCGAGCCAAGAGGCAGCACTACACCAAATACCATGACCGGCGCGGTTTCGATGGGCAAGGTCGGCAGGAAATTCAAATTCCAAGCTCCAGGATAAGAACTCTACGCGTAATACGCCGGTGACATCACCCACGCCGACCACAGCCCTAAAACGAGGTAGGCAAGGGTGACTGCCACCTGCGAGCGCCGCGATCGACACCCTAGAAACACCAGGGGAAGGATAATCAGTGGCAACAGGCTAATTCCACCCTCAGTCGCCGGCGTTATGTCCCAGAGCGCCCAGTCGACAAGCAGGGCCAGGCCAAAATAGGCGCTAAGCGAAATCAGCGCCCAGCGTCCATCTGCCTGAAACGAAGCCTGAAGGGTTTCATTTTCGTCCAGCTCGTCACTCGGAAGTATCAGTGCAGCTGAGATGAACAGCAGCAAGGTCAGTCCGACCAGTGCGAGGAAGGCACCTAAAGTCCAGATTTGCACCAGGCTGGGAAGCTCGACAATGGCCCACCAGAATTGCAACTGGTGAATGAAAATGCAGAACGCCCAAGCCAGCGGTATCCAATCCAGCGTGGAATGATTTCTGGAGCGAAATACTGCGACAAACGATGCGAGCAATCGCGTGATCCCCAGACCCAGGATCATGGATAAAGCAACGGCTATCCAGCGAAAACTATCCATGCTTAAAAATTCTCATGCTAATGCGCCTTGGCGACTGGTACTTCGCATGAGACCCGTTTCAACGGGAAGTCTATGCCTTGCTCAACACCCTCATTGATGCCTTCAATGCGCGCTGCAAGCCTGTCACCGCCGCGCGAGCGGTACATGACGCGCTGGGGAAAGTCGTGCTGCAGGTTCTCGAAGGTAACCGCACCCTCAGCGAGGCTTGACTGGGTAAAGCTAGTCTCTTTCTGACCGGAAGGGACCGCAGTGAACACCAACTTTCCTTCCGCATTGGCGGCTATACGCATAAATCCATGGCTGACCGTCTTTTCGTTTTCGATGGTACGCTCGACACCGAACATGGACCCACCGGCCGGCGGAAGCCAGACTTCGCCGGTGCCGGCTTCTGCGGACTCGACGCCCCAGCAACCGGCGAGCCAGGAGAGCGCAGCCAAAGGATTTTCATGAGCTTGTGGCGAGGCTGCTGGGGGCCCAGCCATAGCTGGGGCCATCACAGTGCCGGTGGGGCCGACGCCGGTTTCCTGGTATTCAACATTGCCATCTTTTGCCCAAATGTAATGCATAACGTTTGCCGGAGCTACATAGACCGCCCCACTTGGCACAGCGACCAACTTGCTCTCGTCAAAGATTTCGCCAAAACCCACGTACAGAGTTCCGGCGAGTACGGTGCTGTTGCGTGTATCGGGATGGGCGTGCGGAGGGATGCGTCCGTTGGCGGCAATCCTGACTCGAAGTATATAGGCACCCGCATCCTGCTCGGACCCCAGCCCCCACGCCGCCTGCAAAGCCGGAGCATTGGGTACGCCGACCCAGTGCAGGTTTTCGGGCAAGATGGGCCGGGGTGCGTCGTTTTGCGGCGCATCGTTTTGCGCAAAAGCCGCACCCGAAAAACCGCATAGCAGCAGAAACAGTGGGAATGCACGTTGCACGGTCAGTCTCCTCATGGTTGCTGCAGGAAAGGGCGATTCTACCCGTGCACCGAAGCTAAAGTCACCGCTTGTTGAAGCCTTGTTTTTCCGGAGGAAAAACCTCGGAAGAGCGCCGGTCGAGTTGCGCAAGCACTTCGGTAAAGCCGTTCTGTGGGTGCCAGTCCAGCTCGCTGGCTGCTTTGCGGGGAGAATAGACCCGGTCAATGGAATCGGGCAATGGCCATCCGCGCCGCTCAAATTCCGCTACCAGGCCGGGGGCCCGGCGGCGCAGCACAGCGGGTGCAGATTCAAACAACTCCTTGCAGTCGTCGGGTGCAAACGGCGTTGCCCCTGAAATGATGAACCTGCGGAATCCGCCAGTACCACCTTCCAATGCGGCAGCATGGGCATCGGCTACGTCGCGTGCGTCTACTCCACGATGCAATCGGTAGGCGGCCATGAGGGGCGCGGGTTCGGGGAAGCAGCGCGACATGCGCAGCACCGTGACCTCGAGCTCACCCCTTCCTGCTGCAGCTTCAAGCAAACTCTCGGCTTGTAACTTGGTGCGGTGGTAAATGGTGCGCGGCAGGGGAATTGTGTCTTCAGTGACCCAGCCTGCCTGCCCGGTTGGCGTTGCCGCAGCGCCATACAGGGCAGTGGTACTGGTAAAAACGAAGCGGCGGATGCCTGCCGCTACTGAAAGGCGCACCAGGTCAGCGGTACAGTGCACATTCACCCGTTCAAATTCAGCCTCGCTGCGTAAGCCCACGTGCGGTGCATGCAGCGCGGCCGTATGCACGACCGCATCGACACCCGCCAGCAAATCCCGCAGCCGGTCGGTGTCCTCAAGAGACGCGACTACATCCGCTGTTGACGATGGAGCCTGGTCATAGCCAAGAACTTCATGCCCGGAACACAGCCGGATGTAGATAGCTCGCCCGACTCTTCCTGAGGCTCCGGTGATGAGGACCTTCATATAGGCGGGATGAACCCAACCATGCAGCCTACGGTGATCTGCAGGACCCCCAGCAAAAAAGTCCAATGCTTGAGATTTGCTTGCAAACGTTCGATGTCAGTTGCCATAGGATGCTCCCGAATGAGCAGGTAAGTTATTGCCCGGCGCAAGGTGTCAGGGCATATCCTCGCGCCAGGTGCACATTACGTCAAGCCAGCGTTGCTGCATAATCAGGCGCAAACTAAGCGCTTCACCAATTCAGGTTGCCAGGAGGCCTGCTGCATTGAAAAAAGACATCAACCGAAAAGTACAATTCTATTTTGATCCGGTCAGCCCATTCAGCTGGCTTGCTTCGCGGGGATTACCGCGCTTGCAGGCAGCAGGTTTACACATTGAATGTCAACCAGTGTTACTTGCCGGCTTATTGAATGCACACGGGCAAAAAGGCCCCGCCGAAATTCCCGCAAAACGCACGTACACTTTTCATGACGTGGTCCGGTGTGCACAGCAACGGGGGTATCCTTTCCAGGGGCCGCCCACCCATCCGTTTAACCCACTGCAAGCTTTGCGCATGTGTGTTGCGCTCACCGATGCGGATAAGCGTTTGCGCATGGCGTGTGCGCTCTTGCGCGCTTGTTGGGAGCAGGGGCGGGATTTGAGTGACCTGGCAACTCTGC
Organism: Lysobacterales bacterium; assembly: GCA_031362985.1. Classification (GTDB taxonomy): domain Bacteria; phylum Pseudomonadota; class Gammaproteobacteria; order Xanthomonadales; family SZUA-36; genus SHZL01. The sequence continues at coordinate 56,189 of JANLTO010000011.1, read as the reverse complement.
TGCAAATCGCCGGCGAAAACGACCTGGAAGCCCGCCAGTTGGGCGTGGCCATTGAACAACTGGCTGTCAAGGCCGCACTGAAATCTGCAACCGAGGATGCGATCAAGCGGGGCATTTTCGGTGTGCCGACACTCGTGCTCAATGGTGAACTGTTCTGGGGCGCTGACCGCATCGACGCACTGCTGTGGCGGCTTGAACATCCGGCCACCGATTTGAAGGCGCTGGATCACTTTCTGCAACGCGGCGCTTCGGCCACGCGCAAGCAAATGTAAATCATGAATTGATGCTGGATTTACGGGCCAGGGTTCTCAAATCCATCCTTGAAGAGTCCGGACGGGGGTGCAACTGCCCGCACACAATCCCAGGTTTCCCCGATTCGGGGACCTGTGTTGATCACTTCAAAGTCAGTCACGTTGACTTTCTGCGCGCCCGGCGCAGGATCAAACAGATGCGAATCGATGTCCAGCTCGGCCCATTTGGTGGTGGTATAGAAATCGCTTTCCGCAGTAAGGGTGATATTGCCCCCGTCCGCCAGCACAATGCCAAAACGCTTGAAGGTATTGAGGATAACCTTCGCCGCCGTGCTGTAGCCGGTAAGCGGGAAACTCGCGTTCATACGCAGGCGCGCACCGTAGGCAATGGATGCGGATGGGCCACTCGGTGAGCCTGCATGGGAGGCTGGCCGCACATACAGGCGGCCCCCAAAACCACCGAGGGAAACATCAGTGGCCATGCGTTCGTTACGGATAGTGAAGCGAATGGCGTGGCCGAGGTCTCCACTGCCGGTGGCATCCAGCGCCAGTGCCGCAGCTATGTCATCCGCATTGAACATCAGCGGCGCCATGGGGAAGCCAGCTGCGTCCGCACTGGTGCAGTGCTCGCCACGGCCTTGCCCGGGATACACGGCCTCGAGTTGCCACACGGCCAGGCACAGGGATTCCAGCTGGTTTGTGCCAACCCCCCTGGCCGCATAGGCCTCGTACAGGGTGCTGCCCTGCACCACCAGCAAATGGCAGTCCTCGCTTGCGGGATCGCAATTCAGATCATTGTGGCCTTCGATGGCCGCATTCAGTGGAACCGGCATGGAGGTCCCCGGTGCTGCACAATCCGGGCTGAAATAGCCGCCGGGGTCTATGATGGTGCGCATCGGGCTGTTCAGCGGGGCATGCACCACGCGCAAGCTGAAATCGATCTGCATGCGCTGGAAATCGAGGCCGCCGAAACCGCCCAGGGTACTTAGCTCAGCGATCATGCTGGCCGAAGCAGGGTCGAGTGCTGCAGCGCTGATGTTTTGATTCCACACGGCGCCTGGCGGAAATCGCGGTAAAGGTTCAGCGCCAAGCTGCGTGGCACAGGCGGCCAGGAACCCTAAAGCAATCCTTACGTATGGCTGCATTGGATCAACTCCACTTCTGCTGCCTATTAAGCGGCCCGTTCAGCGGCATTGGGTGCTTGCTTGTCCATGCACCACCCATGTGGTAACTATACGGCAGGTTCGAGAGTGGAGCGAGCGATCATGGTTATACAGCATTGCCCCTGGAATCATCCGGCGCGTGGCCGATGATCTGGCTGGCACGAAGCATTTTATGGTTGCTCGCCAGGCTGCCCGGCCCGGCCCCGTATCGCCTGGCCCGGCGCTTGGCGGGTTTGTGGATGCGCCTCTCTCCCGGGAAGCGGCGCGTAGCTGCGATCAACCTCAGGGCCTGCTATCCCATGCTTGGCCATGCCGCAATCAATGCACTGGTGCGGGAAAGTTTTGTGCACTATGTGTGTTCCATCTTTGAAACCGGGCGCAACTGGTACTGGCCACTGGAACAGTTGCAGGCCATGTGCGATGGCGCTGCGGGGGTAAAAATGTTCGAGGAGTCACTGACCCATGGCAAGGGCGTGGTGGTGCTCGCGCCGCACTTTGGCGCCTGGGAATATCTGGGAATGTTCCTGCAGAAATTTCCGGATATTGTCATCTTGTACAAACCCCCCGCGCATCCCGGGCTGGAAAAGGCATTGCTGCAGCAGCGCCGCCGCGGCGGAGCGAACATGCTGCCGGCCACTGCCAGTGGTCTGCGCAAACTGTATGCCCATGTGCTGGCGGGCAAGGGCGCAGGCATACTGCCAGATCAGCAGCCCGGTTCCGGGCAGGGTAGGTTCGCACCGTTCTTTGGAGTGCCGGCACTGACAGGGGTCATGGCGCCGAGGCTGATCCACAAAACCGGCTGTGAGGTATTTTTCGCAGTGTGTGAGCGGCTCGAAGGTGGGCGCTATTGCATGCACGTTTTCCCGGCGCGCGAGGGTATCTATTCTGACGACATGGACATTGCCCTGGCTGAGGTCAACCACGGTGTAGAGCAGTGCATTGCCATAGATCCGGCCCAGTATTTGTGGAGTTACAGGCGCTTCCGTGCCCGCCCGGAAGGTGAGCCGCCGATGTACCCGTAGTCAGGGCATCTATTGTGCTTCGGTTTTCAGTTCCCAGGCCTTTGACAGCACCCAGGCACGCAAAGCTTCCGCCTGCTCCGGGGTCATCTTCTCGAAGCCAGGCATCCCTTTGGCAGAACGCGCTCCGCCGATCACGATGCCGTCCCATTGCAGGTAGGTTCCCTTGGTCGCGTAGCGCAGGTCCGGTACCGATCCACCCCTCCGTGCAACTGCATTCTTGCCGTGACAACCGCTGCAGTAGAATTTATTGAACGCTTCATGTCCTTGTTCAATTGTTGCAGCCGATGCGGTCTGCGTGGGCAGCTCAGGAAGAGGCGGCGGCACCCAGGTGTTTTCAGGCATGGGAAGTTTTCCCTGCAGCGAAAACGCCATGAGGCGGGTTTTACCACTGGTCTTCTGGCCCGCATGGAATGTGGGGTAGCTGAATTGCATGGCATTGCCGGCGCCAATGGGAATCAGTACGCGTTGCTCTCCGCCCAGGATATAGCTCACCGGCGCTGCACCAATGGCCGAGCCGGTGGCAACATTCCACAGCCTCTTGCCGTCCGCAGCGTTGTAGGCGCTGAACAAGCCGTTGGCATCGCCCTGGAATACCAGGTTGCCGGCAGTGGTGAGCACGCCGCCATTGAACGCCACATCATGCTCAACGGACCACTTCGCGCTTTGCGTCAATGGATCCCAGGCGATCAGCATGCCGGGAACGTGCGGCTTGCCATCGACCTCGTCGAACATTTCCAGAGTATCGGAAAAATCATCGGGGCCATTCCAGGTCACCACGTCCGGCACATTGACTGCAGGTATGTAGACCAGCCCGGTACCCGGATTAAAGGCCATGGGCTGGGTGCTGTGTGCACCCCATTCATTGGGCCAGATCATGACCCGGGTTCCAGGTGGCGCCTTCCAGTACATAGCCTCGGGGTTGAGCACGGGCCGCCCGGTTTCGAGGTCAATATGCGTGGCCCAGTTCACTTTCACGTAGTTGTTGGCGGACAATAATTTGCCAGTCATGCGGTCGAGCACATAGAAAAACCCGTTCTTGGGCGCGATCATCAGCGCCTTAGTGGTTTTGCCATTGACGGGTAGATCCGCCAGTACGATGTTCATGGTGGCGTTATATTCCCAGCTATCCTGGGGAACGGTCTGGTAATGCCACACGTATTCGCCGGTTTCGGCATTGACTGCCACGACCGATGAGGTAAACAGGTTGTCCCCGCCGCCGGGACTGCGCTTTTCATACGCGTAGGGTAGTGCGCCGGCAGTGCCGAAATACAGCAAGCCGGATTCCGGGTCATAGGTCATTTCATTCCAGTTGCTGCCGCCACCGCCGAATTTCTCGAGGGCATTGCCGCTCCAGGTTTCGAATGCCATCTTCATCGCGGGCGAAGTGTTTTCTGCGGCAATGTGGCTGGGCACGATGTAAAAGCGCCACAGGAATTTGCCCGTTGCGACATCGTAGGCACTGACGTAGCCACGGTTGCGGTCGCCTTTTTCCGAGCCAGCGTTACCGACGAATACCTTGCCGCCGCCGACGTGGGGTGCATCGGTGATGCTGTAACCCAACTCCGGGTCACAGGTTAGTTGCGACCACTGTTCTTTGCCGGTGGCTCGATCCAAACCGATCAGGCGACAATCCGAAACCGTTACCAGGATCTTGTCTCCCCAGGCAGCCACGCCGCGGTTGACCCTTCCGGTCCAGTTGTTGGACTCGTTTAACTGGACTTTGGGGTCAAAGGTCCAGAGGGTCTGGCCGGTGCCTGCATCGATGGCGAAGACCAGCGAAAAAGCCCCGGAAAGATAAATCACGCCATCTACCATAAGGGGGGTAGCCGCGATGCCGTTGGGTGATGGCAGGTCTACCCACCAGTCCAGCCCCAGACCGGCAACATTCTGATCATTCAATTGTTTGAGCGGGCTGAAGTGCTCGCCGCGAAAATTGCCGCCGGCCAGGACCCAGTTTTCTCCTGCCGAAGTTTCCGCCAGAATCCTGTTTTCGTCCACTTGGGCGGCCGCGAGGACAGTTGCACACAGGAGTACAGCAAGAAACGTCGTGGCAAATTGCAGCGGAGTAAACATCCAGCGTGTGCGCATTTTTGATCCTCTTGAGAGCAAACTGAACGAAGAAGAATCCCGCCCGGGCAAACGCCAACTGCTGCAGCCGAAAATCTAGGCCGCGCCTATGCCCTTGGTTTTCTGCACGGTAGAACAAAATCGGCCTGCCCAGTTACCTGACGGGCGCAGAGCGATGAAATCGTTGATGCTACTCAGCAGGTCCGGTTCAGCCTGGACAACTTTGCTGCCCATGCCTTTAACCAGCCTTTGCATCTGATAGTCCATGCGCGCCTTCTTGTCTTCCGGTGGTGATTCGATCCCGGCCAGGACTTCCAGTGCAATACAGGCTTCGCGCAACTTCTCCTCGATTCCTAGCGCCGGACCCTGCTGCCTGAAGGCTTCAAGCAGGCTGGCATTGATGCCTTTGGGCAGATCCTGTGCCTGCTCCCAAAGCGCGCTGAGGACCGCTTCATTCGCCGCCGGGCTTGCTGTCGATTGGGTGGCACAGGCCCTGATCTTGTCCAGCAGGGCTATCCAGCCGGCTTGCTGGCGACGCTCACGTATGCCGGCAACGCCATCGCGGGCGCGCTTTTCCATTTCCGCGAACTCTTTCGTTAGCCGCTGTTGCACGCCGGAAGGCAGGTTGATCGCCAGCAGTTGTTGTTTGAGTCCAGCCAGGGTGTGCTGCATTTGCAAGCGAGTTTCATCATCCGTCGATGCCATCGCGGCACGAGCCTGGTCGCGCAAAGCTTCGGCCTGTTTCACCAGTGCAGTGAATTCATTCTTGCTGTGCGTGCGCTGTTCGTCCATGCGGGCAAATACGGCGTCACAGGCCTCGCGAAACGCCAGCCACAATTTTCGATCGACACCCACCGGCGTCAGGCCAATGGGCTTCCAGGCCTGCTGCAGTTTTTTGCAGGTATCGATGGCCTGCGGCAAATCATCAACCGCGGCAAGCTCGCGTGCGCGCTTGACGAGGTCCTCTTTGTGCGCAATGTTGCGCGCATATTCATCCTTTATGTGGCCGTAAATCAGGTCACAAATCGCCCGAAATGCTTTCTGCGTGCTGCGCTCATCCTTTGGTGTGACCGGCTTGAAGTGCTGGAATGCTTCACGCGCGGTGTCGAGCGTTTTTTGCACCATGCGCCAGTCCGGGTGCGCAGTAGTTTCAACAGCTCCTTGGTTCGCCGGTTCATCGGCGCATCGTGGCCAGGCCATTTTCTGGTTGTATTCGTTCAGCTGGGCTATTACCTGCTTGCGTTGGCGGGCGTTTTCTTTCTGTATCCTGGCCTGCAGTTCGAACGCTTCCTTGCAAGGCTTCCACGCCTGGTCGGCGGCGTGCTTGAATTCATGCCACAGGGACTGCTCGCGGATATTGGGCAAAGCGCCAATTTGCTTCCATTCGTCCTGCAGGGACTGGATATTCAGCGCCAGCATCTCGACATCTTCGCTGCTGCCAATCAGGGCTTTCATCTTGGCGCAGAGCTCAAGTTTTTTGGGCTCGATGGCAAATTCCTGCCATTCATGTACTTCCTGCATTTGTGCAGCCAGCGGACCCAACTTGCGCTCAATGGCCTGGCGCTGTTTCGGCGTGATGGATTTGAGCACCTTGCGGGTTTTGGCAAGCGCCTTGTCGGCTTCGTGGGTCCGGTCCTGCTCGAGTTTGGTGCGCACGGTTTCCAGCAAAGCCTGGACCTTGTCGGCGTACTTCTCCTGGTTTTTCGCCAGCGTTTCGAGTTTGGCCTGCAACTGCACAACCACATTATGCAACTGCGTTATGGCAGCAGGCGCCGGAGCGAATGCCTCCGGCCAGTGCAAGCTACCGAGCAATTTCGAGGAGCGCTCCAACTGGCTTTGTAATGCGGTGTAGTTGGCGGGGTCTATGGATTCCGCCTCGGCAATGCTTTTGCTTATTGCTGCTTTCCTGGAGATGAGTTTTTTCGCAGTGCTGAGCATGGAGCGCAGTTGCTCCAGGCGAAAGACAAACACGCCAGCTTGTTCGGACGAAGCCTTGACCGTTGCCTGTTCGCCGCGCCAGCGGGCTTCGACGTCATCAAGGCGTGCCGTGAAGGGCTGAATGGCGGCGGAATCACCTGGTACTTCCACGCCTGATTCCAGTTGCTCCAGTTCATCAAAAATAGCTTGCTGCGCTGCCCGCGCAGCAGATGTGCGGGCGATGGCTTCGTTCCTCGCAGCCAGGGCCTGGGCTGAATCTTTCGCCAGTTGCGCCAGTTGGCTTTCGCAACGCGCCATATCGTTGAGGAACTGTTCACTCTGCTGCGCGCTTGCTGCTGCAGCCACGCTCTGCCATTGATAGGAAAGCATCTTGTGGCTGCTTGCGTCATCCAGGGAGGTAACTGCTTTGACCAGTTTTGCGGCTCTTTCGACCAACTGGGCAACTTTTTCCCGCTGATCTTTTGCTGCCTGCTGCGCTGCTTCGTGCTCTTCCAGGATAGCCTGGCAGTGGCGGTACACCGCTTTATCGTGGCCTCTGGCCAACAGCATGAGTTCGTTCAACCGTTCCAGGTTCTTTATGCCCTGCGCTGCACTCAAGCGCACCCTGGTCACGGGGTGATGACAAGCGATGTCCATGCGCAGGTCTTCGCTGGTCACGCACTCGATTGCTCGGTCGGCCAGCGTAGCGTCATCGGTCAGGCTGGCGATCCGCACCAGCAGGGCATCGTCCCGGATCGCGGCAAGGCCATCTTCCGTCGGCAGCAACTGCTGCAGGCGTTGCGTTTTGGCCTGTTGCTGCAGGTCACCGGACAAACTATCAACCAGGGTATCGAGGGTTGCAGGGTCAGTGATGCGGGCCAGCGCTGCAGCCTGGACGCCTGCGTCCGGGTCCGTATTAGTCAGCTCCAGCAGGACATCCTGGGCGTCGAGTTGTTCGACGGCCTCTCTCCGCATATCAGGGTTCTTGGATTGCCATTTGGGCGCAGAAAATGTTTCGAACATGGACATGGATCAGGCGTTGGGCTTCATTCTTGGAAATTAGCAGAGAATGTTACAGTGAAAGACACCGAAAAGCCCCGAAATATTGCGAAATTGCGCATGCTGAACTTTCTTCATGTCAAAGCTAAGGGTTTTCCAATTCATTCCAGCGCTGGAAAGCTGCATCCAACTGCAGTTGGGCTTCAGCGATCTTCCGCGTGACATTTTGCCTGTCTGCAACACTGGACTGGTAGAAAGCGAGTTCAGACATGGTGGCTGTCAGGACCGCTACCTGCTGCTCCAGTCTTTCAATTTGCAGCGGCAAGCTCTCGAGTTCGCGTTGGTCCTTGTATGACAGTTTGCGCTTTTTTATGGCCACCTGATCGGTGCCGGTTCCCGTTACGAGCGCCGCTGGCTTGGCTGGTTTTTCTATTATCTGCTTTTCCGGAAGCAGTGCGGAAACTTCGGTCAGGTTACCGCCGCGGGCTTCCCAGTCGCTATAACCACCCACGTGTTCGCTGATACCGCCTGCACCATCGAGCACCATCAGGTTGGTCACCACGTGGTCCATGAAATCCCGGTCGTGGCTGACCAGCAAGACCGTGCCATCAAAACCCAGCAGGATTTCTTCCAGTAATTCCAGGGTCTCGATATCGAGGTCGTTGGTCGGTTCGTCCAGCACCAGCAGGTTGGCGGGTTTGCTGAATAGCTTGGCCAGCACCGCCCGGTTCTGTTCCCCGCCGGATAAAGCCTTGACCGGCATGCGCACCCGGTCGGGGCCAAACAGGAAATCGCCCAGGTAAGAAATGGCATGACGTCGCCTCCCGCCAATATCGATAAAGTCCTGGCCGCCGCACACATTGTCTATGAGGTTCTTGTCCGGATCGAGGTGGCCGCGTAATTGATCAGAGTAGGCAATTTCCAGCTTGCTGCCCAACTCCACCACACCTGAATCAGGGCTCAGCTCACCCAGCATGATTTTTACCAGCGTGGTTTTGCCTGCGCCATTAGCGCCAACAATACCTATGCGGTCGCCGCGCCGGATCAGTGTGGAGAAGTCGTCGATAACGAGTTTGTCCTCGAAACGTTTGCTGACGTGTTTGAGTTCGGCGACGATCTTGCCGGAACGGCTGGCGTCCTCGAGCACGAAGTCGGCCGAACCGCTGCGCTCACGCCGCTGCTTGCGCTCATCGCGCATGGATTCCAATGCGCGCACCCGGCCTTCGTTGCGCGTGCGCCGTGCCTTGATGCCCTGGCGAATCCACACTTCTTCCTGGGCGAGTTTTTTGTCGAACAGCTCGTTGGCCCGCTCTTCAGCCAGCGCTTGCTGCTCGCAGTGACGCAGGAAGCCCCGGTAGTTACCCTGCCAGAGGGTCAGGTGCCCGCGATCCAGTTCTGCCATCCAGTTGGCGACGTTTTGCAAAAAGCGCCGGTCGTGGGTAATGAGGATCAGCGCGCCCTGGAAATTACGCAATTGTTCTTCCAGCCAGCAAATGGCCGGGATATCGAGGTGGTTGGTAGGCTCATCCAGCAACAGGATGTCCGGCTCGCTGACCAGCGCCTGGCCCAGCGCAACCCTGCGTCGCCATCCTCCGGACAACTCGGCCATACGGGATTCACCGGGCAGCTGCAACTGGCTGATGACGGTTTCAACGCGTTGCTGCAATGCCCAGCCATTGTTGGCTTCGAGCTGATGCTGCACTCGTGCGAGCGCATCCATATCGGAGTGCTCAAAGTCCACCAGCAGGTGATGATATTGCGCCAGCAGGCGCCCGGTCTCTGCCAGCCCGGAGGCGACCACGTCCCAGACGGTCTGGTCGTCCGCTTCGGGCAGGGTCTGCTGCAGCCAGGCAATGCGCGTGCCAGGCCTCAGCCAGCGCTCGCCCGCATCCAGTGCAATCACACTGGCCAGCACCTGCAGCAAGGTGGTTTTGCCGGCGCCGTTGCGACCGAGCAGACCGATTTTCTTGCCCCTGGAAATACTCAGGTCAACTTCGTCCAGCAGGACCAGGGTGCCATAGTGCAGGGCGGCTTTATCGAGACGTAACAGGGGCATTGCGCAATCAAGGGGTCAGAGTAAAGTGCCAGAGTAAACTAACGTGTTCACCACGGCCACTAACTCGGTTACTCTGGCACTTTACTCTGACCCCATCATTGCCAATGTGACTGCCATGAAAATACGTTTTAGCCATTCTGTCTTACTGCTGCCCGTGCTGCTGATTTCGCTGTTCGCCACCGACGTCGAGGCCGCAGTGCCGCAGTCGGCTTATGCAGATCTATCCTGGCGCTTGCTTGGTCCTTTCCGCGGCGGCTGGGCTACCGCAGTGGCCGGGCATCCTGACCGGCGGGAGACATTTTATTTTGGCTCAGCGGATGGGGGCGTGTGGCGCACCGACAATGCCGGTGCTACCTGGCGGCCCTTGTTTGAACATGGTGGCAGTGCATCCATCGGTGCACTGACCCTCGCGCCAAGCAACCCGGATGTGATCTGGATCGGAACTGGCCAGATCCAGCAACGCTGGGACGTGGTTGACGGCGATGGAGTTTATCGATCGATCGACTCTGGCCAGACCTGGCAGCACCTTGGCCTGGAGGCCACCCGCCACATTGGCGCCTTGTGGGTGGATCCGCGTGATGAAGATATAGCGGTGGTTGCCGCCCTGGGTCCCGTGTTCGGCCCTAGCGCAGAGCGCGGGCTGTTTCGTACCGAGGACGGTGGAGCCAGCTGGCAAAAGGTGCTGTTCTTGGACGATACCACGGGTGCTGCTGATATCGCCTATGACCCGCAACAACCCGACGTTTTGTATGCCTCGCTATGGCAAGTGCAGCGCCACCCCTGGCTGGATTATTTCCAGCCCACGCTGGGCGCTCACAGCGGTATTTACCGCTCCGATGATGGCGGCCGCAACTGGATGGAGGTTGCCGGGGAGGGCTTGCCGGCGGCACCCCTTGGCCGCATTGAGCTGGCAGTTGCACCCGCACATGGTTCGCAGCGGGTATGGGCTTCTATCCAGACCAGCGGCGACGGTGGCGCGGTGTACCGCAGCGAGGATGGCGGCGCGTACTGGCAACAGGTCAACGCCGACAAAAGCCTGGCTTCGAGTTACATGGGTTGGCTGACGGCTGACCCGGCCAATGCAGAAACCGTGTGGGCAGGCGGGCAACCACTGCGGCGTTCCACGGATGGTGGTGCCTCATTCACCATCGTGCGCAGTTCGCCCGGAGGCGATGACTACCATGCCTTGTGGATAGACCCGAACGATCCGCAGCGCATGATCGTTGGCGCCGACCAGGGCGCCGTCGTCACCTTTGATGGTGGCGAGAGTTGGAGCAGTTGGTACAACCAGCCGACCGGCCAGTTCTACCGCCTCGCCGTGGATAACAACTTCCCCTACCGTGTGTACAGCGGCCAACAGGACAGTGGTACGGTATCCATCGCCAGCCGCAGTGACTACGGGCGCATCAGTTTCCGTGACTGGAACCCGGTGGGCGGCGACGAGCGCGATGGTGATGTGCCGGATCCAAAGGACTCCAACATCGTGTATGGCGCCGGCCTGGGCGGGCGCATTTCCCGCTGGAACGCACGCACGGCACAAGTGCAGAATGTTTCTCCCTGGCCCGTTTCGAGCTATGCCGCAGATCCGCTGACCGTGCGCAATCGTTACGACTGGATCACCCCGCTGGCGATTTCCGCGGTGCCGCCCCATGCCATGTATACGGCCGCACAGGTGGTGTTCCGGTCCGTCGACGGGGGCCAGAGCTGGCAGACCATCAGTCCCGACTTAAGCGGTGCTGATGCCTCTGTACGCAACTGCACCGATGCGCCCCGCGACCAGGCCACCGCGTGTGGCTATGGAACGATATTCAGCATCGCCCCTTCGCCACTGCAGGATGGACTGGTCTGGGCCGGCACGAATAATGGCCGGGTGTTTCTCACGTCCAATGGTGGCGAGAGCTGGGACAATGTCACTCCCGCCGGGCTGGAGGACTGGAGCCGTGTCAACCTCATCGATGCGTCAGCGGGGGATACAAAAACCGCCTACCTTGCGGTTGACCGGCATCGCCTGAACGACTTCGAGCCGCGTGCCTATGTCACCCACGATGCCGGCAAGAGTTGGCGGGAAATGGGTCATGACCTGCCCGCTGGTGAATACGTGAACGTGGTGCGCCAGGACCCGCAACATCCCGGCTTGCTCTATGCCGGCACCAGCCGGGGTGTGCATGTGTCGTTTGATGATGGGGAGCACTGGCAGAGCCTGCAACTCAAGCTGCCCACTACCGGCGTCAACGACTTAATGGTGCATAAGGGCGATCTGGTCATTGCCACTCAGGGACGCGCGATTTGGGTGCTGACTGACGTAGCGCCCTTGAGACACTTGGTCATGGCCAGTTCCAATCCCAACTCCAACTCCAAATCAAAACCAACAGAAAAAGCACAACTGGTGGCGCCGGCCCCCGCTGTGCGTTTGCGCTTCAACCAGAACAAGGACACGCCGCTGCCGCCGGAAGAACCCACCGGTGAAAATCCACCGGCCGGGGCGATACTGGATTACATCTTGCCAGATGATTTCTCCGGCGTGTTGCGTCTCGAGATCCTGGCGAGCGATGGCAGCTTGATCCAAAGTTTTAACAGTGAGAGCCTGCCGCCTAAGCCCAATGCCCGGGTGTATTTCGCGAACACCTGGCTGGGTGATCCTCAACCATTAGCGGCAAGCCCTGGCCATCATCGCTTTGTATGGAACCTGCGTTACGCTCCGCCGCCGACGCTGGAATCGGAGTATTCCATTGCAGCCGTACCGGAAATCGAAACCCCCATTCTTCCGGACGGGGCTTTTGTACTGCCGGGTAGATACACCGTGCGCCTGAGTGCAGGGAATGCCACGATTGTGCAAGAACCCGTTGAGCAGGAACTGACTGTGGTGATGGACCCGCGCGTGACTGCCACCGATTCGGAACTGGCCGATCTGCTGGCGTTTCAGCAAGAAGTTGCGGGCGCGTTGCAGCGTACGGTAACGCTTGCCGCAGGCATGAAAGAGACCAAGGCAGAACCTGGTGCCGATACACCCCAGTCCATAGCCGCTGCGCTGACTGCTCTCGCCATTGATCTCGAACATGTGGATGCACCACCCACCGCAGCACAGCGCGCAGTGCTGGAAAGTGAAACTGCACGGCTGGCGCAGTTGCCGAGCGACTAAATCATGGCCACGTCAGTTGCCGTGCGCCTGAGATCTGTATGAGCGAACACAAACCACTGGTGGATATCCGTGAGATCGTGCGCGCAGAGATTCGCGAAAAATACGGCAGAGAAGGAACGCTCAGTCGTCTGCCCGGCGAGAATCTCAACTATCTTGTGAACGGAGGGGACGGCCATTTCACCATAGCCAAAGTTGCCGGTTCCGACCTGCCGAAAGAGGTGGTCGAGATGGAATTTGCGGCGCTCGAGCATGCGGAGAAAGCGCCACTGGGTCTGGATTTGCCCAAAATCATCAAGAATTTAAACGGCAATATAGAAACACGAATTAAATTTCCTGATAATGAAGTTAAACGATTGAGATTATTGAATTATATAGGTGGTGATAATCTCTCAGAAAGTGTTGATATATCAGATGATTTACGCTTTGACCTGGGTAAATCATTGGCTTTGTTCGACCAAACGCTGGCTGGTTTCGATCACCCTGCCGCGCACCGCAAGCATCGCTGGGATTTAGCCGATGCCACCCAGCACGAGGGCAAGCTGGAACTGATCCACGACCCGGAACGCCGTGCATTGCTGCAATGGGCGTTTGCGCAGTTCACCGAAAATACCCTTCCTCTTCTGGCTACACTGCCGTGGCAATTCATCCACGGCGATGGCAACCCGGAAAACATTCGCATCACCGAAGGACGCGTCAGCGGCTTGCTGGATTTTGGTGACAGCTGCTACAACCCTGCAGTGTGCGAATTGGCGGTCTGCCTCGCCTACCAGATGATGGACGTGCTGGATCCAATGGAAGCAGCAAAGCACGTCATCAGCGGTTACGAATCCGTGCGCCCTTTGTCTGTAGCCGAGCGCGCGGTGCTGATGCCGCTGGTGTGTACACGCCTGATGGTTTCCATTTGCGTCGCCGCAGAACGCCGCACCATCGACGCGAACAATTCCAACTGGTTTGTGACTGAGGCGCCGGCCTGGCGTTTGCTGGAGTGGCTCAGAGAAAACATCGCCGGATGATATGAGTTCGTGGCGTTTTTTGTCGAAAAGCGCCTGGCGATCCTATTCTGGAAACCGGGCACTGTGTTCGTTCCCGGTCGAATGTGGCCAGTCGAAAGTGCCAGTCGAAAAAAGTGACCAAAGAGCGTTTCCTGTATGGTCCGCTCCATTTTTGCAATGAAAAAGCTGTTTGGCATGTGTGACGCTTTGTAGCAGGACACGAACTTCGTCCTTGCCGGAAAGCGGACCGTTTGTATCACCTAAGAAGTGAAAGCTCGCGTGCTCAAACCGGCCTGCGAAGCCTTCGAGATCTCCCGTATCTATAAGATACGGGAGATCTCCATTCATCAGACGTAATATTGCAGCTTTTGCTTCACTTGCGGGCCGCTCCAGGCGGCAGGCCGTGCTCCGGCCAGCACCGTAATTTCCTGCCTGACTCCGTAATCCAGACTAATGCCAATCAGTTTGCGAAATCAATTCCCGCCAAAGTTGTACAAGAATTCCACGCCCCAGGTGCGCGGGGGTCGCGGGATCGCATAGGCCCAAAGACCAGAGACATTCAAACCGTGTGCGTAACTGTCTTCATCGGTAAGGTTACGGACATAAAGACTAAAGGTTGCTCCGTTGTTCATTGAGTAATTTACTGACATGTCGAGTAAACTGGAACCATCATTTTCCAGCTCCGGGCGGTTAGTCTGCTCGGTAAAGTGTCCGCCAATAAAATGATATTGGCCTCTCACCCAGGCTTGGCCGGGGCCGACCTGCCATTCGTAGACTGCATCCAATGAAGCGGTCCATTTTGGTGCCCGGCGGAAATCAAACCCACTAAGATCCTGGACTCCATTGGGACCGAGAAAAGTGAATTCATCGTATTTCGCATCCAGATAGCCAAGGTTTGCACGCATAGTCAGGCCATCTGTGGGTAATGCTTGCAGTTCAAGTTCCACACCTTTCATGGTTGCAGAAGCGGCGTTAAAAACCGTAATCCTCTGGCCCGTTGGACCATCGGAGGGTAATCCAATCTCTTCCTGCTTGTCCTTATAGTCCATATAGAAAATGGCACCATTCAATCTCAGCCTCTGGTCCGGCCACTCGCTTTTAAAGCCCACTTCATAGTTGTTTAAAAACTCCGGGTCATAAGGTGTGACGGCGGTCTCGTATGAATCGACCCGTCCATTGAAGCCGCCGCTGCGATAGCCTTTGGAGTAAAGGGCATAGAGCATGGCATCGTCAGTCAATTTGTAACGCACACCGACCTTGGGCGTAAATTCGTTCCAATCCTCGCTGCCTGTTCCATTTATGGACCCTGACTGCACAGATTTCTTCTTGTCTTTGGTCCAACGCCCGCCCAAGGTCAGGCTCCAGGCATCAGTAAGCGCGTAGTCTCCTTCGAAAAACAACGCGGAAGATTTCGTTTCCTGGTGTGTGGTTTGCGGTATATCCAAAACGACACCAGGAACAACAAAAGTGATCCAGCTACGCAATCGGATATCGTATTCTGAATCCCAAAAGTAGGCACCAAAAACAAAGTCCAACGGGCCGTCGCCGTCGTAAGTCAGGCGCAGTTCATTACTTTTCTGCTGGTATTCAGCGGGGCGGTCAGTTCCAAACAGCATTACCCGTTCAGCCGTCCAGTTAGAGACGATAGTCTCCTGGGTCTTATAGTTGCCCCATATGTAATTAAATAGCAGATTATCGTTAATATCCCATTTTGTTTTAAAGATATTCATCTGGGTATCGAAAGTCGCTTCCAGCCTGACCGGAATCAGATCGTCTACCGACGAGGTTTGAATGCTTCCAGTATTTGAATTCCAAGTCGTCGGCAAAAACCCCAGGGTATTCACCAGGAAACGGTCTCCCGAACTTGGCGTGTTCACATCGACCGCACACAATCCAAATGCGGAACAAAACAGGGTATCCGGCTGCGCAGCGTTTAACAGCGGGGGTGTATCCTGGTCCGTATCCTCTTCCTGGTAGATGTATTCAAACTCCAGTCCTTCGGTTGGCGTGAATAGCACGTCGGCGCCATAGGCTTGATAATTCACCCGGCCACGGTCACCACCGTCAACGGTGCTTCTAAAATAACCTTCACTCTGATCAAACACGCTGCCGAAAAGCTTTACTGCCAGCTTATCAGTCACGGCAAAATTAAAAATCCCATCGAAGTAAAAGGTATCGTAAGCGCCGTAACCGGCGCGCATTCTGCCGCCCAATTCACCGGTAGGCCTTGTTCTCACTACATTAATCGTTCCACCGATAGTGTTACGACCATACAGCGTGCCCTGAGGTCCACGCAATACTTCCACTGACGCCAGATCAATGCTTCTCAAAATCGCACCACTGTTGGCGCCGATAAATAGCCCGTCAATCGTTACTCCAACGGCGGGATCGAAATTTTTCTCAACATCCGCCACTCCAACGCCACGAATATATATTGCTGCGTTGCCCCCGGGGCCCTGTGAAGTATCATCGATAATCAGGTTAGGAGACATAAACGCCAGGTCTCTGATATCCCGTGCGAAAGTCTGATTTATTTCAGTCTCACTTAACGCACTGACAGAAAGTCCAACATTTTGCAGATTCTCCTCACGCTTACGCGCGGTAACCATAATCACTTCCAGCTGATCCGCATCCTGCGCATCCTGAGCGGTGACTACTGGTGCCGTAGCCGCCGCACCTGCGCCCACCGCGAGTGCCAGGTAGATATTGTTCCATTTTTTTAACATCAAGATTGCGCTCCTGTTCTATGGTTTCTAAGTAAACATTTGCCGGTTGGATGGGGAGCAATGAAGCTATCCGTGTTGTCATCAGTCATCGACAATTTTATCTTTTTGAATTTAATTTAATTTAATTTATCAGAACGATGGGCCATTGTTAACGAATTGTCAAGCCCCTGTTAACGAATTGTCACCCCCCGACTTCGACTGAATTGACTCACAAATAATGTAACCCTGGCGAGTGGCCATGCGATATTGTTGACTCATAAAAACGCGCTGTCATGGCATCTTGAACTGTATTCAAACTTTGCTTATGATGAGGCCGAGTGCCAGGGCAACTCCGATTTATTCGCCCAATCGGTCGTACTAGCGACAACTCCAAACGAACAGGAAATATTCCGTGCGCTAGCCGTCTCTTTCCGACAATGGATTCGAGAAGTTTCGCAAAAAGACCCGCAAGGAACAGTTCCTGAACGAGCAGGAGAACTTGGTAATGGCTTCTAAAACTGCTGGTCTGATCCTCACCCCGAGCTTCCTCTTTGCCGTTTTGCTGATGCTTATCGGTTGCAGCCAGGAGGCCCCGCAAGAGGCGCCGGAACCGTCGCCCGCGTCCCTGCCAGTCAGGGAACTGCCTCACCCCGGCCAGGTTAACTACTTGGAACAATGTGCCAGCTGCCATGAAGGCGGCACATACAAAGCCCCCCACCGGTCGTTCCTGGGAATGATGGCACCCGATGCCATCCTGGATTCAATGAACGGCATCATGGCCACTCAGTCGGCGGGTCTCTCGGATTCGCAGAAACAGGATGTGGCCGAGTACCTGGCAGGCCGGTCACTGGCATCGGAGGTGGTGAAACACCCTGCTCCTGTATGTGCGCAGGTGGACCTGGATATGGATCAGCCGCCCCGCCAGGCTGGTTGGGGCGTTGATCTGTCCAATACGCGTTTCCAGGGGGCTGACACCGGTGGCTTGTCGGCCGATAAAGCCGGTGAACTCAAACTGAAATGGGCTTTTGCCTATCCGAACGCCATCCAGGCTCGATCCCAGCCCGCAGTGGCTGGAGGTACGGTGTTTGTGGGTAGTCAAAGTGGCATGGTCTACGCGCTGGACGCGCAGACCGGTTGTGTTCGCTGGACCTTTCGCGCCAGCTCAGAGGTTCGTACGGCCATTGTGGTTTCACCATGGGAAGCCGGCTCTGCAGAGGCCCGGCCCCGAGTGTTTTTTGGCGATATCCTGGCACGCGCCTATGCTCTGGATGCCCGCAGTGGCGAACTTCTTTGGATGACCAAAGTTGATGGTCACCCCAACGCGACGATAACCGCAGCCCCGGTGCTGGTAGCGGACCAGTTGCTGGTGCCGGTGTCTTCGCTGGAATTGGTTCCGGCTGCAGATCCGTCCTATGCCTGCTGTACGTTCCGGGGCTCCGTGGTGGCTCTTGATCCGGACAATGGAGAACTGATCTGGCAGAGCTACACCATTGACGAGGTACCGGCCGAAGTTGGCAAGACCAGTGCTGGTACCGCAATCCTGGCGCCGTCGGGCGCCCCTGTATGGAACAGCCCCACAATTGACCTGAAGCGCGGCCAGTTTTACTCAGGCACTGGAGAGAACTACTCGTCCCCGGCAGACGGCCGCAGCGATGCCATCATTGCCTTCGATGTCAAAACCGGTGCCAAGCGTTGGGTCACCCAGACTACGGCTGGGGATGCCTTTAATGCTGCCTGTCTTATCTATTTTTCCAGTAGCCCGGCCAATTGCCCCGAGGAAAACGGTCCGGATTTCGATTTCGCAGCCGCATCCATCCTGGTGAAGCTTGCGAACGGAACGGACATCCTGGTCGCCGGACAGAAGTCCGGCAGCGTCTATGGAATTAATCCGGATAATGGCAATATAGTCTGGCAAACAAAAGTAGGCCGCGGTGGTGTCCAGGGTGGCGTACACCATGGCATGGCGGCTGCCGGTGACGTGGTATACGTACCCATCAATGACATGTTCTATCCGGAAGACCTTACCCGTTACACATACGAAAGCGACCCACGCCCGGGTATTTACGCGCTCGATGCAGCCACCGGGAAAGAGATCTGGGCTCGGCCGGCCGATTATGTCTGTCCGGATGACCTGAAGGAATACTGCGACCCGGGTATATCAGCCGCCGTGACGGCTTTTCCGGGCGGGGTTATCGCCGGGCACCTGGACGGCCGACTCAGGATTTACTCAGCCACGGACGGAAAAGTCCTGTGGGAAGTCAGCACCCTGGGTGAATTCGAAACCGTCTCCAGCGAAACCGCGCGGGGAGGTTCCATGAGCGGCAGCGGCCCTGTCGTTGCCGACGGCATGCTTTATGTGAACTCCGGCTATGGCATTTACCAGCACATACCGGGTAATGTTTTGCTCGCCTTTAGTCTGAAATGAACTGCTCGCTGATTAGGAGAACGCAATGCGATTAAGTGGGAAAACTGCGGTAATCACTGGCGCGGCAAGCGGCATCGGTGCTGCCAGCGCGCGCCGGTTTGTAAGGGAAGGCTGTCGCGTGGTACTTGGCGATATTCAGCAAGACAGGGGCGATGCCCTGTGCCGCGAGTTGGGTAGCGCGGCCGTTTTTGCCAAGTGCGACGTCACCAAAGAAGACCAAGTCGCCGGGCTGGTCGATCTCGCCGTCAAGGAATTCGGTCATCTCGATATCATGTTCAACAATGCCGGCATAGTCGGTGCCATCGGGCCCATCGACACCACGCCGGAAGCTGAGTGGGCGGTTAGTATTGACGTGCTGCTGAACGGCGTTTTCTATGGAATGAAGCACGCAGCGCGAGTGATGAAGCCGCGTGGGAGCGGTAGCATCATCAGCATGGCCAGCACCGCCGGGTTAATGGGCGGGCTCGGTCCACACGCATACGCGGCGGCCAAGCATGCCGTGGTGGGTCTTACCAAGAACGTGGGCGTGGAGCTGTGCCGTTTCGGCATCCGTGTGAACGGGATCGCTGCAGCGGGCATGGCGACCGAGATGGTTGCGGCTGTGCTGACCGGAGATCCCGATAACATCGAAGAGGCCAAGCGTATACTGGCTGAAGCCTCACCTCTGAAGAACCGGCCGGGCCTGGTGGAGGATGTTGTAAACGCGGCGTTGTGGCTCGCGAGCGACGAATCCGGCTACACCAATGGTCATACCCTGACCACCGATGCGGGTATCACGGTTGGCGCTACGGTTGCGGGCCCCGCGTTCTCGGAACGAGCACCGATGATTCGGGAGGCGGGCCGCAGGGGGCTTTGAACTCAACGACGCTTATGAAACATGGGTGTCCAGTAGTTTGACCCTGAAGCGTAGGCCAACGAACATTTGCGGGGTGATTACAGGAGCAACGGCATGAGCCGGCTACGGAAAATTGAACCCGAAGACTGGGCGCCCGAACTCAAAGCGGCCATCCAACCGGAAAATCTCACAGCCCTGGAGCAGGGTCTGTCGCGGTTTTTTGCCCATTGTCCGGACATGCTAATGGGTATGGTGGGTTTTGCCGGAGCATTGAAAGCCAGGCGAACGTTGCCTGAAAAGTTGATGGAGCTGGTTCGACTGCGCATTGCGTTTTTCAATCAATGCCGTAGCTGCATGGCAATTCGCTACACCGACGCCATGAACGATGGACTCACCGAAGACCTGGTGTGTTCGCTGGAGAAACCAGCCGAGGCGGAAAACCTCACTGCGGGGGAGAAGGCGGCCATCAAGTTTGGTGAATTGATGGCGACGGATCATCTGTCTATCGACGATGCGGTATACGCCGAGCTGCGTGAGCATTTCAGTGAGGCACAGATTGTCGAGCTGGGAATGTGGTCCGCTTTCTGCGTGGGTTTCGGTCGTTTGGCAACCACCTGGCATATGGTGGAGGAGCTACCCGAAGCCTTTCAAGACGAAACCCGCACCTTGAGCCCATGGAACCAGGAGTTCGTTCAGGTTAAATGAACAAGCAATTGCTCCAGGAGTGGCGCTGAAATCAGATATGACTGGGGAAAGAATACAATTGGCGATCTGCCTTGCCTACCAGATGATGGATGTGCCGGACCCACTGGCGACTGCGCGGCACGTCATCAGCGGTTATGAATCCGTGCGTCCTTTATCCGCAGCTGAGCACTCGGTGTTGGTGCCGCTGGTGCGCACGCGTCTGACGGTTTCCATTTGCGTCGCCGCAGAACGCCGCACCATCGACGCGAACAGTTCCAACTGGTTTGTGACTGAGGCGCCGGCCTGGCTTTGGCTGGAGTGGCTCAGAGAAAACATCGCCGGATGATGAAGCGCCTTGGTCCGGTATTTTTTTCCTTTTTGTAGGCAGCGCCTGCGACATCCTGTAAGAACTTCCTGCTCGGTTTACGTTTCTCCGTTTCACCCATAGACGACCCCCGTGACTGTGCATTAGTACTGGTCACCGTTTCATTTTACCCGGCCTTGTCTGCCGGAACAGGGGGAAGTCATGATCGCAGCAAAAGCAAAAAGCGAGACGCGGGCACACGCCGTCACTGTATTGAATTTTGTAAGCCGCAGTCGCGCTGCATCGATGTGGGCCTTGCTGGCAGCCATGTTGTTGTCAATTCAGGTTGAAGCACAATCACAGCCTTCCTGGCTTACGCCAACTGAACTGGCCAGTCTGGATGGGTTGATCACTTTGAAGTGGTCTGTCACTGGCGATGAATCCATTGCGCTGTTCCGGCTGACTGAAAAGCACGCTGGCGTGCGCCAGGTCAGCTATACCGACCAGGCAGAAATCCGGATGTTTCGAGGTCAGCCAGGCCAGTACACGTTTCTGGTGCAGGCCTGCAATGAGTTTGCTGACGGGTCACCGCAGTGCGGCGAAGTATCGCCGCCGCTGGTGCTTACAGTCACTGGCGTCACTGATGTAATTGGTCTGAATGGAAACCTGGGTAAAACAGCCGGGACTGATTCGTCAGCGTCTGAGCTCGCAGTAGCGGCCTCTACGTCATCCAAGATGGCGGCCACGATGACGGCCTCGATGTCAGGTCCGGCGCCACTCACAAAGGCGGTGACAAAGGCGGCCGCACCGGTGATCACGAAGGCCGCCACGAGGGCAGTCACGGTGTCAGCCAATCCCGAAACGCCGCCGGCCCCGGCGGGTGCGCCTGACATGACCATTGACCAGGCATCGTCCCAGGTGGGATCCACAGCTGGTTCGTTTAGCGTGGATGCAGCAGGGAATGCAAATTACACCATCCCGTTAGTTACCGTCCCCGCATCCGGCGGGCTGGCACCGCAGCTCAGCATAGACTGGTCCAGTCAGGGTGGTAACGGGCATTTGGGAGTAGGTGGATCCCTGGGCGGGATTTCCCTCATCACTCGTTGCCCACAAACCATTGAGCAAGATGGCATAAAGCGTTCCAGCGGAATTGCGCTCAACTCTCAAGACCGGTTCTGTCTCGATGGCCGCCGCCTGCTTGTTACCCTGGGCGTGTATGGTGCAAACGGAAGCGAGTATCGGACCGAGCTGGATAATCTCGACAAAGTGGTTTCCTTTGGCAGTGCCGGTTCAGGCCCTGCGTATTTCACCGTGTGGCATAAGAACGGCCAGGTCAGTCAATACGGCGCCAGCGCAGATTCACGTATCGAGGCGCGGTCCGCAACGGACGCACAGACCGCCATTGCATGGGCCTTGAACAAGACCACCGACCAGGCGGGAAACTACATGAATTACCTCTACTCTGAGCTAGCCGCCAGCGCCACGGGCCCGGTGGAGTTCATGCTGGCGTCCGTTCAGTACGCGGGCAATACGGTTACCGGTACGGTGCCTCACGCGCAACTTGATTTCATCTACGCAGGCGGACGGCAGGACGCCGTGCTTTCAGCAGCTGCTGGTAGTTTACAGGTACAGAACTACTCGCTGCTCCGGGTAGATTCCCTTGCCCGTAAAAATTCCGGGAGCGCGCTGGACCTGCTGCGCTCCTGGCATCTCGATTACGCCAGTGACGCGCATGGCCGTCTTGCACTGCAATCCGTGACCGAGTGTAACAATGCCCAGAGGAGTTACTGTTTTCCACCCACCCGGTTTGAATGGAAGTACAGCAAAAACGTAGTGAGCAGTTCCGGCACAGCCATCAATAGCGCATTCAACAGCCAGCATTCCGCCTTGGCCTTTGCCGACGTCAGCGGCGATGGTCGCCCCGATTTATTGCTCACCGAGAAATCGGGAACCACATTCAGGTTTCGCACCGCGATTGCACTGGCGAGCGGAAGTTTTGCGGCTCCCGGCACCACCACGTACACCATTCCCGGCAACGGTTCGGCAAACCTTCCGGTGACACTGCAGGGCATCGACCTGAATGCAGATGGATTTGAAGACATCATTTATCCCTCAAGCAGTGGTTGGCAGGCGCTACTGTCCAGCGGTACGACCCTGGGCTCGGCGGTCGCCGTATCCGGAACCTGTTGCGGGCTTACCGACCCACCGCTGGTACGGATCATGGACTTCGACGGTGACGGGCTTGCCGACCTGGTGACCAACAGAGTCGCTGCCGATGGAAGCAAGGAACTGGTGCTGTTACACAATCGCTTTTCTCCGCTGAATTCGGGCATTGTTGGATTTGATGCGCCGCAGGTTTTAACCATCAACCTCTCCACCGCCCTGTTTCCTGAGCAATCAACCGGTGGCTGGTTCATCGATACCGAAGCTCCGCACTTTGCCGATCAATCATCGAGCAGCGCAACATTTGCCCGGCCTTTCGACTACAACGGTGATGGCGCGGTTGACCTTCTGGTGCGCCTGAGTCGCCGTTACGTAAAATGTGGCCAGGGCTGTGTGCCCAAGGCGCCCGGTGAAAGAGGTGCTGATGCCACTCGTTTTTCCCGGTTCGTCATGGATCAGGGCGCATCAGAAGCTACCCGGCTAGCCATTGGTGAGTCGTATGCCTGGGCCAGTTTCTATCTCGTGCTCAAGGCTGCTGCTGATTACAGCTTTGTCCAAGGTGAACTCCTCGCCACAGGAGATGATTGCAATGTGCCGGACGCCTGCAATCCTTTCAGCGCATTACCACGAGTGCAACGCATCCACCCTGTCGACATCAATGCAGACGGTATGGCCGACGTGGCCTGGCAGGATGCTTTTTTTGAATGGAAGGCACAAATCAATTCAGGGGCAGGCCTGGTGCCTGCGACGATTCCCATCGTGAAGTTGACAAATCTTGGTTTGAGCAGTCGAGCGCGTTTTGTTGACATTACCGGTGATGGACTTCCCGAGTTCATCTACCCGGCCGCCGCGGCGCTGAACGGCGCCAAGTGGGTGATGCACGAAAACCGGTTTGGCTCCGCATTCACCGCTGCGATATCCACCAACTACATTTTTGGTAATACCGACCAGGCCGACGTTTCAGCCTGGATCGACACCAATGCAGATGGCTTCCTGGACAACTTTTTTGTCGACTTCGGTGCACTGGGAACCGTCGAGTCCGGTTCTACCCGGCTGTATCCGGGCGGAAATGGCAGCGGCTCATTGAACCCGAACGCCACCAACCTGGTTACCGCAATTACCGATGGCTGGGGTGGGCGCACGACGATCAATTACCTGCCCCTCAGCAATGCGGCGGTTTACACACGGATGCGTGACGCAAAAAATGCCCGGTGGGGCCAGTTCTCCGCAGTTCATGATTTGATTGCTCCCATCCATGTCGTCAGCAAAGTGCAAAGCAGCGCGCCGGTATTTGGCAATGCACAAGCCGAGCGCAGTGTTGAATACCACTATGTTGGCGGCAAGTTGCAAGGAGGGGGCAGGGGTTTTCTGGGCTTTGGCGAAGTGGTGACCTATGACCCGCAAATCGGGGTTCGTACCAATACGCGTTATCGGCAGGATTTCCCATTTGTTGGCCTGGTGGCCGATGTCAGGAAGGCGCTGGTGGGCGCCGGTCAGAAACTGGGCCCGATCAGCAACCCTCTGGCTTCCAGCCCGATCGCCTGGCCTGCCATTACCGCAACGACCACCGCTCCCGCCACGGACAGCGGCACGACATTGCTCAGCTACGCCATCAATCAAACCGGGCGTATTTCAACCATTGCAGGCAAGGGAGTCTATTTGCCTTTTATTGAAATTGGCTTGCAGCGTTACTACACGCTCGCTGGGGTGTTCGAACACAAGACCTTGGCAGCAACAAAGCTTGATAACTACGGTAACGTCACCGAAGCCTCGGTCTCGACCTACGATGCCGATGGCAGCAGTGCCACGGCCAGCACAATTACTCAGAGCGTGTTTAGCCCGGACGCGGCACGCTGGCGCTTGGGACTGGAGATATCCAGGAACACGACGCAGTCCCGCACGGGTAGTTCAAGTCTGACCCGTGAAATGGCGTTTGCCTATGACTCGCAAACCGGGCTGTTGCGCCAGGAAGTCACTGAACCCAATCGCGCTGCTTTCAAGGTCACCACGCAGTATGTGCGCGACTCTTTTGGCAATCGACTGAACGAGACCGTGACCGGCAATGGAATGTCACCGCGAAGCAATAGCGCCGTTTATGACGCCTGGGGCCGCTTTGCCATTGAGTCGCGCAATGCGATGAATCAAGTGACAGCCAGGACCAGCCTCTGGGATGCCTGGGGTAACTCATTGACTACGCTGGACATCAACGGAAACGTCGCAACAACCGCAGTGGATTTTATGGGCCGACCTTTCATCAGTTGGGCATCTACGGGCGCAATGAGCAAGACCATCAGAAAAAGCGGCGCGGGCAGTTACTGTCCGGTAGCCGATACTTCCTGGTATTCGTTGGCAACAGGCAACGGCCAACCGGAACAGCATCACTGTTTCGATCGCCTGGGCCGGGAAGTTCGCGTCGCTTCCCAGGGCTTTGATGGCAGGTTTGTCTATGTCGATCGCTACTACGATGAATCGGGTCGTCCGGAACGTGTCTCTGAACCCTACTTTGCGGCTGAAAGCCGATTCTGGAATCTGACTGCTTATGATGGACTTGGCCGGGTCGATTCAGTGCTCTCAGCAGACGGGGGCGACATAACCTATGACTACGATAGTTTGGCCGGGGGTTGCATTGCGGGACAACCGCGATTGACGCGAATCACCAATAACCTCGGCCAGGCGCAGCTCGAACTCAAAAATTCACTGGGTGAAACCATTCTGGTCTACGACCACGCATGTGGCAAAATCAGCTATGCCTTCGATGCGGCAGGCAATCTCACCCGGGTTACCGGGGTGGACGGTGCAGTAACCGCTACCGTGTTTGATGCTGTTGGTCGCAAAATCAGCCTGGATGATCCGGACAAGGGGTTCTGGCAATACGGCTACAACGCTTTGGGGGAAATGACGCGGCAACTGGATGAGAAAAGCCAGGCTATTGATTTCGCCTATGACCAGATGGGAAGAATGATCCACCGGCGCGAATTAAGCGGGGTGAGCAGCCTGGCCGATACCGTTTATGTCACCATGAACCACGAAGAGTCCAGCTGGAACAACAGCACGCTCACGACTACCAGGGGTAAGGGATCGATAACGCAGCAGATCTATCGAACGGGAGAGGCAGGCGCCATTTTGCATCAACGCCAGTTTACCTACGACGCGTTCAGCCGGCCCGCATTTGTGACAACTGCGCTGGATGGCATGCAGTTTGTGGAAGAAACAACTTATGACGCCTTCGGGCGAATCTTTCAGCAGTTTGATGCCTCCGGCGGCGATAACGGTATCCGGTTTCATTACAACAACCGGGGTTTTCTGGAGAAACTACAGGAAGCGCGGGAAGGCGTGAATGGAAAAACCTACCAGCAAATTCAAGGTGTTGATGCGCGCGGCAATGTCACCTCCCTGAAGCTGCAAAACGGTGTCCAGGTATTCGCCAGCTACCAGTCCCAGTCGGGCAGGGTAAAAACCCTTGAAGCGTATGATGTCAGTGGCGCAGAAATCCAGTACGTGAGTTACCAATTTGACGTCCTGGGGAATCTGACATCCCGCTATGACACTTCGCGCAGTACCAATCTGCAGGAGAAGTTCAAATACGATTTGCTCAATCGCCTGGAAGACGTATCGCTGTCCGTGGATGGCGGCGTGTTTCAGAGCATGCAGAGCATGCGCTACGCGACTTCGGGCAATATCACTTTTAAATCTGATGTGGGCAATTTTCTCTACGGACAGCAGCCTGCCGGTCCTCATGCCGTCACCCAGGCCGGATCCGTAACGTACACCTACGATACGAATGGTAATCAACTGACAGCCAGCGACGGGAGGAAAATCAGTTATAGCCTGTTCGACCAGGCCACCCAAATCACAAATGGAAGTTCCTCTACCCGGTTCGAATACGGAATTGCAAACGAGCGCACCAGGCGCATCGATGCCAACCCGGTGGACGGAGTGAAAACCACCTGGTATCTCGGTAACGTCGAGCGCATTCAACAGGGCAGCAGCAGTCCCTTTTTCAAACGCAGCGTGGCCGGTGTTGCCATTGCAGACTATTACCCGGCAACAGGAGTGCAAAACACTACCTACCTGATCAAGGATCATCTTGGCTCGATCCACACCACCACCACGAGTTCGGGTTTGGTTGCCGATTCGGCAGCAATGAGCTTTAACGCGTTCGGTGAACGGCGTAACCTGGTTTGGTCGGGGCCTCTGACAGTGCCTGGAAAGTCCGTAGCAAATGCGATAACAACCCGGGGTTTTACTGGCCACGAACATGCAGACGGCCTTGGAGTCATCCACATGAATGGACGAATCTACGATCCGCACCTGGGCAGATTCCTGCAGGCTGACCCGGTCGTTCAGGAACCCAGGAACGGCCAGTCACTCAATCGCTATACCTATGTGTTCAACAATCCTCTTTCCTACACGGATCCCTCGGGCTACTTCGGACTCAGCTATTTCATCAAGAAGTGGGGCAGGGTGATAGCCGGGGCAGTAGCCGGCTATTTCACATTCGGTGCAGCATCTGCCTGGGCGTGGTCACTGATGCCATCGGTTGCGGCAGGAGTTGCAACCACGGCTGCTTTTACTGCATCTGCAGTGATCGGAGGTGCAGCCGCAGGTTTTGTGGGCGGCGCGATAGTCAGCGGAAATCTGAAAGGCTCTGTCAGAGGTGCGTTTGCCGGAGCCCTTATGGGCGGCGTGGCTGGATACTTCGGCAACGCATACTCCATCAATCGGGTTGCGACAGACGGAATTGCCGGCGGAATTTCAGCCGAAATTTATGGGCAGAAATTCAGGGGTGGACTTATGTTTGGTGCCCTGGTTTCATCCGCAACATACATTTCTGTCCGACTGAGGGCCTACCAACAAGTGCAGTCCGCGAGGTTTCCCGGCCAACTTGGAGAGAGCCCTGGGTTCCGGGGAATCAGCGACAAAATTGCCGGAGAAAGAATATATGAAGATATCTGGGTAGATAGCGGCGCAGCGGCAGCATTTGAAAGAGGCCTGCCACTTGATGAAGTTTTCGACAGATTTTACGTACCAAACAAGGGGCACCTGAGCCCATTGGGCGGGCTACAAGGTGCGCCGGGTTTATTGTTCAAACGGCCTTACGCGCCAGGAGGATTTGTCGACTATATCCTGGAGGGGTATTCGGGTGTGCACGATTCATTCAACCAACCCTTTTTCTACTCCGGCAACGGAACAAATATCACTTTTACCAGCCCAATCCAAAAGGCAATCGGGTATTTCATTAATCCGGCCAACGTGCTCATGGCGACGCCTATCGTCTTGCCATCGCTTTTCCCTGACTATTTGCGATTCCTGTATTTTGCGGAGCAGTCATAATGAAATCTATTGTACTGGCAGGGGTGTTGCTGATTTTGTGTGGTTGTGCAACGCCGCCGGAGATCAGGATCCCGGAAGTAACGCAGCTTCCTGAAGGGTGGGGTCGCTTCGATTCCAGGCGCTTTGATGATGGTGACTGTCCGATTCTGTCCGGGATTTATCGGAATACGCCTGACGAGTTCGAGACAAATGGAAAGGGAAGGACTGCGGACCGGTATAGCGCCTTCATGATATACAAGCTATTTCCCTTTCACCTGTCTGAGGCTCGGATTGTTTCTGCACCGGAAATCACTGCGAGCAAGGGTACTATTTCCATACGTCAGGGCAGCGCTTCTTTTCTCGCGCTACAAGATTATGTGGAGGCCAAAAAGATATTTGAGAGCACGACATTTTCAATGGCTGAGGGTGATTTTTCCTGCACCGATGGCGTGCTGAAATTCAAGAGATCAGAGGAATACGCAATGATGGAAGGTCAGAGTTTGAACTTCCAGGTTCAAGTCCAGGCCAGGAAGGCCGATGACGGATCTTTAATCATGGTCTGGTCGCGCGGCCCCTACAGAGGTAACGCCCCGGAGAAAGCGGAATTTGTTCAAGTGTTCTATCGCTTCCCGCCAGTCATTGGAAAATGAAACTTTGAGGATGCAAGGATTGCTGTTTCCATGAAAAGTTCTCAATGCTTGGTTGTTGTACTAATTCTGGGTGCGCTGGCGATAAGTCCCCGCTGGTCGATCGGCAGTGACCCGACTGCGCAAGCCGTATCGCCAGACGCTGCCCGCCCGCTGCTCAACAGCGAACGCATAAAACTGAAGTTTGGTAGTTATGGAATCGACGTGTTGCAGGATGATGGGAAAGAGCGTGTATCGAGTTTGTACACCATTCAGGGCGGTCAGAAAATAACCCGCACCCTGGCGGTGGTGGTCTATCCCGAGCTTATTCCAGCGCAGATTCAACAGGAACACCAGGCCATTACCGCCGGGGGCTCCATAGGCGAAGTGTTCACCCGTAATGGCTGGCAGGTCGAAAAGGAAAACCTGTATTTCGGAGAAATAAGAGCATCCCCTGATTTTGCTGAAATCTATGCGTTGATGGGTGAAAGCGAGGAGGTGGATCTCGCGGTACACATTTACAAGCTATCGGTGTGCAAGCAGGGCGCGTGTTTCGCTTATGCCACTCTGAGCGAGGTCCACCATCCGGATTACCTGGGTCTGAGTGATCTCAGGGAAATCTATGGTGGATTCAAGGATGCCGCTGAACCAGGCGGGGAAAACAACCGGGATGTACAGCAGGCCCTGGACCTGACGGCCGCGGCCCTGGCTGCTCCGTAGCGGGGCAGGAGCCCGGCAGGCGCCAGGCCTAACCTGCGTCGCGCGGCTTGAATTCTGTTTCCAGAGCCCGCTGCACTTCGTGCGGCACCGGGTCGTAGTGGCTGAATTCCATGGTGAAACTGCCCTGGCCCTGGGTCATGCTTTTGAGATCTGTGTGGTAATCAGTCAATCCGCTCAACGGCATATCAGCACGCACGGTGAGGAACCCGCCGCTTTGGCTTTCAGTCCCGCTGATGCGGGCGCGCCGACCGGCGAGGTTACCGGTGACGTCACCCATATGCGCCTCGGGTACCGTGACGTCAATGCTGACCACGGGTTCGAGAATCTGCGGTCCGGCATTGTGTATCGCGTCCATCAACGCGTGGCGACCGGCGATAACAAAAGCGATTTCCTTGGAATCCACTGCGTGGAACTTGCCGTCGTACACGGTGACTTCCAGGTCCTGCATTTTATAGCCGGCAATGGCGCCTTCTTCAAGCACCTGGCGCACGCCCTTTTCAACTGCGGGAATGAGGTTTGTGGGAATCGAACCGCCCACGACCTTGTTCAGAAACTCGAACCCCTCGCCGCGGGCCAGTGGGCGGACACGTATGAATACTTCGCCGAACTGGCCTGCGCCGCCGGTTTGTTTTTTATGCCGGTAGTGGCCTTCAGCCGGCCGGGTAATGGTTTCGCGGTAGGCGATGCGTGGCGGGCGCGTGTCCACATCCAGGCCGTAACGAGTACTCATTCTCTGCATCATCACGCGCAGGTGTAACTCACCCAGCCCGCGAACCACGGTCTCGTTCAGTTCCTGGTTGTGCTCCACCAGCAAACACGGGTCTTCCTCGGTGAGACGAGTCAAGGATTGCGCCAGCTTTTGCTCTTGGCCGCGGGTCTTGACGTTAATCGCCAGGCCATACATCGGTTGCGGGAAGTCGAGTGGTTTGAGGTGAAAATGATCGTAGTCGTGGGAGTCGTGCAGGATGGCATCGTAGTGGATGTCGTCCACCTTGGCGACGGCACAGATGTCGCCGGGTATCCCCCGGTCTACTTCAATGTGCTTGCCGCCCTGGATCCGGAACAAATGGTTCACTTTAAACGGTTTGCGTGCATCCCCGATCAACAATTGGCTGTCTGGCTTGACGGTGCCCTGGTAGATGCGAAACACACTGAGTTTGCCAATGAACGGGTCGTTACTGATTTTGAACACATGGGCCAGCACGTGCTCGCCCGGGTCTGGCTTGACCGTTGCTTCTTCGGCGTTTTTCCCTTCGCCTTTGAGAATGGGTGGCGGGTTCCCTTCGAGTGGATTGGGCATCAGCCGTTTGCAAATGCGCAGAAAATCATCCAGTCCGGCGCCGCTAACTGCGGAAGTGAAGCAAATCGGCACCAGATGACCTTCACGCAGTGCGAGCTCAAAAGCATCGTGCAGTTCGTCGCGGGTGAGTTCCGTGCCCTCGAGGTATTTCTCCATCAGCCTTTCGTTGGTTTCAACGACCTGGTCAATGATGGCTTCGTGGGCCTGCGACAGGGACAAAATATCGGTTTCACCTTCGGTCTCGAAAAAACAGTCGCGCACTGTGGACAGATTTCCTGCCGGCAAATTGATGGGCAGGCATTCGGGGCCAAATTCTTCCTGGATGTCGCTGACCAGTCGCGCCAGGTCGACTCCGGGCTGGTCGATCTTGTTGATAATGATGATGCGGCACAGGCGGCGTACCTGGGCGCGGCGCATCAACCGCCGGGTGGAGAGTTCGATGCCGTTGCGGGCATTGATTACCACTGCCGTGGTTTCGGTGGCTGCCATGCTGGGCAGGGTAGGTCCGCGAAAGTCCGGGAAACCGGGTGTATCGACGAGGTTGACATGCATGCCTTCAAAATCGAGGCTGGCAATGGCCGAATCCAGCGAGTGCTGGTATTCCTTTTCCAGGGGGTCGTGGTCGGTAGTGGTGGTACCACGCTCTGTGGTTCCGGCTTCACCTATGGTCCCGGACTTGACCAGCAAGGCTTCCGTTAGCGTGGTTTTACCAGCGCCGGTGTGCCCGACGAAGGTTATGTTGCGGATGTCCTCGGTGGAATACTTCGGCATGGGAGGTTCCAGTTCGAATGAGAGGTGAGATTATCCTAGTACAGAACGCTCCATTACGGAACCCGCATCTCTTTTTTGGTGTCGGAGGAAGCGGATACGGAATTTCACCAGCTGCTTTCCAATGGTTGTTGCCTGATTTCCTGTCTAAACACTCCGCAACGGATGGTCAGTTCGTCTGATCTATCTAACCCCTTGGCGGCGCTTTGCGAGGCGCCGTTTTTTTTGCCCGGGCCCGACAGAAAAATACGGGAATTGTGTCAATCCAGTGACCTTGGCGCCAACGGTCTGTACACTGATCGACCTTTTCTGTAACGTTGCCCTTGTTGAATTTACCGGCATTCCAATCATGATTTTCCTATTATGAGCACGCCATGGGCGGTGCTCAAATACGGTGGCACCAGCGTGGCAGGCCGTCCGCAATGGGAGGCCATAGCGGCTCAGGTCAGAAACCACGTAGCGCAGGGCCATCGTGTCTTGCTGGTGTGTTCGGCAGTCGCCGGCATGACCAATGCCCTGGCTGAGCTGGCGAACGAGCCGGAGTCCGAAGAGAAATTTGCCGCAATACTGGCGCGTCATCGTAAACTGGCTGCTGACCTCGCGGTGCCGGATGCCAATTGGCTGGAGCCGGCAGAACTCGCGTTGCGCACGTGCGTGCAGGCGCTGGCAGCGGGGGCCGGGTTTGCCGGTCAAGCTGAACTCCTGGCCATGGGAGAATGGCTAAGTACGCGCATAGGGGCTGCTTTCCTGCAACAAGCCCTGGTAGACCAGACCCTCATGGACACAGCCAGCGCAGTCAGCTGGGTGGACGTGCGCGAAATCCTGCAGGTACGCGATGAGCCTGAACTCTCGCCGGCCCGTCAATGGCTGTCGGCCAGTTGTGAACCGGGCCTGGACGAAGACTTGTTGCAGCGCTTCGAAACGCTCTCGCCGGTGGTTATCACACAAGGATATGTGGCGCGCAGTACAGATGGGCGCACGGCACTGCTGGGGCGCGGTGGTTCAGATACGTCCGCAGCGCTCCTGGCTGGCCGGCTGGGTAGTAAGCAGCTGGAAATATGGACTGATGTGCCCGGATTGTTCAGCACTGACCCGCGCCTCGTGCCACAGGCGCGTCTGCTGGCTGAACTGGGCTATGACGAGGCATTGGAAATGGCCGCGAGCGGAGCCAAAGTCGTTCATCCGCGCTGTATCCGCGCTGCCGCCGCCACGACCACCCCGTTGCTCATCCTGGATACTGCACGACCGCATTTGACTGGCACCCGGATCGCTGGCGCTGAAACCGGCGAAAAGAATGCGAAGCCGATCGGGGTCAAGGCCATCACGTGCCAGAAAGATATGGTGGTGCTGCTCTTGCAGAACATTGATACCCGGCGGGAAGTCGGTTTCCTGGCGCGCGTGTTCGATATTTTTCGCTGTCAGGGGGTTTCAATCGACCTGGTAGCGACCTCAGAAACAACGACCACGGTGGCCATCAACGGGCCGGCCAATCATCTCGATCAGGTCGCCCTGGACGCTCTGATCAAGGAGCTGGAAGTCCAGTGCACGGTTCAGATCCATACCCACTGCGTGTGTATCAATCTCGTTGGTAGTGAGGTGCGGACCGCTTTAACCCGGCTTGAATCCGCCATGAATTTTTTCCAGGATCACCCTCTGCTGATGCTGTCGCAGTCGGCCAACGACCTCTGCTTAAGCCTGTTAATCAACGCACAAGATCACGAAACCCTGTTGTGGCTCGCTCACCAGGCATTGATTCCCGCGGAACTGGGCCCAAACGAGAAGGTGTTTGGCCCGCGCTGGCAGGACATCCAGGGATAGCCATGCAGGCCTGGACAGGTGATCCTCGCAATGCCCAGGAATTTCGCTTTGGCCGGTGCCATTACGACCCGGGTTCAGGCGAGGCCACGCTCAGTTATTTCCTCGACGATGGTCCGGAACTCATCGAGCGCCTGGTATTTCCTCACGCACCCTGGCCGCCTGATGCCAGCCGACAGGCTGCTTTCTTGCGCGCACTTGACCTGCTGCACTGGCTTGCCGGAGTCAGCTATTACAAAGCAGCCTTGCCCGCGCAGATCCAATTCAGCGGAACTGTTCCAGGCCCTGCATTATCTGGTTTCCTGCGCCAGGTATACGTGCAGGGTCTGGCTGAGTTCAGTTATGTCAACCAGGTGGATGTGGCGAGTCGCTTTCATTTCGCTGCGGGACCGGAACCACAAACACCCGCCTGTGAGCTACTGCTGCCTGAGCGGGCGCTGGTGGCCATGGGCGGAGGCAAGGATAGTCTCGTAGGCCTGGACCTGTTGCGCCGGGCCGGCATGGAAGTCCTGCCATTGTGCGTGGGTGTGTCAAGCCTGATCGGCAATACGGTTCGGGCTGCGGGACTTCCCTTACTGCGCATCAGCCGTCAACTGGCTCCTGAACTGCCGGCTTTGAACACCGCCGGTGCGTGGAATGGGCACATACCCGTAACAGCCATCAATTCCGCTATTGCGCTTTGCGCAGCCGTGCTCTATGGATTTCGCTACGTGGTCTTCGCCAACGAGCGTTCTGCTGATGAAGTCACACTGGTGACTGTTGACGGCATCGAGGTAAACCACCAATACAGCAAATCGTCTGCATTTGAGCAGGCATTGCGCGCGGTGGTGCACGATTATGTTTCCCCGGGAATCGACTACTTTTCCATTTTGCGGCCGTTTTCGGAACTGGACATCGTCAGGCGCTTTGCGACACTGACCCCGTTCCATTTGGTTTATTCGAGCTGCAATCGCAACTTTCACCAACAGGGCTCTGCGGTCGATGGGCGTTGGTGCAGGGACTGTCCGAAGTGCAGGTTTGCAGCACTGAGCCTGGCTGTTTTCCTGGATCCGGCAGAAGTTCGCGCCATCCAGGGTGGCGACCTGCTCGATGACTCCTCCCAGGTGGACGGCTTCCGTGCCCTGTGTGGACTGGGGCGCGACAAACCATTTGAATGCGTGGGCGAGGCGGGCGAAAGCCGTGCTGCAATGGCTGCGTTGGCAGCACAACCGCAATGGCAAAACCACCTGGTGGTGCGCGAATTGCAAAAGGAATTGCAGGCTGTGCATATTCCAAACATGGCTACCCTGCTGCAACCGTCTGCGCGACACAATGTCCCGTCGTGCATTACTGTGGCCCTGCCCGAAGTATTTACCTGAAGTGCACGGCTGATGCAGTTGGCGGAACTCACCGGTAAACGCATTGCCATTCTCGGCGCGGGCAGGGAAGGGCAGGCCGCACATGCATGGTTGCGGGCACGGCTGCCGGAAGTTGAGTTGACGATTCTTGCCGAGGCTCCGGCCGAAGACGCCTTTGCGCATAGCTTGCAATTGCATGACACTCAAACCCGGGACAGCTTGATCATTGAGCCCTTTACCGCAGCGCGCCTTCGTGCCTTCGATGTCGTGGTGCGATCTCCCGGGATAAGTCCGTATCGCAAGGAATTGCAGGCAGCATTAGCGGCAGGCCTGCGTAGCACTACGCCAAGCAGCCTCTGGTTTGCAACCCACCCGAACGCACGCACCATTTGTGTGACAGGCACCAAGGGTAAAAGCACTACGTCAGCATTGTTGGCGCACCAGTTGCAGTCCAACGGGCACACCGTTGTGCTTGCTGGCAATATTGGATTACCCCTGCTGGCTTGCGCAGATGAGGGCGTAGACTGGTGGGTGATCGAGTTATCCAGCTATCAGATTGCTGACCTGGAAGCCTTGCCCACCGTGGCTGTCATCCTCAACCTTTCACCCGAGCACCTGGACTGGCACGGCAGCGAAGAAGTGTATTTCCGCGACAAGTTGCGCCTGGCTCAACTGGCGGCAAAGGGCTGCGTGATTGCCAACGCGGCGGACGCAGAACTTGTCGGGCGCCTTGCTGAAGTCGCGGGTGTTACCTGGTTCGAAACGGAAGCGGGCGTGCACACCGTGGGCAAGCAACTGTTTTTCCGGGACCAGGCTTTGCCGGTGAGCATGCCGAAGAGCATGCCCGGGCGGCACAACTTGCTAAACGTTGCCGCGGCCCTGACTGCGGTGCAGGCAGTTGGCTCTGATGTGCGCCACGCCGCACTCGCAGTCTCGTCCTTTATCAGCCTGCCACATCGGCTGCAACTGCTCGGGGAACGCGACGGTATTTCTTTCGTCAACGACAGTATTGCCACCACCCCGGTCGCAACACTCGCTGCCCTGGATGCGTTGCAAGGTACCAGGCTGATCCTGCTGGTGGGAGGGTTTGACCGTGGCCTGGACTGGGCGCCTCACCTGGCCGCGTTTCGGCATCACCTGCCAAAGGCTGTGATCAGCCTGCCGGCAAATGGGCCGCGTATTACCGAGACCATGAAGCGCGGGAAATTGGCGCCGCCCTCGGGTTTGCATGATGTGCCAGACCTGCAAGCTGCAGTTGCACTGGCCAGGCAAATCGCCTGCGCAGGGGACACGGTGCTGTTGTCGCCGGGGGCACCCAGCTTTCCACAATTTGCTGATTTTCGCGATCGCGGGGAGACTTTTGCCCGTCTCTGCGGCTTCGCCCATCCTTGCAATTCTTGATGGCCGGCAGAATAATCGCGCCCGGCAAATGTTTGTAAAAAGCCCATTCTTGTAAGAAACGATTGTTGTAAAAAACTGCTTACTGTGAAAATACTATCGGAAAAATGAGCGATAATGAGACCGCGGGTCAGGGGGTGAGGAGTGCAATATCGCCCTGAAAGGTAAGAGGGAGAGACCATCCCGCGGTCTCGTAGAACTAGACAATGGGCCAACCGAAAAAGTTTCAGGGAGTAAGTGATTTTGAATGAACCAGCCAGCACCGTTCGCGCCATCATGCATACCAGCAAAGGTGATATCAGATTGCAGCTATTCGCGGATGAAGCACCAGTGACCGTCGCTAATTTCGTAAACCTGGCTAATCGCAGGTTCTACGACGAACTTGCGTTTCACCGCGTGATACCCGATTTCATGATCCAGGGTGGATGCCCGCTCGGTACCGGAACGGGCGGCCCCGGATACCGTTTCGAAGATGAGTGCTCAAAATCATTACGTCACGATGCTCCCGGCAAGCTATCGATGGCGAATGCAGGCCCGGGAACCAACGGCAGCCAGTTCTTTATCACCCATATTCCAACCGGTTGGCTGGACGGCAAACACACGGTTTTTGGGGCAGTGCTGGATGGCTCCGATCAGAAAGTTGTCGATGCCATCGTGATGGGCGATACCATCCTGAGCGTTGAAGTTTCTGGCGCAGAGGATTTGCTGAAGAGCCAGTCCGAGCGTCTATCCGGCTGGAACGCGATTCTCGACCGTTGAAGAAGTAAGTAGCGTCGCAATTAATGCTGGCGCGACACACTGTATTGCGCCAGGGCTGACAGCGCAGATTTCCACACAGATTCGGGTACGTTTTCAAGTGCCAACTGGGCGGATTGAGCATGCTCCCTGGCCATTGCGAGTGAGGCCGCAAGGGCGCCGCTGTCGCGGATCAGATCGATGATCTGGCTGAGCTTGGAACTGTCGCCTTGCCGGATCGATTGATCGATCAATTCCCGCTCCTCACCTTTGAGCAGGGATCTGCACAAAATCAAAGGCAGGGTGGGCTTGCCTTCCGCCAGATCGTCCCCGGTATTTTTCCCCATGGCCAGCGCGCTCGAGGTGTAATCCAGGACGTCGTCCGCTACCTGGAATGCAGTGCCCAGTTCGCGGCCAAACGTTGCCATCACCTGCTCAAGGTCCGGCCGCCCCGCAAGCACAGCGCCAAGCTGGCAGGCAGCTTCAAACAACTTTGCGGTCTTTTTTTCGATCACGCTGAAGTAGCGGCTTTCACTCACTTCCGGCTCGTACATGTTCAGCAACTGTTCGACTTCGCCCTCGGCGATCAGGTTGGTGGCATTGGATAGCACTTCCATGACGCGCATGGAATTCACGCTGGCCATCATCTGGAATGCGCGGGAATACAGGAAATCTCCAACCAGGACACTCGCTGCGTTGCCCCACACCGCATGGGCGGACTCCTGCCCGCGGCGAAGGTCGGATTCATCTACCACATCATCGTGCAGCAGCGTGGCCGTGTGGATGAATTCAATCACGGCAGCGAGGGTAACCTGGTGGTTCCTGCTCTGCGTTTCCGGCCGGAATCCGCAGGCTTGGGCGGCGAGTATCACCAGCATGGGTCTCAGTCGTTTGCCGCCTGACCCGATAATGTACTCAGCGATTTGCCGGATGAGCACGACTTCGGAATCCAGGCTGTTGCGAATCAGTGTATCCACATGGGCCATATCGTTGGTGCATAGATCGTGGACGGCCTGAATGTCCGTCACGTCCTCTTGTTGCATGTCCAGTTTTGCCCGCGCCTGTTCCATGATGTTCCCGGTGGCCTGCCGACTGCATTATAGGCCGCTGGCCGGGCAACACAAACCACGCAAGGCCTACGCTTGCGGTCTTTGGGCAAAGCTGGATATTCCTCAGCGCCCTTCTATAATGCGCAATTGTGCTGCGGAGTTAACGTGTGTCAATCGTTTCATCACCTGCCGGGGAATTACGCCTCGCCTTTACCCTGTCCGGTGTAATAGCTCTGCGCATGCTCGGCTTGTTCCTGATTTTGCCGGTATTCATGGTGATGGCGCGGGATGTACCGGGATACACCCCGCAGCTTGCAGGCCTGGCCATTGGTGTGTATGGCCTGATGCAGGCACTGTTGCAACAGCCCTTTGGCTGGCTATCTGATCGGTGGGGGCGGCGACCGGTGTTGCTGCTGGGGATGGGCTTGTTTGCCCTGGGTGGCGTTTTGGCCGCACAGGCGGATTCCATGTACGGCCTGGTGTTTGGCAGAATTGTGCAAGGCTGTGGCGCCATTGCCGGCGTTGCCATGGCCTTCGCCGCTGACTGCACACGACCGGAGCAGCGCCCGCTTACCATGGCCATCATTGGCATGGGCATTGGCGGGGCTTTTTTGTTATCCATGGTGGCCTCGGTTCCGCTGGCCAATCTCCTTGGCCTGCGCGGGTTGCTGGCCTTGACGGCACTGCTGGGAGTGGTGGGCATGCTGCTGGTGCTGACTACACCCCGCGCCAGTGCTCAGCCCACCCTGGTGGAGCCGCAGTCTGCGGCATCTGCAAAACCTCTTTGGTTACTTGCGTTGAGCGTGTTTCTGCTGCACACCGTCATGACGCTGTTGTTCGTGGTGCTACCCGGGCTGCTGGTAGGCACTCATGCGTTTGCCCTGGCTGAGCACTGGAAACTCTACTTTCCCACCATGGTGGCATCGGTTCTATTGATGCTGCCGGTGTTGCGCTGGATGGGAGCGCGTAAAACGGAACGGCTCATACTTCCGTGGGCCTTCGGTTTGCTCGGAAGTGCGCTGATCTTTTTGGCGCAAGGACTGACCATAGCCTTCATGGCCGGATTGATGGTCGTCTATTTCCTGGGATTCAACCTGCTTGAGGCTGCAATGCCTGCACTGGTTGCCCGTGTAGCCGGTTCCAGCGACCGGGGTCGAAAAATGGGGCTTTACAGCACGTTTCAGTTTCTCGGTGCATTTGCCGGTGGAGCGGGTGGAGGATTGCTGTTGGCTAACTTTGGTGGCGCATTTGTCCTCGTACTGGCCGGTGGCCTTTGCCTTGCCTGGGCAGCTACTGCAGCATGGCTCACGCCGCGCTTTTTTCTCACAAGCCAGTCCGACTGACTGTGATAAACTTCCTGCTCTGAATTTCTTACTAGTAAACCGCAATCGAGGTGCCAGCGGGCACCAAAGGGAGATGCTTGATGGCACGCGGGATCAATAAAGTCATCCTCGTTGGTAACATTGGAAAAGACCCGGAAGTTCGCTATACCGCCAGCGGTTCTGCGATTACCAACATCACTATGGCAACCAGCGAGTCCTGGCGCGACAAGACCAGTGGTGAGCAGCAGGAACGGACCGAATGGCACCGTGTGGTATTTTTCAATCGCCTGGCTGAAATCGCCGGCGAATATCTGAAAAAGGGCAGCCAGGTGTATGTCGAGGGATCAATAAGAACGCGCAAGTGGCAGGACAAGGACGGCCAGGATCGCTATACCACCGAAGTGGTAGCCAACGATATGCAGATGCTGGGCGGTCGCAGCGGCAGTGAAGGTGCGGACAGGCCCCCGCAAGAAAAGAAAGGGTTCCGCGATTCACCACCCGCGCGACAGAGTGCAGGTGAACCGCCACCTTTTGACGAATCCGACGGCTTTGCGGAAGACGATATTCCGTTCTGAGCCTGTGCTTATGAAAACTTTGCTTGTCACCGGTGGTGCCGGGTTTATAGGTGGCAACTACATATTGCGCAGCCTCAGCCAGGACGCGGCACTGTGCATCGTAAACCTCGACCTGTTGACCTATGCGGGTAACCTCGACACGCTGGCTTCGCTGGCAGGCGATGCCAGGCATGTTTTCGTGCATGGCAATATTGCTGATGCCGAACTGGTGCACGGCCTGTTTGCGAGATACCAGCCGGATGCGGTAATCAACTTTGCTGCCGAAAGCCACGTCGATCGTTCCATAGATGGCCCCGGCGCCTTCGTGCAAACCAATATTGTCGGGACTCTCAACCTGCTGCAGTGCGCCCTGGATCACTGGCGGGGGCTGCAAGCAGGGGAGCGCGATGTGTTCCGCTTTGTGCATGTTTCTACCGACGAAGTGTATGGCAGTCTCGGCAATACCGGGGCGTTCACGGAGTTGACCCCATACGCGCCCAATTCGCCTTATGCTGCATCCAAGGCGGGCTCCGATCACCTTGTGCGCGCGTTTTACCACACCTACGGTTTACCCGTTCTGACCACAAATTGTTCCAACAACTATGGCCCCTACCAGTTCCCGGAGAAATTGATTCCGCTGGTGATTCTCAATGCCCTGTTACTCAAACCTCTGCCGGTTTATGGTGACGGATTGCAGGTGCGTGACTGGCTTTTTGTGCAGGATCATGTCGATGCCATCAATGCGGTGTTGCAAGGAGGAACATGTGGCGAGGTGTATAACATTGGGGGTTCATCCGAGCGCACCAATCTCCAGGTGGTAACCGCCATCTGCGCGGCATTGGACCGGAAAATCCCCCATGCGCAGTGCGCCGATCGTACACACCTCATAGCCCACGTTACCGACCGGCCCGGGCATGATCGCCGCTACGCCATTGATTGCAGCAAGCTTCGGTCCCGGCTGGGGTGGCAGACCAAAGTGAGTTTTGAGCAGGGCCTTGAGCAAACTGTAGACTGGTACCTGGCAAACGGAGACTGGATCAAGCGCGCGCGTGACGGTAGCTACCAGGGGGAACGCCTGGGATTGAGCAAGACGGCCTGAGCGGGGACATTGGAACCATGACCAGAAAAGGAATTATCCTGGCCGGAGGCAGCGGCACCCGCTTGTATCCGCTTACCCGCGTGGTGAGCAAACAACTGCTGCCAGTGTATGACAAGCCGATGATCTTTTACCCCCTCGCTACGCTGATGCAGGCGGGCATCAGCGAAATACTCATCATCACCACTCCCCATGAGCAAGGTATGTTCAGGCAATTGCTGGGCGACGGCAGCGACTGGGGCATCCGGCTTGAGTTTGCTGCGCAAGCCAATCCCGACGGACTGGCCCAGGCGCTGATTATTGCCGAGGAATTTCTCGCCGGCAGCCCGTCTTGCCTGATCCTTGGAGACAATATTTTTCATGGCGGCGGGCTCAGTGAAGTATTGGAACGCGCAGCTGGTCGTGAGCACGGCGCAACGGTTTTTGGTTACTGGGTGCGTGATCCGGAACGGTATGGCGTGGTCGAATTTGATAAAGATCTGCGCGTGATCGGCATCGAAGAAAAACCCCACCAGCCGCGGTCCAATTATGCGGTTACCGGTTTGTACTTTTACGACGAAAGGGCCAGCAGTTTTGCGCGTGAACTCAAGCCCTCAGCACGGGGTGAACTGGAGATTACGGACCTGAACCGGCGTTACCTCGGCGATGGCAGCCTGGTGATGGAACGCCTGGGGCGCGGCTATGCCTGGCTGGATACAGGTACCCATGAGTCTTTGCATCAGGCGGCGAATTTCATAGAGACCATAGAAGCCCGCCAGGGTTTGAAAATTGCGTGCCCCGAAGAAATCGCTTTTTTGCAGGGCTGGATTGACGAGGCGCAAATCCGGCGGCTGGCTGAACCCCTGCGCAAGAGCGGCTATGGCGAATACCTCCTGCAGTTGCTCAGCCGGGTCCGGGAAGCTTGAAAATCATCCAAACGGGGATTGCAGGCCTGGTCATCATCGAGCCAGTGGTGCACGGGGATGAGCGCGGCTATTTCATGGAATTGTGGAAGCTCGGTTCTTATACCGGCGAGCCCTTTCCAAAACAATTTGTCCAATCGAACCTATCGCGCTCAGGGCCTGGAGTGCTGCGTGGCCTGCACTACCAGTATCCGCAACCGCAGGGGAAACTGGTCTCGGTGCTGGAAGGCCGGGTATTTGATGTCGGTGTTGATATCCGCAGTGATTCGCCGACTTTTGGAAAATGGGTAGGGGTTGAGCTTTCCGGGCAGAACCATCGCCAACTCTATGTGCCGGAAGGATTTGCCCACGGCTTTTGTGTGCTGGGTGAAGGTGCCCTGATGAATTACCTGTGCACTGAGCAGTACCACGCACCTTACGATTCTGTCATAGCCTGGAATGATCCGGATATTGCAGTAGAGTGGCCAATTGAAGCGCAGGGTTTGTCTGAAAAGGATCGCGATGCGCCATTGCTCAGGGAGGTTGCGCAGGGAAATCTGCCGCGCATGCAACAGTGAATATACTGCTCACAGGTGCCTCCGGCCAACTTGGTCAGGAGCTGCAAGCCAGCCTGGCCGGCCTCGGCCGGATGGTTTCGCTTGATCGATTTCCTGGTGGAGACAATTGCATTGAAATGGACTTGTCCGACCTGCGACAACTGGAAGACCTGCTCAAGCAACAAAGCCCGGATGTGGTAATTAACGCCGCGGCCTACACGGCGGTGGATAGAGCTGAAGGAGAACATCGCGCGGCATTCCGGATCAACGCAGAGTTGCCGGCAGTGCTGGCGCGCTGGTGCAAGCACCATGACAGTTTCATGCTGCATTATTCAACAGACTATGTTTTCTCCGGTGAATCTGAGCGGCCCTACCTTGAAGGTGATTTGACCGGTCCGCTGGGTGTTTATGGTGAAAGTAAGTTGGCGGGTGAGTGGGCCATAGGCGCCAGTGGTTGCCGTCACGTCATCCTGCGCACCTCCTGGGTTTACTCCACCCATGGCAGTAATTTCGTCCTGAATATGTTGCGTCTGGCGCGGCAGCGTTCCGAGTTGAGCATCGTCAGTGACCAAACCGGCTGCCCCACCTGGGCACGCAACCTGGCTCGGGTTTCGGCAACTGTGTTGCAATTGGCCACCGAGGCAGGTGCAGATTCCAGCCGGCAAGGCATCTTTCACTATTGTGACAGCAGTATTTCGACCTGGTATGACTTCGCCAAGTTGATTTTCGAACTGGCCATGGAACTAAACCTGCTGCATGAAATTCCACGATTGAAATCGGTGAGATCGACCGAGTTCCCGCAAGTCGCCCGGCGACCGGCTTACTCGGTGCTCGATACCACCGCAATCAGAAAAGTTTTCGGATTAAACGCGCCCGAACTGGAGTCCTCGTTGCGGGCTTGCCTCAAGGAGCTCGAAGTATGAATTGGTTGGCCGTTGCATGAGCCTGATCCCGGTCATTCTCTCCGGGGGCGCGGGCACGCGCTTGTGGCCGGTTTCACGCCGGGCGCATCCCAAGCCTTTTATGAAGCTGCTCGACGGCGAATCACTGGCAGAAAAAACATTTCGCCGAGCCCTCGCGGTGGCGGGAAACTCGCCCATCCTGACTGTGACCAGCAGGGACTATTATTTTTACACCCGTGATTTGTACAATCAGCTTGCTGAAGCAGGGCATGAACACCCGTTCCTGCTCGAACCCGTTGGCAGAAACACCGCGCCAGCCATAGCGTTGGCCGCAATGTACCTGCAGCATCGTTCAGGTGTTGATGCCACGATGCTGGTGCTTCCTGCTGATCACCTGGTGCCGGATGAGGCCAAATTTTGCAAGGCAGTTGATGAAGCTGCCCGCCTGGCAGAGCGTGGCCTACTGGTTACTTTTGGTGTCCACCCAACGCATGCAGAAACCGGTTATGGGTACATCCGTAAAGGCCGGCGGATCGCGAACTCTGAAGGCTTCGAAGTAGCTGCCTTTGTCGAGAAGCCCGATCTCGAGACCGCAAAGGCTTATTGCGCTTCCGGAGAATTCGATTGGAACTCCGGCATGTTTTGTTTCCAGGCGAGCGCTTTTCTCGCCGCTTTGGAAAAGTTTGCTCCTGCGGTCTACCACGCAGCAAAGGCCTGCTGGGATGTGTTGGACCACGATTGTGAGCCCATGGAAATTTCGCCGGAGCAGTTTGCCCGGTGCCCGGATATTTCTATCGACTACGCGGTTATGGAGAAGGCCGACAACACCGCTGTCGTGGTTGGGGAATTCTCCTGGAACGACATCGGATCATGGAAGGCCATCAGCGAATTGTATGAGTCCGACGAATCGGGCAATAGCATTCTCGGCAAGGCAGTTATGATTGGGAGCCGCAATTGCTTTGTGCAGAGTGGAAAGCGTTTGGTTGCCGCAGTGGGTGTGAACAATCTTCTCATCATAGACACTGGTGATGCAGTCCTCGTGGCTGACCGGGATCACGCGCAGGATGTCAAACAGGTGGTCAATCAACTGGTCGAGCTTGAGCATATAGCGGCGGAGTTTCACCAGACAGTCCACAGACCCTGGGGCAGTTATTCCATTCTGGAAGACGCCGATGACTGTAAGGTGAAGCGACTGGTGGTAAAACCAGGTCAGGTGCTGTCACTGCAGTCGCACAAGAAACGCTCAGAGCACTGGACCGTGGTTCGCGGCGTGGCCAAGGTACGTTTGGGTGACCGGGAATTTCTGCTCAAT
This sequence comes from Lysobacterales bacterium, assembly GCA_031362985.1. GTDB lineage: Bacteria > Pseudomonadota > Gammaproteobacteria > Xanthomonadales > SZUA-36 > SHZL01. The sequence goes on along the minus strand of JANLTO010000011.1, from coordinate 11,782 downwards.
ACCAATGAATCAACAGACATTCCGGCGCAAACCCGTCATCGCCTTGAGAACCCCGGTACAGAAGACGTGCACCTGATTGAAGTACAAACGGGTGACTATTTTGGCGAGGACGACATCGTTCGCTACGAAGACATTTATGGCAGGGTTCCTTGAGGAGCTTCTGATTTATTCAGAGTCGCCTCAAGTGGTGAGCGCTGCCGGATTCGTTTCACGGTGGGCAGAGGGTGCAAAATGCGCAGGCTGAGTTTCCTGTTTAGCGCAATTTTTCTGATGTCATCGGCGCAAGCGGGAACTGCCGCCTCAACGCAAACTGCCACAGTGACTCCGGACCAGGAAGTGCAGGAAGTCCTCAAGTGGCGTACGGAGCGTGACGAATCGCTTCGGCGTTCCAATGGCTGGCTCACCCTGGTTGGTCTGGAGTGGCTGAAGCAGGGAACAAACCGGATCGGCAGCGGCCCTGGCAATGACATCACGCTGACCGTTGGCCCTGCCTACTGGGGCAGCGTTGAATTGAGCGACAAGACCCTCACGTTTATTCGGGCCGCGGATACGGATATCAGCATCGACGGAGCCGGGATAGAGGGGGCAACGCCAGAAAGTGTGATATTGGTGGCAGATGACACGGGCGAGCCGACTGTGGTCAGCAGCGGCTCCTCGGGATTTTATGTAATTTTCCGGGAGTCCTATGCGCTACGGGTGTTCGACAATCAGGCGCCAGCATTGGCGAATTTCAAAGGCATTCAGAGCTACGACATACAGCCCGACTGGCGCATTAGCGGTCGCCTGATCCCGGCAAGTCCTGGGCAGACAATCGACATCGGCAATGTGCTGGGCCAGGTCTCGGCCACACAGATCTACGGGGTGTTTGAGTTTGCGCGTGATGGAAAAAACCACCAGATTATAGGCCTGGGTGACGAAAAATCGGAAAGCGTGTGGTTTATATTCGCGGACAGGACCAGCGGCAAGGGTACTTATGGTGCCGGGAGGTTTCTATATAGCGAAGGCCTGCCGGTGGATGGTCTCCTTGTGGTGGACTTCAACAAGGCTTACAACCCGCCTTGCGCTTTCAACGAATTTGCCACTTGCCCTTTACCGCCGCAGGAAAACCGCCTCGATCTGGCTGTGACTGCGGGAGAGAAAGACGCACATGCTGCTGGCGAGTAAGTCCCCCGGCTGGAGATAAAACTAGCCGGGATGCGACCGTTTACCCAGTTCCCGGTCGAACTCGAATTCACGGGAAGTCACGTAAGCTTCCATTTTTTCCAGTCGAATATTGAGTTCGCGGAAGCGATGACTCAAAGATCCAAATACGTCCCTGGGCGCATTGTTTACACCACGCCAGAACACGGCGCGCTCCTCATCAGCATACAATTCACTGGGTTTTGCCGGAAGGAGCGTGGCCAGGAGGATGTAGGCAATGATGGCAAACGGAATAAATGGTGGGAACAGCATGAGTAACACCACAGCGACCCGAAGGCCTTTGCGGTTGAAATCAAAATAGTCAGCAACGCCCGCGCAGACTCCCGCAAGCATAGCGTTCTTCTTGTCCCGGTAGAGTCGATGCGGATTCTGGCGTTTGTAAAACTCGCTCATGCGCGGCTTCTCCAGTTCGGTGCTTCGATATCCAGGATGCGCTCCAGTGTCTTGATGCGTTCTTCCATGCGGTTGGTGGATTCCCACACTTCGCTCAGCATTTTTTCATCTTCGGCTGACAGTCCCTTGGCGGATTTCCACTTGGTGACGTAGTGAAAAATTAGCCATAGTGGAAAGCAAACAGTAAGCGCCAGGATAGGTATAACTTCACTCATTAGTATTCTCCTGAGGTTTTTCGCCAACTTTTGACTTCAGCCGGTTTAGTTCAGCTTCAACCCGGTCGTCGGTTTCCAGGTCGGCAATTTCACCGGCCAGCGTGCGGTTGCGGCCCATTGCTACCGCCTCGGCTTCGGATTCCACTTTATCGATACGTCGTTCTGCTGACTCAAACCGAAACAGCATTTCGTCGATCCGGTCACCGTGAATATGACGCCTTGCCGCCAGTTGTGACTGCGCCGTCTGGTGCCGAATGACGATACTGCGCTGGCGCAGCTTCGCATCGTTGAGTTTGCCTTGCAATTGGCTGATGTCGGCAGTGAACTTGTCCAGTTGGCTGTCCAGCACCCCTGACTCCAGGTTCAGTTTGCCAATCTGGTCATCGACGGCCTGTTTCTCCGTTAATGCAGCTCTTGCCAGGTCTTCACGCTCCCTGCGTAAGGCAAGTTCGGCCCGCCGTTCCCATTCGGACTTTTCCCGTTCGAGATATTCAGCATGGCGGCGCAGTTCCTTGCGGTCTGCAATGCACTTGGCGGCAGCTGAGCGTATTTCCACCAGGGTGTCTTCCATTTCCTGGATCATGAGGCGAATGATCTTTTCGGGATCTTCCGCTTTCTCCAGTACTGCATTGATATTGGCATTTACGATGTCACTGAACCGCGAAAAAACACCCATGTTGTCCGTCTCCCAAATATAATTACGTGTACAGATTAATGCAGGGTTCGTGCCATTTTGGGATTAATTCTTAAGTCATTGAAATGAATAAATTTAAGTTCATAAAAATATTTGCGAAGAAGTGCTGAATAATGCGTCATGGCCAAATCGACCAAAAGGTGGTGGAAACTTCTGAAGATGGTGGAAACTTGTAGTCTGACCTGCGGTCCGAATTTAGCCCGCATTACCTGCGACTTGGGAGGATTTGCATGCAAGGTCGGGACAGGCACATGGCAAGTGACTTGCTTGTCCTGTAGAATGACCGACTTTTACGCTCCGCCATTCAGTGGCCGGAGATTTATAAACTCCAGGAGGATTTACAGATGCGATTAATTTTCGCACTCTTAGTATTTGGTATCGTGATGACCGGTTCAGTTTTGGCGCAGGATGTTACTTCAGAAAAAGGCAAGCTCAGTTACTCGGTGGGTTGGGATATTGGCGAAGACATCAAACGGCGCGGCGCAGAATTTGACGTCGACTCTATTATCGCAGCCATTCGCGACTCACAAGCAGGCTCTCAACCCAAGGTTCCCAACGAAGAAATGGTTGCCCTCCTGACCGCATTGCAGCAAAGGGTTCGCGAAGAGCAGGCGGCAGCGTTCAAGAAACTGGCTGATGAAAACATGGCCAAGAGCACTGAATTCCTGAATGCCAATAAAGCCAAGAGCGGCGTGGTGGTTCTCCCGAGCGGCGTTCAGTATCGCATTGTCGATGAAGGTGAAGGAGCGCGGCCAGGCATGGACAGCACTGTAAAAGTCCACTATCGCGGTTCCAAGATGAACGGCCTGGAATTCGACAGCTCCTTCGCCCGCGGCACTCCAGAGGAGTTCACGGTAAATTCTGTGCTGAAGGGCTGGCAGGAAGTTTTGCCCTTGATGAAAACTGGCGCCACCTGGCAGGTATTCATTCCGCCCGATATGGGATTTGGTGCCCGCGGCAATCCGCCGGTTGGCCCCAACGAAGCCCTGACGTTTGATTTGAAGCTGGTCGAGATCGTCAAGTAACCTGAATCAAAAGGGGCCACTGATTAAGTGGCCCCGCTTTTTCCTACCCGGCGTTGTCTTTATTGTCATGACACTCGGTTCCGCAAACAACCCGCATTTCATGCCCGCCATGACCGAAATTCTTTCGCCCTGCGTTGGTGTATGCACCCTTGCGCCCAATGGCCTGTGCATTGGCTGTTTACGCAGCGGCGAAGAAATCGGAAATTGGTTGAACTACACGGCGGGCGATCGCGCCCGCATCATGCTTGATCTTCCGCAGCGCTTCAAGTCATTGTTCGCCCCGTGAGTAGCCCCCCTGTGAATAGCCCATTGAGTCGAAAGAGACCGGACTGGCGTCGGGACCTGATGGCTGCGGTTTCGCCCCTCGAGGCGGGCGTGCAGCCCTTGCAGGTGATTGGTTATCGCTATGCGGACGCCGGGCCCGGCCGCCCGAGCAAAACGGCTGCGGTCCTGGTAGCCCTGCTGGATATGGATGAGCCTGAAGTGGTATTGACCCGCCGCGCCGATCACCTCGCACAGCACCCCGGTCAAGTAAGCTTTCCCGGTGGCGCTGCGGAAGAACACGATGATTCCGCTGTTCAGACCGCCTTGCGCGAAGCGTATGAAGAAATTGGTTTGAGGCCGGAACAAACCCGGCCCATTGGTTTTCTTGATCGCATGGATACTATTTCCGATTACCGTGTATTGCCGGTTGTTGCACTGGTTAGCTGTCCGGTGGTTTGGCAGCTTGATCTGAGCGAGGTTGCCGAGGTATTCACCGTGCCTTTGTCCGTTGCGTTGGACCGCAGCCAGTATGTGAAGAAGAAAATTGAACATGACGGCCGGGTGCACTACATCTGGTCGTTGCAATGGGGGCAACATAACGTCTGGGGAGCGACGGCGGCAATGTTACTTAACCTCATCAGCAGGATTGAACGTGTCCGCGCCAGCTGAGCTGTTGGTCAGTCCCGAGCGCTTGCACAGCTTGCTGGCCTCGAGTTCATGCGTGGTGGTGGATTGCCGCTATGACCTTGGAAAACCCGGCGCAGGTTTGCAAAGTTTTCTGCAGGGACACATTCCCGGTGCTCAATATGCTGATCTCGGCAGTGACTTGTCGTCATCCGTCACCAACACCAGTGGCCGGCATCCTTTACCCCCGGTTGACGCTTTTGCGGAATTTCTGGGCCGGATCGGGTGGAGCCCTGAGCTCCTGCTGGTTGCCTATGACGAGCGCAACAATGCCATGGCTGCCCGCCTTTGGTGGCTGATGCGTTATTTTGGCTGCAACGCTGCGCTGCTGGACGGCGGCCTGGAAGCCTGGACTTGTGCGGGTTTTGCGTTGGAGACGGGAAGCCCGCGCAGCACTCCAAAGGACGTCCCCAGATTGCAGCCCGACGCATCCCTGACCGTAAGCGCAGATGAAATCTTGCGCAGCCTCACCCACCCATTACTGACCGTGGTTGACGCCAGGGCGCCGGAGCGCTACTCAGGCGAAGTGGAACCGCTGGATACGCGCGCCGGGCATATCCCGGGCGCTTTGAACCGCCCATTGGGCCAGAACCTGGATTCTACTGGATGTTTCAAATCACCAGCCAGCTTGAGGAAGGAGTTTGAAGCCTTGCTGAGCAATCGTTCTCCCGCCAGCGTGGTGCATTCCTGTGGTTCGGGTGTGACCGCTTGTCACAACCGCTTTGCTATGGAACTTGCCGGAATGGGGGCAACAAGAATTTACCCGGGCTCCTGGAGCGAATGGATACGGGACCTTTCGCGGCCGATTGAAAGCGGCCGCTGATCTCGAAGGTATTCCCCAAGGTGATCCCAAGGTTGACCCTGCATTGAGTCACCCTGGTGCGCCTGGGTAAAAAAACGACTATTTTTTCTTGAGCCGCTCCACCATGCCGTGCAAAGTCGACTGGGTCATTGCAGAAAACCACAGGTCGACGAATGTTTCGACACCATACTGGTCCTTCCGGTCAAAATAGGCGCGTAAATCCTCTCGCGACAGCTGCCGGGTCATGGACATGGCGTTGCGCGGCAAAGACAACAAATGCTCACACCAGGCTAAAGCACGCGCCACGGTGGATTCCGGTGTTTCCGCCAGTTCATCAACCAGGCCAATGGCCAATGCCTGATCAGGGCTGAGCATGGTTCCTGGAATCAATATCTTTTCTGCCGGGTGCGGGCCCAGCAGGCGAACCAGGGCGTTCTTGATGACCGGGGAAACAACCAGGCCGACTTGTACCTCGTTTAGGCCGGTCTTGTATTTACCGGCGCTCATGATGCGGTAATCACCGAACAGGGAAATGACGATACCCCCGGCCGGAGCGTGCCCGGTGAGGGCAAAAGCTGTTGGCACCGGCATGTGGGCAATGGTGTGCAGCAAATCCAGGAATGCCCGCCAAAATTGGTCCATACCCTCCCGGTCCAACTGCAGCAGGGCAGGAATGTCCAGACCTGCTGAAAACATGCCCGGATTCCCGGACACGACCACTGCACCTGCTTCCTTTCCCGACAGGGCCAGGGTTTGGGTCAACGCAATGACCAGTTCGGGATCCATCGCATTGGCCGGGGGCCGATTTAGTTTTATTTCCCGGATCTGCCCGTGATTGGTGATTTCCAGCATGCAAACTTGCTCCAGTGAATATTCAGTGAGGATTCAGATAAATCAGTCTAGACTGTGTTGGCAGATTGCGCAAAATGCGGCTTGCTTGCACCACAGCTTGCTCGGCAAAAGGATGGAAACGCATGAAAAAGTATCTTCACGGTTTGCTTGCAATGACGCTCGCCGCAGCCATTTACGGCGCACCCACCCAGGCAGCTCAGCCCTCCAATACGGGTATCCAGGTCATAAACGCCGCCGACCTCGGCAAGGACAGCAGCAGGCCTGCCTCCAATCCCACCGGTGTTGTGAAACAGCGAGGTGCTTACGGCCAGGGTTATATTTATGGGCGCAGTGTCAATAATCAGTCCGGGGACATTGTCATCTGGAACGCGGCGCCAGGTAACGCTTACGGCAAGCCTCCTCCCGTAACAAATGCCAATGATGGCCGCCCCCGCACGGGAACGGCCATCGGACCGAAGCTCATCTACAAACCAGAATACGGTAAACCTGCGAAAAGCAGTTTTTCTCAGTAAGGGAAACTCTGATTTATTCAGAATTTCCCAAGTGTTTTGCTTGCGCTCACCAGTTATAGTGAGCGGTGTAGCGAATTACGGTTTCGCCTTCGCTCGGAATCGTCACGTTGAAGCGTATCTGGTTACTGTTCTCTTTTGTAAACGGCATGGTGTGGTCTTCGACAGTCCAATTTGCCCCGCGATAAAGGTTCTCCAGCACCACGATATCTACCGGTTTGTCTTTGTGGTTGCGCAGTTTGATTGCAAAAGTTTCCCACAGGTTACGACTGGGCGAGTCAACACGAAAATTCGTTTGAGTGCGTTCGCCCACCACATCAAATGAATTGCCCATGCGAATCAGCACATCCTCGTTACGCGGTGTGTGATCGATAACATCTTCACCGATAAACTCCAGGCTGCCATCCGCATCGTCCATCTGGTTCACCCTGACCCGGCCTGCGGGCAGCGGCATGCCCAGTCCCTGTTTCTCCTCGTTGGCAAATCGCAGGTAGACATTGATATCCGCATTGCCATATCGCCCGTATTCCTGCTCCATTTGCTGGTAACCGGAATAAAGATACGAAAGTGTAGGCGCAAACACCAATTCCTTGGTGCAGGCCACGCCGGCGGTAGTGGGCAACAACTCCAATTGCTTGGTTGAATTGTCGGGCAAATCAGTGCGCCGTCCGAGGGTGTAGAGGTGGTATTCGAAGAACGCTTTTTCTGCAAATCCTGCTGAATCCTCCGTCGCCGCAGCCTTGAACATAATTTCGCGTTCCGGGGCTGCCGGTTGCGCCCGGTTAACGTCTCCTGCAATGAGCTTGAGTCGGGCATTGCCGTAGCCCGCCCCTGATTGATTGATGATGCTGACCCATGCCGACAAATCCATCTCGCAGCCTTTGGCTTCATCCAGGATGATGTTGTAATCCGCCCACCAGGTCATGCCCTGGGTTTCATAGGCAATGCGGGTTGTTTGCGTGCCGCTGGTTGGGCTGTCCAGCAACCATTCCAGCGTCGGTCGGGTATTGAGCCCGCCGGGTAATTGCGAGAATTGGATGTTGCTGTAGCTTCGTATGGCTCGCACGCTGTCGTCATCCATTTGCAGGGTCAGGCCATCGCCGATACCCAGCAAGGTCCCTTTCACCAGGTCAACCTGGTCACCGCGGGTTTGTTCCACGGTAATTTTCTGACCAAGGTAACGTTGCAGTAATTTTTCCTGGCTGACCAGGTCAAACTGAAAGCTCTGCTCCAGGACCCGCGTGTCATGCTGGTCAAGGGATTCGAAGGTAACGGTGGTGGGATCGATCAGGGCTGCCACATCCGCAACACGCAGGGGATTGACGCCCTTGTTTATGCTGTAGGCACGGTCGTGGCGCACGATGGCGTAACCCGGTACATTGCCGCCCATTTGACTGCCTCCGGTTGGGCGGTACCATTCCGGCGAAACGGCACCGGGTTGCATGCGTGAGTAGATCGTGATGGAGTCATCACTGTCGGTGGTGGATTGGGCGAGCGCCGCATTGCTGGTGGCGGCGACTAACAACAGGGGTAACAACTTCTTCATGTTTGAGTTCCTTCTATTTCGGGTTACAGGCGGTTCGGGCAATCACGCCAGGTATTCCGGTAAACGCGCAGACCAGCAAATCGGGGTTAACCGTATAAAGATTTTTTCCAGGTGCCTTATTCTAGCCCTACCTGTGGCACTTGTGCTTGGGTGTGGTGAAAGCGCGACTGCGCACCCCCTCACCCTCGACAATGGCTGGGTTCGGGGCATGCCGCCGGGGGTTGACATGACGGCGGCTTATGGCCGTTTTATCAATGCGGGCGATGAAACCATTGAGATCGCATCCTTCGAGAGTGACAGCTTTGCAAGTGTCAGCCTGCACCAGACCACGATCGAGGGTGGAACGAGCGGGATGAAACCCGTGCGGACCTGGTCCATCGAACCGGGAACCGCTGCAGTTCTTGCACCGGGCGCACTGCATTTGATGTTGATGCAAGCCACAAGGGAAATCGTCGTTGGTTCGACAGTGGAACTGTCGCTCATTTCGACTTCAGGCCAGAGCTATCATTTCACGCTGCAGGTGGAGGCGCGATAGTCACCGGACATCAGCGGATTGAGCGAGGTACTTCAGGCAGTTTTCCTGTGGCGTGGTTTTTCCAGCACACGGGCCAGGAATTGACCCGTGTAGGAATGGGGAATCCTGGCCAATTGTTCGGGCGTGCCCTGAGCAATGATTTCACCGCCTTTGTCTCCACCCTCGGGGCCAAGGTCGATGACCCAATCGGCGGTTTTGATCACGTCGAGGTTATGCTCAATGACCACCATGGTGTTGCCATGGTCCCGCAACCTGTGCAGCACTCGCAGCAACTGCTCAATATCCTGGAAGTGCAGGCCGGTCGTGGGCTCATCGAGAATGTATAAAGTCTGGCCGGTATCCCGCTTGCTTAGCTCCTTGGAAAGCTTGATGCGTTGGGCTTCGCCACCGGAAAGCGTGGTCGCGCTTTGCCCCAGGGTCAGGTAGGAAAGACCGACGTCGGTCATGGTCTGCAGCTTGCGCGCCACGGTCGGGACCGCGGCAAAAAACACCAGCGCATCTTCAACAGTCATTCCAAGTACTTCATGAATGTTCTTGCCTTTGTAAGTGACTCCAAGCGTTTCCCGGTTGTAGCGCTTCCCGTGACATGCGTCGCACGGCACGTATATGTCCGGGAGGAAGTGCATCTCCACGCGGATCAGGCCATCACCCTGGCAGGCCTCACAGCGCCCACCTTTTACGTTAAAACTGAACCTTCCCGGCTTGTACCCGCGCGAACGCGCTTCCTGAGTGCCGCTGAACAGGTCGCGAATGGGAGTGAACAGGCCGGTATAGGTGGCCGGATTGGATCTCGGCGTGCGCCCGATGGGGGACTGGTCAATATCGACGACTTTATCGAAAAGGCTAATGTTTTCAACGGATTCAAAGGGCGCAGGTTGCTCCGAGCTGCCGTAAAGCTCGCGTGCTGCCAGGCGGTGCAGTGTATCGTTGACCAGGGTGGACTTCCCGGATCCGGAAACGCCGGTAACGCAGACGAAAAGGCCAGCCGGAATTTCCAGAGTAACCTGTTTGAGATTGTTGCCACTGGCGCCCACAAGTCGCAACACGCGCTTGGGGTCGGGGGCAATGCGCTTTTTGGGTAGAGCAATTTCACGCACCCCCGAGAGGAACTGGCCCGTCAGGGAGTTGGGGTCTGCGAGCAACTCTGCCGGAGTGCCGCTGAAAACAATTTTGCCACCATGCACGCCAGCCCCGGGGCCGATGTCTACCACGTAGTCGGCCATGCGAATGGCTTCCTCGTCATGCTCCACAACGATAACTGTGTTGCCGATATCGCGCAGCCTGCCCAGGGTTGCGAGCAAGCGTTCATTGTCGCGTTGATGCAAGCCTATGGACGGTTCATCAAGAATGTACATCACGCCAACCAGGCCGGCGCCAATCTGGCTGGCCAGCCGAATACGTTGCGCCTCGCCTCCGGAAAGTGAATCAGCCTTGCGGTCGAGGGTTAGGTAATCCAGCCCCACGTTAACCAGGAAATTCAGGCGTTCGCGCACTTCCTTGACGATCTTGGATGCGATTTCGCCTCGGCGCCCGTCCAATTGCAAAGCCTCGAAAAACGCCAGGCATTGCAGGATGGGCCATGCCGTGACCGTGGGTAAATTGACCTCCTGGATGAAAACATGCCGGGCTTGTCGGTTGAGCCGCTGGCCATGGCAGGCGACACACGGTTTTTGGCTGATGTACTTCGCCAGTTCTTCGCGCACGATGCGCGAGTCGGTTTCGCGGTAACGCCGCTCCAGGTTGGGAATGATGCCGGCGAAGGGGTGTTTGCGTTTCTGTGTTCCGCTGTCGCTGAAATAGCGAAACTCGATGATTTCCTCCCCGCTGCCGTGGAGAATGATGTCCTGGATTTTTTTGGGAAGGTCCTGGAACGGCGCATTATCGTCAAACTGGTAGTGCCTGGCCAGGGACTGAATGATCTGGAAATAGTATGCATTACGCCGGTCCCAGCCTCGTACGGCGCCCCCTGCAAGGCTGAGCTGGGTATTGCTGACCACCCGGTCCGGATCAAAAAACTGGCTGATGCCCATGCCATCGCACTCGGGGCAGGCACCGTTCGGGTTATTGAATGAGAACATGCGTGGTTCGAGTTCCTGCAAACTATAGTCGCAGTAGGGGCAGGAAAAGCGCGCACTGAACAGTTTTTCTTCCGTGCCGCTGTCATCATCCATGGATGCAACAATGGCCAGTCCATCGGAAAGACTCACGGCAGTTTCAAATGATTCCGCCAAACGCTGCTTGAGCTCTGGCCGCACGCGAATGCGGTCTACCACGACTTCAATGGTATGTTTTGTGCGCAATTCCAGCTCGGGAACTTCATCGATTTCGTAAAGGCTTCCATCCACCCGTGCACGCACAAATCCTTGCGCGCGCAACTGGTCGAACAACTGCAAATGTTCCCCCTTACGGGCACGAACTACCGGCGCCAACAGCATTAGCCTGCTGTCTTCAGGCAGGGAAAGTACGTGGTCAACCATTTGGCTGATGGTTTGTGCTTCCAGCGGCAGTGTGTGATCGGGGCAGCGTGGAGTGCCTACGCGAGCGAACAAAAGCCGCAGGTAGTCATAGATTTCAGTGATGGTGCCCACGGTTGAGCGTGGGTTGTGGGAGGTGGATTTTTGTTCTATCGAAATAGCCGGGGACAGGCCTTCAATATGGTCTACGTCCGGTTTCTCCATGATGGACAGAAACTGCCGCGCGTAGGCTGACAGCGACTCCACGTAACGTCTTTGCCCTTCGGCATAAATGGTGTCAAACGCCAGCGAGGACTTGCCCGACCCGGAGATACCGGTGATGACGATCAGCTTGTCACGTGGCAGGTCGAGGTCGATATTGGCGAGGTTATGCGTTCGGGCACCTCGAATCAGAATCTTGTCCATAGGGTTTAAAAGTCGCGTCCAAACCAGTCACTATACTCCCGCAGTCAAGGCCACAGCAAAAACGATGAATATGCTGCCAAACCAGGGAATCGCCATCCTTCCAGATGCACCTTCTAAGCGGACCGAGCCGCCCAGACTTGCCGGCCCGATTGTACGACATTGATGTGGAGGTGTCGTTCACCTG
>JANLTO010000158.1:0-18173 GCA_031362985.1 Lysobacterales bacterium | reverse complement strand
GGTTGGGTAACCCAGCTGACGGATTGTTGGCCTGACGCGTTTGCCGAGCTTGATGTAGAGCTCAACCGCTCGAATCCTGTCTTTGTACGAATACATGAACTACCTCCTGGTAGTCCAAGTTTTCGTCCGCACCCCCTGTGGATCAATATTGAATGCAATTCAACAGGGAAGCCTAGCTGATCTGCCGACGTCCCCCCTTAATTGAGTAGCAGGAGCTTTTAGAGTCCAATTGCTTGATCAAGGAGTTTGGACGTGAAAAAGTGATTTACTGAAGAGCAGATTATTGGTTTCCTGCCTGATCCTGGCCAGGGTATTTGGCTCGCCTTAATCGAAGACGTGATGCGGGCCGATACGCTGGAAGGTGGCTATTCCGTCTTTAAAGATAAACGTTACTCGGTAGCCCTGACCAATCCTTGCCTGCCAGACCTTGGGCTTGTTCTTTCCTGTGCCTTGCCGCTGCTTCAGATCACGGCCCGTGCCGTACTGGCCTGTTTTCATTTCCTGGAGAAGTTCTTTAAAGGAAGCGAGGTTTGCGGGTGGCAGATCGGTGCGGTCTTTCTCTGCGGGCCGGGTGAACTTGACCTGCTTAACTTCAGGGCCTTTTCGGCTTACCATCAGAGGCGAGCGATGAGCTTATCGATACCTTCAGAAGACGCAATCTCGTCAATGCCCTCAACGTTTTCCATGATGGCCCAGCGGATTGCCTGAGTGACGTCAAAAACTTCTTTCATCAGGTTGATGACACGTTTGAATGCCGCAGTGACGCGCTTTTCATTAACGCCATCCAACTTAGGATCACACACTGCACTGTTTTCCATGCCTGCAAAGACCTGAATCAGTTCTAGCAGCCCATCTTCAAGACTCTGGTAGTTGGCAGCCAAGCGGCGCTCTTCTGCTTCCGGATAACGTTCAGTCGCATTCCTCGCATTGGTAAGAACATGTGCGCCTAACTCCGTTAGATTTTGAAGATCACGTTCAGTGCATTTCAGTTGGGAAACTACTCGCTTGGCAGTCTCAGTGATCTGCTGCCGGTCCTCCAACATTGAAACCGAATAATGGACCTCTGAAAAGAAACGGTACGGCGAGTGATCGCCGTCTGCCTTGTCCTTGCCGCCACGCATGAATGTCCCCCCGAGATAAAAAGCACCGCAAACTTGGACTACGCCACTATATGTACTGTTCATGCCAGTGCACGTGTTGCACTGACCTCGCATGGTAGCCCATCAGGTTGTTGATTGTCGCGGTATATGCGCCCAACTGCGCGAAGGCTTAGACCTTCCGCCCTCGTTTCACCCGCTCATGCGCCACGTGCCCATTGTGCGGTTACCGGGGCCAGCCTTCCAAGGCATTAAGGGCACCCCGCCCTTTCTGCGTTGGGACCGGAAGCTAGTCGACAGCCCGTTTACTGGCTGTACAGTCGCAACTGCGGAATCACCTGCTTGGCCTGGCTGGCATGCGACCATGACAAGCGCGCGGTAGCCTTGTTGCTCTTCTCGTAGTATTCCATTTTGATGAGGTACTTCTGACCGCCGACCAGCGAGATCGTGCCACTGGTCTCCCCAGAAATGTTCACCCAGCGGTCCACCACCAGCACGTTGTTGACCCACAGCCTCACCCCGTCATCGGCCAACGCATAGAACGTAGTCACACCGCTGAACTGCGGCTGCACCTGCCCGGTCCAGCGCACGCTGAAATTGTCCACGGGGATTGTCGTGGCTGGCGAGCTCTTGTTCCAGGCGAAGTCGACCATTGCATCGATGCGCGTGACCGGGGTGCCGGTAAGATCCTTGCGCGGGAAGTAGGCGCCGCTGAGGCCATTGCCGCTTACGGGTACGGCGGAAAATGTGGCGGTGTAGGTGGTGTTCGCGGCAGGCGTTGCGATGTTGTGAGTGAGTGCTCCGCCGTCAGACCATGAGGCAAACTGATAACTGGTACCACCAAAGTTCTGCGGCGAGACGACGCCGATGCTGCGTTGCATGCCGACCACGCTTGCAACCGACTGCCCCGCCGTGGCGGGCTGAGCATCGAGAGTGAGTTGCAGTCCGGCCGGGTTGCTGGCCAGCGTGAAGGTAGACGTGTTCGGGAGAATGTCGCGGTAACTGGTATGGGTGAGTCCGCCCGAGTCACGCACTATCAAGATGATCCGATACCAGACGTTGGCGGCGGTCTCGCCGGTGGTGGGAATCTGGAACGAGCTGCTGGTCGAGCCGCTGAAGGCCTGAATGAACGGATGTTCGTGGGTATCGTGATGGAAGTCCACCTGCCAGGTGAACGCACTGGCTGGAATTGATGGGTCCTCGTTGTCTGATGCGCTGCCAGCGTAGTTGATCGTCTGGCCGGCATTGTAGTGCGCACCCGTGACTGGCGGCGAAATGGAGCCGGTCGGCGGCGTATTCGCAGTGACCGTCAGCAATGCGTCGTCGCTGTAAACGATGCCGAAGTCGTTGGCCACCTCACAGCGGAATAGCGCGCCGTTGTCGCCGGGCTGCACGTTCGGCAATGAGAAGGTCGAAGTAGTTTCCCCGGGAATGTCTACGTGGTCGACCTGCCACTGGTACATGATCGGTTGGCTACCGGAAGCGGAAACCGAGAAATTCGCCGTAGCGCCCGCCGGCACCGTTTGAGCTGTCGGTTGTTGCGTGATGGCCGGCGGCTGACCTGCAGTGTACTGGATGCGACCCACGCTGCCCGCGCCGCGCGCCAGGTAGTAGAGACTGCCATCAGCCCCGACGCGCAGATCCACTGGCGATGAAATGCCACTGGCAAAAGTGGCCGCCGCATTATTGGCAGGCGGCGCGTTAGGGTCGATCAGCTTGATCCAGTTGCCACAGTACTCGGCGAAGAAGTATTTGCCATCGTAGCTGGACGGAAATGACGGGCTCGATGGGTTGTAAAACACCCCGCCCGTAATCGCGCAGCCCTGTGAATGATCGTATGCGTACAGCGGGCAGGTAAAGCCCGGATTGGTGCAGCTGAGGGGGCCTTCGGAGGTCGGCCAGCCGTAGTTCGCACCCGCGATACCGTCGTCAATTTCTTCCCAGGTGTTCTGCCCGACGTCGTTGATGAACATGCGTCCGGTACCGGGTTGAATGGCGAATGTGAACGGGTTGCGCAAGCCACGTACCCAGATGGCACGATTTGTACCGGTCGCACTGGCATAGAAAGGGTTGTCGGTCGGGATGGTGCCGTCGGGATTGAGGCGCAGGATCTTGCCAAGGAGGTTGGACAAGGACTGTGAATTGGAGCCGACCGCGTTTTCACCCGCAGCGATGTAGAGCTTGCCGTCCACGCCGAAATGCAGCGCGCCGCCGTTGTGGTTGGTCGCGCTCAGGTTCTCCAGGTCGAGCAAGACGGTCTCGCCGGCCTGTGCCACATCTGGATTCGCCACGCTGGCAGTGAAGCGACTGACGCGGTTGTGGATCGGGGAACTTGACGTCGTGTAGTAGACGTACACGAAGCCGTTGCTGGCAAAGTTCGGGTCGAATGTCACTGCGAGCAGGCCGCGTTCGCCCGAGGAGTTCACGCTCAAGGTGAGAAACGGTGTGGCCAGTAATGCCCCGTTCTTGACCACGCGCAGTGCGCCTCCCTGCTGGGCCACGAAAACGCGGCCGTCCGGTGCGATTTCCATAGCGGTGGGTGAGGAGAGCCCGCTGACTAGAACACTGTCGGTGAAGCCAACCGGCACGGTTGCAGCGAGAGCTGCAACGGGAATGAGCCACGCACAGGCCATGGTTACAGCGCATTGCGCCACAAAGTGTGAATAACGGGATAAAAGAAAACGGTTCATGCGCAAGCTCCCTGCTCGATTTGATTCCATTCCTGTCCGCATGCTGCCGGGCCCAGGCTTACTGCAACTGCTCTTGTTTCTCCACGCCCCAAGCAACGCATTGGCTCTGGGCAGCGCGGCTAAAGCCACTCCTGCAACGCACGCAGTTTACTTACATCACTGCACGGGACCCTAAAAGAACTATAAGCCCGTGTGATCCGGAGTCAAGGGTTATCTTAAATCACGCCGTTCTCAGCACGCTTGCTTGCTTACTGCGCTTCGTCCACGAACCCTGTCATACTCTGCCTGCGCAAGTAAATTCCTGAATAAGCCCGCGGACACCTCCTGGACATCGTGCCTGATACCAATCTTCAACCCGTCATCCGTTATGAGTTCAGCGCGGAGCCAGAAATCGGTCAGTCTATCCCGATTTTCCCTGGTGTCCGGTGGTTGCGGATGCCGTTGCCATTCATGCTGGGCCATATCAACCTGTGGTTGCTGGAAGACGGCGCGCACTGGGCGATTGTGGATACCGGCCTGAATTCGCAAACTTCGCGTGACCATTGGCAGGCCGTGTTGACGGAACAACTGCAATCGCGGGCAGTCAGCCGCATCCTGGTTACCCATCTGCATCCGGATCATTCAGGTTGCGCCGGGTGGCTGGCAGAACAGTGCCATGCACCTTTATGGATGAGTCGGGAAGAATACCTGTTGTGCCGGGTGTTGGTGGCCGATACCGGCAAACCCGCGCCCGGGGAGGCGATTCGTTTTTATTCAGAGGCCGGGTTCCCCCACGAAGCTATCGAGCGCTACGAAAAAGCATTTGGCCAGTTTGGCAGGATGGTGGCCGACTTGCCGCAGGCCTATCAGCGGCTGACCGATGGAATGTGCCTGCAAATTGGCAGGTATAACTGGCAGGTGCTTATTGGCCGGGGCCACTCCGTGGAGCATGTCTGCCTCTACTGCGCCGAGATTAATACCCTGATTTCAGGCGACCAGTTATTGCCCACCATCTCTTCCAACGTGAGCGTCTATCCAACCGAACCGGGAGCCAATCCACTGGCTGCATGGCTGGCATCGCTGAGCATGCTGAAACAGGTATTGCCCCCGGACGTCCTGGTATTGCCCGCGCACGGCAAGCCCTTTCGCGGTGCGCACATCCGTGCCGATGAACTCATTAAGGAACACCTCGACAGCCTTGACCGCTTGCGCCTGCTCTGCCGCGAACCGGTTCGCGCAATCGACACATTTCCCACCCTGTTCAAAAGCAGCATCAACGAGAACAACCTGATCATGGCGACCGGTGAAGCCATTGCCCATCTGCACTATCTGCAGTACCGCGGTGAAATGCGCAGCTGGCTTGATGACGAGGACATCCGCTGGTACCGGGCTTGCTAGCCAGTTTTCTGCCGGCCCCGTCATAACCAGTACCTGGTACCTGCCCATTTGGGTCCGCACGGGTCAAGCTGCGGTCCGGTCGTGACAAGTGCAGGTGAATTTATACCGTTACAGTACACTCATGCATACGGACCCCTCTCCTGGCCTCGTGTGCATTTCGGGGAGGCGGCTTTGCTGCCTCCCCACCCTCTTTTCCCTGCCTCAGGGATGGTTTTGCCCTGAAGCATGGTGAGCGTGGACATGGCCGCGATGCACCAGGGTATGAATGATCGTGCCCATGATCACCGCCTTTATGATCGGGATAGCCGAGTCACCCGCCAAAGGAAGCAACTCGGCTGAATAGCCGAAACCGAGAATCGTGGCCACGGCCATGACCATCAGCATCAACCATGCGGCACGACTGCCAAACACCGGCTGCATAATCAGCCAAATCATCAAGCCTTCGCCGAAACGATGTAATACGATAGCTGCTGCCAGGCCAAGACTGGCCTGCAGCTCACTGCCGGCAAGACCAGCACCATCGAGCAAGGCATGCAGCAGCAAACCCATCACGGCCAGGAACAGGCTGGCCAGGTGCATGGTTTCCGCCGCCCGGCGTACTGCCAGTTCCAGCAAACCCGGCAAAAGGTAGCCCGCAGCAACCAGCACCAGGCCCGGCAGGCCAAGCGCATCGAAAATCTCGGGGGCCAGCAACAAAACTACGAGCAGAATCAGCGCAACTACGATAATGCGATCAATCGTTTGCGCCAACCGTCCGCCTTGCGCCATCCATATGTAAATGAGAGGCCCGGCAAATAAGGTGATCAGGGAAATAAACAGCAAAGAGGCAGCCAGGAAATTTACCGTTGAGGGTTGGGAATACTACCACAGCCCACGTTGCTGATAATGGCATTGGAGATCGAATAATCCGCGTGTCTGCCCGAAGATTTCTGCTCCTGTACTAACTGTTGTTAGAATAGGTTCCTGATGCACCGATCCGACTTGCTGTGAACACCTCTGCCATTGAAGCCGTCATTGCGGCTGAAAAGGCCAATTCGCATGCAGAATCGGAATTGGGTGAACTGCTGGCAGTGGTTGCCGAACGCTGCGGCAAGGACGCCGGCGCCGAGGACCTGGCACGTGGAGTGCAGTTCGTGTTCAGTTACATCGAACAAGTGCCTTACATGATGAAAGTAGCATGGACTGCGGCGGTAAACGTTGGACTGGAAGCGGAAATGCAACGGATACTGGCGATGGTGACATCTTACTGGGAGCAGGATGATGACATCATTCCAGACCACCTCGGCATCATCGGATTGTTGGATGATGCTTACTGTTCCCTGAGCTCGCTACAGACCGTGTCAGATCATTTCCAGCTGCAAACCGGCAAGTACCTGTTCCCCGATGACCTCAGTGCCGCCAACCGGGCCATGCGCAAAATCATCGGCGAACCCTATGCAACTGAACTCGACCGGCTGGTGATTGGCGCCATGAAGGAGTCCGAACTGATTGAGTCGGTGAAAAAGCTGTCCAGCCAGGAAAAACAACTGGATTTTGCCAGGGAAAGCACGATCTGGAGCCACGGTCCCGTGGGTCGGATGAATTTGCAGGACATTGCCAGGCTGGGGCTGGCTGACTGAAGCGCAGCTGCCCGGCCAGCCTTATAAACCACCAAATGCGGTGCGGGTAAGGTTGTCATTCCCTTGTTCGGTAATAAGTACGTTATCCTCAATGCGAATACCGCCACAGGGCATAAACCGTTCCACTGCATCCCAATTGATTGCGCGCGGATTTCCCGTTGCTTTCCAATGCGCCAGCAAGGGTTCGACAAAATACAAGCCCGGTTCTATGGTCACCGCATTACCCACTTCCAATTCACGCGTCAGGCGTAAATAGGGGTGGCCTTCGGGTCGCGGTATGGCACAACCCTGGTTGTCCACCAGGCCAGTCACATCGTGGGTCTGCAACCCAATGAAGTGCCCCAGCCCATGCGGGTAGAACACCGAGCTTAAACCGGTGGCCACGGCATCCTCGGCTGAAATCGTGATGATGCCGGCCCCGGCGAGAATGTGCGCAATGCGCAGATGCGTTGCGAGGTGGAGCGCTTTGAAATCCTGGCCGGCTGAGACGGAGCCCGCCAGTTCCTGCTGCATGCCATCCATGGCGCCCACCAGGTCCGCGAACTCACCCGCTTGGCTCGCGTAGGTGCGCGTAACGTCTGCGGCATAGGCGGCACAGGTGGCGCCGGCGTCAATCAGGAAGGAGCGGCTCTCTACGGGCGCTATACGTTCCCTATTCTGGTAATGCAGCACAGCACCGTGGTGATTCAATGCAACTATGCTGCCGTAGGGCAGTTCCGCATCATTCTGGCGACAACTTTCCAGGTAAGCGAGGTGGATATCAAATTCACTTTTGCCTTCACGAAACGCCTGTTCCGCTGCAACGTGTGCCCGCGCCGCCATGTGGTTAGCGCGCTGCATGCAGGCGTGTTCGTATGGGGTTTTACGCGTGCGTTCGAGATGCAAGCGGGTCAGGAGACCACCTGGATTAATTTGTTCGGGCGCAAAAACGGCAGCCAGCGACGGGGCATCGCCCACCACGGCAAGATTCCCCGATAAGCCCGGCAGGTCCGAGCGCCATGCATCGGGGGCGGATACTACTCTCACTTCAAGCTGATCTGCCCACCACGCTTCCGGGTCTGCCGGCGGCAAATGCCAGTAGTCCTCCGGTTGGTAGAACCACAGTAGCGGCCGCTCACCGGGCCGGATCAACAGAACACTTTCGGGATGATGGGTCAGCGGCAGCCACGCCAGAAAATGCGGATTGGAGCGAAAAGGATAGACATAGTCGTCAAGGAAACTGATCACCGCTGTTCCGGCATGAACCAGGATGGCGAAATAGTCTTCTGCCAGCATGGCAATTTCCCAGCGGCGCTGCATCTCCCGCACATGGGATGGGTACAGTTCTTGCGTCATTTCGGTCTATCCTCCCATGCTGAATTAGTCCCGGTTTAGTGCCGGGTGCATGAATCTTGCTAGAATACATGGCTTTCGTGTGCGCTTTTTCGGGTGCGTTAAGCCCCGCTGAAAACTGCACGGCACTGTAAGCGCAGCCAGGCAAATAGGCAAATGGGGTTAATTAAATGGGGTTAGGGAAATGGCGCCAGGCGAATTGAGCCTCCAGCTGTACAACACCTTGCATCGCACCAAGCAGGTTTTTGAACCGCAGGATCCCGCGCGGGTCACGCTCTACGTGTGCGGCCCGACCGTGTACAACTATGCGCATATCGGCAATGCCCGTCCTGCGGTTGTGTTCGATCTTCTGCGCCGGCTGCTGTGCCTGTATTACCCCCGGGTTGTCTATGCACGCAACATCACCGATGTGGATGACAAGATCAATGCCGCCGCGGCGGAACGGTGTGTTCCCATCGAGGAAATATCCGGCCACTATACGCGCCAGTATCTGCAGGATATGGGTGCACTCGGCGTCCGCCCGCCGACCGTGTCGCCTCGCGCAACCGACCACATCAAGCCCATGCAGGCCATGATCCAAACCCTGCTCGACTCAGGCCATGCCTATGTTGCCGAGGGGCATGTGCTGTTTAGCATTGAATCGTTCCCGGACTACGGAGCTCTGTCGCGCCGTGATATGCGCGAGATGGTGGCCGGTGCACGCGTGGAAGTCGCTCCGTACAAAAAGCATGCCGGCGATTTCGTTCTGTGGAAACCTTCCATTGAGCCGCAACCCGGTTGGGAAAGTCCCTGGGGTTGGGGAAGACCCGGCTGGCACCTGGAATGCTCGGCCATGGCCGAGACCCACCTCGGTGAATGCATCGATATTCATGGTGGCGGTCAGGACCTGGTTTTTCCCCACCACGAAAATGAACTTGCACAAAGTGTGTGTTCACACGGTGGCAAGGCCCTGGCGCGCTTCTGGATGCACAACGGCTTTGTCACCATGGACCAGCGCAAGATGTCCAAGTCCGAAGGAAATACCTTCCTGGTGCATGACCTGCTGCGCAGCTACCCGGGTGAGGTATTGCGTTACCTCTTGCTCAGCGCTCACTACCGCCAGCCGCTGGACTGGTCGGAGCTCGAACTCGAACGCGCCCGGCGCACGCTGGACCGCCTTTATGGCGTGCTGCGCATAGCCGCGGAATCCTTTGGTCCGTTTACCGCCGACCCGCGCCCGGGTGAGGCATTCCTTGCTACCTTGCGCGACGATCTCAATACTCCGCTCGCCCTGGCTGAATTTAATCGCCTGGCAAAGGATCTTGCCAAGGCAAAGGAAAAGGAAATGGCACGGGCAATGGCGGGCGAATTACTGGCCAATGCCGAGCTGATTGGCCTGTTGCAATCCACCCCTGAAGACTGGTTCAGTGCAGGCTCTTCGGACCAGGAAGCGGCCGCTATAGAAGCATTGATCGAACAGCGCAATGCAGCCCGGGTTGCGCGGGACTTTGCCACGGCAGACCGGATCCGCGATGAGCTGGCTGCCATGGGCATTTTGCTTGAAGATGCAGACGGCACCACGCGCTGGCGACGGACTGATACCTGGTCCGGGATCACTCGCGATCAGATGTAAACAGACATGCACAACCCCAAGGCTATCCAGGATGAGATTATTGTTTCTTTCAATCTGTTCGCGGAATGGTTGGATCGTTACCAATACCTGATTGATCTCGGCCGCAAACTGCCGGCACTGCCTGAGCGCGAAAAAACCGACGACAAGCTATTGGCCGGTTGCCAATCACGCGTCTGGTTATATCTTGAAGGCGACAGGGAAGAGGTTACCATTCGCGCCAATAGCGATGCTGCCATTGTCTCGGGGCTGATTGCACTGCTGATCCAGGTCTATTCAGGTTGCTCAGCCCGGCAAATCCTCGAAACCGAACCCTATTTTATCGACGCTATAGGTCTGAGCAGCCATCTCTCCCCCACCCGCGCCAACGGCCTGCATGCCATGATCCAGGAGATCAAGCAGCATGCGCAGCATCTTGCCACCCGGTAAACTTTCCTCAAGGCTGACCTGCGCCCGGTAAGCAGACAAAAAAAGGCCCCGCACGAGGCGGGGCCCTTTGATCCAATCTGCTTTTCGTTCTTAAACTATCGGGAACGACCTAGCGATCGAGAACTATCAGCTCAACACGGCGGTTCTGGGCACGGCCAGCATCGGTATCATTGCTTGCAACCGGCTGTGCTTCGCCATAACCACGCGCCGTCAAACGGGTAGCAGTGATACCCTGGGAGATCAGGTAGTCCTTCACCGAATTTGCGCGACGATCAGACAGCCCCACGTTGTACTCTTCGCTGCCTACGCTGTCGGTGTGACCGGCAACTTCAACAACCACGCGCTCCTGGGTCTTCAACAGGCCAACAGCCTTGTCCAGAATCACGATGGCATCAGGACGCAACGTTGCCTTGTCAAAATCAAAGTGCACGCCTTCCAGCGAAATCACGGCTTCAACTTCGCAACCATCCAGGTCAACCACTGCACCCGGGCGGGTGTTCGGGCACTTGTCTTTCTCATTCAGCACGCCGTCGCCGTCCAGATCCGGATTTGCCGGAGCAGCTGGAGCCGGGGCTGGAGCCGGCGCTGGCGCGGCTGGAGCTGCAACTGCATCCTTGCCACCGAAGTCATAGCTCAAACCGATGCCGTAAATCATGTCCCGGAAATGCTGACGGGGAGCCAGGCTCTGGCCATCCTGGTCCTGGCGCCAAAGTACCTGCGCGCTGACTGACCAGTGACTGGCCAATTGACCCTTCAAGCCCAGTCCAACACTAATGTCGGTTGCATAATCGGTGTCCAGCACGCTGCGGTGCTTGGTGCGACCGAGTCCGGCGGCAATGAACGGCCTCCAGGCTTTGTCGCCTATGTAGTAGCGGCCCATCAGGCCATACGTGCTGAGTTTCCAGTGATCATAGGTTGCGCCTGGGACCGCAACATCGTAGTTATCGTAATCCGAATTTAGCGAGTCGTATTCAAAATCCACGCTGAAATTATCGCCGAGGAAAGTACCAAAACCCACTGATGCCCAAATGCTGCCATCACTCGTATCGCGCGCTGAGTCGAGGTTGTAACCGCCGATCTGGCTGCTGAAATGCCATGGCTGCGCGCCATCTGCGGATAGTGTGCTACTGCCGAGCAAAACTACCGCTGACGCCAGTGCAGTTATTAATTTAGAGATTCTCACGTAACATTCCTCCTGACCATAATTATGCATTATTGCAACGAAGAACCGCCCGGCCTTGGCAGGTTCGGTTCTGCTGGGTTCATTTTAACCTATTCCATTGGCTTGTGTTAACAAAAAACTAATGAAAATCGATTTTAGTACCGCAACCCGGACAACCGTGATTGAGTGTGGACTCTTTTCTTTTCAGGCGGATCCCGCTGCCTAGCGGGAATCCCCCTGCTGCTTCTGCCGCAATTCCCAGCGCTCCTGCGCATCAAGGCACAATGTAGCAATGGGTCGCGCCTCCAATCGATCAAGGCCAATCTCTTCGCCGGTTTCTTCGCAGTAACCGTATTCGCCTTCATCAATGCGGGTCAGCGCCTTTTCGATTTTGCTGATCAGCTTGCGATACCGGTCACGAGTGCGCAGCTCCAGGCTGTTTTCCGTCTCGCGGGTGGCGCGCTCCGCCTCATCACCAACGTCCCTGACTTCGTGCTGCAAATTATTAATGGTTTCGCGCGACTCCTCAACCAGCTCTTCGCGCCAATTTTCCAGTTTCAGGCGGAAGTACTCCAACTGGTTCGCGCACATATACTTTTCTTTCTTAAGGGGTTTGTAGTTCTTCTTCAGTTTCACACGCTTGGTGGTCATCGTGTTAATCTACTCCATAAAGGCAATCCAATAACGACAATTTCAATATAAGTTATTGTTTTGTAATGTTAAATTTCAAATTCTGGCCTTGTGCCCGAAAAAGAAATTGCAGAGTTATAGCCGAACTGGGCCCGGACATCAAGCATTTCCCAACAAAGTCGGGATTAGAGCAGCACCAACAACAGATGGACAAGCTTCTCCAGCTCCTTATTCGAGGGTATCAATTGCTGCTCAGTCCATTTCTTGGGCAACAGTGCCGCTTCACCCCTAGCTGCTCACACTATGCGTCGGAAGCCATAGCACGGCATGGAGCCGCGCGGGGCTGCTGGCTGGGTTGTAAGCGTATTCTGCGTTGCCAGCCATTTTGCACGGGAGGTTACGACCCCGTGCCCTGATCAAAAGCTTACACTCCAGTTTGCACGTCAAATCCAGGCATTCATCCTCGCAACCACCCGACACCCGGCAGGAGCTTGTAATCATCATGTCCAACCAGACCGTGATCAAGAACGCAAAATTGGTAAATGAAGGCAGCATCACAGAGGGCGACCTGCTGATTGACGAGGGCAGGATCAAGCGGTGTGGTGGTGAGATCGCGATCCCGGCGAAGGCCAGCGTCATAGATGCAACGGGATTTTATGTATTACCCGGGATGATTGATGACCAGGTGCATTTCCGTGAACCCGGCGCGACTCACAAAGGCGACATCGGGTCAGAATCACGCGCCGCCGTGGCCGGTGGCATCACGAGTTTCATGGAGATGCCGAACACGTCCCCACCCACCGTAACCATGGAGGCGCTTGCGGCCAAATACGCCATTGCCGCGCGCACCTCACGTGCCAATTACGCGTTCTACCTCGGCGCCACCAATGACAACCTGGACGTCATTCGTGGACTCGACCCCAACGCTGCAGCAGGTGTGAAGGTGTTCATGGGCTCATCCACGGGTAACATGCTGGTGGACAATGAAGAAACTTTGCGTGCAATTTTCCGCGATTCACCCGTCATTATTACCACGCACTGTGAGTCCACACCCCGTATCCAGGCAAACCTTAAGGCGGCTATGGAGCGTTTCGGTCGTGACATTCCAGTAAGCGAGCACCCGCATATCCGCGACGCGGAGGCCTGTTACCTATCTTCAAGCCTTGCCGTACACCTGGCCAGGGAGCACGGTACACAGCTGCATGTTCTGCATTTAACCAGCGAGCGGGAAATGGAATTGTTTGAGCCCGGCCCAATTACCGGTAAATCCATTACCGCCGAGGTGTGCGCCCATCATTTGATTTTCAGCAGCGACGACTACGCCGCGCTGGGTAACAGCATCAAGTGCAATCCGGCTGTCAAGTTCCCTACCGACCGGGCCGCGCTGCGTACAGCATTGCAAAGTGGCAGGCTGGATATCATCGCCACGGACCATGCGCCGCACACGCTCAGCGAAAAAGCCAACCCGGACTACCTCCAGTCACCTGCTGGATTGCCACTGGCGCAGGATGTGCTGCCATGCGTGCTGGAGCTCTTTCACGATGGAGTCATCGGGCTGGCGGATATCGTGAGCAAAACGGCGCACAACCCCGCTGTGCGCTTCCAGGTCAAAGACCGGGGTTTTCTGCGCGAAGGGTACTTTGCCGACCTCGTCATTATTGACGCCTCAGCCGACATGGAAGTACGCAGGGAAAATGTACTTTCACGGTGTGGCTGGAGCCCTTTCGAAGGGAGACGCTTCAGATCAAGAGTGGTGAGCACCCTGATCAATGGCGTGCCGGCCTGGCGGGACGGAAAACTCATTGAACACAATGCGGCCCGCAGAATCGAATTTGACCGCTTGCCACGCTCTTAACAAGACAGGCAAATTGCAGTACCCTGCCCCGAGTCATTTTTTCTTGCCGGCCTGAGTCGGCCCGCACACGACAGGAACAGTACCATGGGATTTCTCACCGGAAAACGGGCCTTGATCGTTGGCGTTGCCAGCCCCCGATCAATAGCCTGGGGAATTGCGGAGGCCATGCATGAGCAAGGTGCTGAACTGGCATACACCTACCAGAATGAAAAACTTCTGTCGCGGGTAGAAAAAATTGCCGGGCTAACCGGTTCAAAAATTGTCGTGCCCTGCGATGTCGCCTCGGATAGCGACATCGAAAACGTGTTTCTTCAGCTCAAAACGCATTGGGACCATTTCGATATCCTGGTGCATTCTGTGGGCTTCGCACCGCGCGAGCAGCTCGAAGGCGACTACATGGACGCCGTCACACGTGAAGGTTTCCAGATCGCCCACGACATCAGTTCGTACAGCTTTGTGGCCCTGGCAAAAGCGGGCCTGCCCATGATGGAAGGCCGGGCTGCGGCGCTGCTGACTTTGACCTACATGGGCTCTGCGCGGGCCATGCCAAGCTACAACGTGATGGGCCTGGCCAAAGCCAGCCTGGAAGCCAACGTGCGCTACATGGCCCAAAGCCTGGGTCCGCGTGGGATTCGCGTAAATGCAATATCGGCCGGCCCGATCAAAACGCTGGCAGCAGCGGGCATCGCTCAATTTCGCAGCATGCTGGCGCACGTGGAAGAAACAGCCCCCCTGCGCCGTACAATTACGCCACGCGAAGTGGGTAACGTGGCTGCATTCCTGTGCTCGGACCTCGCTTCAGGGGTGACCGGAGAGATAAGTTTCGTGGACGCTGGTCACAACATCATCGGCATGGGCGGCCTGAAGTGAGCGGCCTGGATTCGTTACGGTACTGGTTCTGCCCTGCGGCCTGGTGCGAGCTGCTTTTTTACAGCTTGTCCTCGTAGACTTCAATTTTTGACTGGTCGCGCAACAGTCGCAAAAAGCCCAGTGCTTCCGCGTTTGCAGTCGCATTGGCGATGCGGCGTTTATAATTTTGCTGGCGGACCAGATCGTCCTCCTTGAGTTGTCCATCGGTAACTGCCGCAAGGGCCACCACGGCATACCCATTAGTCAAAGGCACTGTGGCTATGCGCACCGCATCGCCCTCGGGGCGCGGCAACCGGAATACCTGTGCCAACAGGTCCGCCGGCTGATCGGTGGCGGAACGTAGCACGGCATCCGCTTCGATCAACGCAACCTTACCTTCTTCGGCCAGGGTCAGAGGATCAGCCCCGCCTTCCACCTGCGCCTTGAGGGCTTCCGCGCGCTCCGCAGCCACTTGCATGGCCAGATCACGTTGCACGCCGGCTATAACAATTGCACGCACTTCGTCCAGCGGCCGCAAGGCCTCTGGCTTATGCTCCTTGAGACGAACCACGACGACGTGGTTTTCACCAAGTTCCACAGGATCGCTGGCGGAAGCCTGTTCCAGCACCAGGTCCGAAAACGCTGCAGCGACCACCGCCGGGTTTGCGGCGAGTCCCTCACCGCCTGCGCGTCCGAACGGTCCGGCTGTTTGTACCTGGAGCCCCAATACCTCGGCTGCGGTGCTAAGGGTCGTGGGATCTTCGTAAATAAGGTCAACCAGCCGGTCCGCCTGTTCGATGAATTTGCGCTCCTGCGATTCCTTCAGGGACTCGCTTAACAGAGTCTCGCGCGCTTCTTCGAAGGTCATCCCTTCAGGAGGCCGGATTTCCCGCAGCTGGATCACGTGCCAACCAAAACTGGATTGGACGGGATCGGAAATCGGAGCATCCGGCGTCAGGGCATACAGCCCGTCTTCAAATGCCTGCACCATGAAACCAGGCTCTACCCAACCCAGGTCTCCACCTATCGTGGCAGAGCCGGCATCCTTGGAGTATTCTTTGGCCAGCGCCGCAAATTCCTCGCCGTCACGTGCGCGCCTGCTCAAATCTGCCGCAGTCTGGCGCGCTGTTTCGATGGTCGCAGTATCAGCGCCCGGTGGGATTTCAATCAGGATATGGGAAGCCTGGCGGGCCTCCGGGGTAATGAAACGCGCCTTTTGCTCTTCAAAGCGCGCACGCAACTGGTCTTCATCCGGGCCGACGTCTTCCTCCATTTTGGAGGCATCAAGCTCTAAATACTCAATAGTCACCTGTTCCTGCGAGCGAAGCAGTTGCGGGTGGCTGTCGTACCATGCCTGTATGAGTTCTTCGCCCGGCTCCGCTGCCTGGACTTCTTCATCAGCCGCCTGTTCGGCTGCTTTGTCTGCGGGATTTTCGGCAGTATCAGCAGTCGCGGAATCCGTGTCCGCACTGACCACCAACGCCTTGAAACTGCGCTGCTGATCCTCGATTGCTACAAATCCTGCCAGCTCGGCATCGGTTGCAATGGCGCTCGATGTTATGGCATCTGGCAATTGGTTCAGCAATAGCTGTGAGCGCATCCGGCTTTCAAATTCCAGGACTGAGCTGCCCTGAGCCTGCAGCCGCGACTGGTAAACCTCAGCATTAAAAACACCATCCACCTGGAACGCCGGGACTTCGCGAATGGCTGCCGCGAGGTGTTCATTATCCACGGTCAATCCGGTCTCCCCGGAGACTTGTTCGATTAACTCCTGATCGATAAGGGAATCAAGGAACTGACGCCTGACAATGGGTTGGTCGAAGTACTCCGGGTCAAAATTCTGCCCCATAACGGATTGCATGCGACCCCGGTAATTCTGAAAGCCCTGGGAAAAATCGCTCGCGGTAATCTCAACATCGTTGACCTTCGCGACGGCGTTGCTCGTCTCCGAACTGAAGTAGGAATTCACACCCACAAAAGCGAACGGAATGATCAGGATTCCAAATATGAAGAAAGCAAGGAAGCCACTCAACCGTTCGCGGATAACCTGAAGAACCATATACCCACTCGCTAACTTGTCTGTTTACCGGCAATGTCCGGTGCCATGCTGCAGGAATGAAAAGGGCGCCTACCGGGCGCCCTTCTCGTCTTTATGGCGGAGTGGACGGGACTCGAACCCGCGACCCCCGGCGTGACAGGCCGGTATTCTAACCGACTGAACTACCACTCCACGTTTTTCTGGTGGGTGCTGACGGGCTCGAACCGCCGACCCTCGCCTTGTAAGGGCGATGCTCTTCCAGCTGAGCTAAGCACCCTTGCGGAAAGCGCGCTAGTTTACGGCATCCTTTAGGGCTTTACCAGCCTTGAAGGCGGGGTTCTTTGAGGCCTTGATCTTGATTGCTTCACCGGTGCGCGGATTGCGTCCAGTACGCGCTGCGCGTTTCCTGACAGCGAATGTACCGAAGCCAACGAGAGATACGGTCTGGCCCTTTTTCAATGCCTTGGTCACGCTTTTTACTACTGCGTCTACAGCACGTCCGGCATCGGCTTTACTCAAGCTGGCAGCGTCGGCAACTGCGTCGATAAGTTCAGATTTATTCATACTAGCACTCCATAGTGTGGTCAGTAAGCGATGTGATTTTTGGGCTTGCGGATTCAACCGACATCCAGACCCTGTCGGCTGACGTAGGCGAGACGAAAGTATCAATCACTCCCGAAAAGCCTTATCCACCAAGGCCTGCAAGCCGTGAACGAATAATAGTACGCGCGTCAGCGCTGCGCAACACAATTCAAAAAGAATGAGCAAGTGTTTGCTGAACTAATTCTGCCAAGCTGCTCATTGTGTGAGACAAACACAAACGCCGCGTTGTTCGAGCAACGCGGCGTCAGGTATTTTCAGCAAAACTTTTCTGCTAAAACCGCAGCGCTCTTAGTGCGTCACTGCCACGTTCTCGCCTTCTTTGCGCGCCTTTGTTTCCGTATCGATCTTTGCCGGTAGCGGTTTTGGCATCTCTGTCAGTGCCAGTTCCAATACTTCATCGATGGTCGATACCGGGTGAATGGTCAGCTTCTTCAAAATTGCTTTTGGAATCTCGACCAGGTCTTTGCGATTCTCTTCAGGGATCAAAACGGTAGTCATGCCACCGCGATGCGCAGCCAGCAACTTTTCCTTCAGTCCGCCGATGGGCAGGACTTTCCCGCGCAACGTGATCTCCCCGGTCATGGCGACATCCGCGCGCACCGGGATGCGGCTAAGGGCCGATACCAGGGCAGTGCACATGGCGATGCCAGCTGAAGGCCCGTCTTTGGGTGTAGCGCCTTCTGGCACATGCACATGGGCATCGTACTGCTGATAGAACCCGGGCTCGATGCCGAGACGTTCCGCGCGGCTACGAACAACCGTCATCGCAGCCTGGATCGACTCCTGCATGACCTCGCCAAGTTGCCCGGTCTGGATCAGCCGTCCCTTGCCGGGTATCAAAGTGGCTTCAATGCGCAGCAACTCGCCGCCGACCTCGGTCCAG
>JANLTO010000138.1:0-36456 GCA_031362985.1 Lysobacterales bacterium | reverse complement strand
GCGAACCCGCTGCCTAAAGCACGCCGCAATGGTGCTCAGTTTCCTTTTTGTCTTGCCGACACCTTGGGCCCTGCAAACGGCCTGGGCTGAGGATGCCGATTCCGTTCCCGCCGATGTTGAGTTCATCCAGGTAACGGCCACACGCCTGGCGTTTTCACGGGAACTGCTGCCGGCGTCCGTCAGTGTAATCACCGGTGCGGAACTCGAAGCGATGGGCGCGCGCGATTTGCGCACGGCGATGTCCCTGATTGCCGGCGTGGACATAGCCCCCGGCGGTGATGGTGGGCCTGCGGGTTCCGTGCCCGGCATGCGGGGATTGCGCGAATTTGATGCTTTTTTGCTGGTGGTCGATGGAGTGCCCTGGGGTGGGGCCTTCAATCCGGAAGTAGCTGCCATCCTGTTATCGGACGTGGATCGCATCGAAGTCCTGCGCGGGGCCGCGCCGGTGATTTATGGTGCCACCTCTTTTGTCGGTGTCATTCATGTCATTCACCACCCCGCGGGAAAGTCAGATCATCTCGCGCGAATTTCTTATGGCAGCCACAATTCCGCCAGCCTTACCGGATCCTTTGCCTTGCCCGAATCCGGAAGCTACCGCCAGTCCCTGGCCTTTGAGGGCGAAACGCGCGGATTTTCTGATCCGCAAGCGGGTGTGGATAGCGGCCATGTGCTGTATCGCGGCGCAATGGATGCAGGCGGGGGCAAGCTGCAATTTGATGCCAATACGCTGGTATTACGACAGGACCCCACCAGTCCGCAGCCACGGAAAGGCCCGGTACTCGATCCCGACTTTCCCCTGGACGCCAACCACAATCCATCGGATGCCCGCCTGGATGAGGACTTCTATCAGCTGTCGGGCACGTACGAACTCCCGCTCGGGAGGAATGACTGGGTGACCACGCTTTCCGCAACGCACGTCAGGAATGACATTGTGCGCGGCTTTGTCGACGAAGAGTATGTGGACGACGGCAGCACGCCAAATGCTGCCGGTTTTACCCAGGTTCGCGACACCGATGGGGTCTACTTCGATTCGCACCTGGTGCAGCGGCTGAGTGCAGAGGCGCAACTCATGTATGGCGTCGATTATCTATACGGTGGTGCGCAGCAGACCAGTAACAACTTTGTTTACTACGTTCCCATCGACGGTTCCAACGCGCCACCGAGTGGACTCTCGCCCGTCGAACAGACCATAGAGCTGCGCGACCGGCGAAATTTCTATGGGCAGTACGTGCAACTGAACGCGGAGTTTGCCGGCAAGTTCGGGCTGCTGGCCGGCTTTCGTCTCAATCAAACGCAGGAGAACCGTACAACGAACGAAATATCCGCCGATGGCATGGAAGAGGGCGGCTCGGATCAGCGCTCCAAGAACAGACCGGGAGGCATCATCGGACTTAGCTGGAAGCTCTGGCAGGAAAGCGCAGATTTCCTGACGGTCTATGCGGACTACCGTAACTCGTACAAGCCCGCTGCCATCGACTTTGGACCGGAAGCGGAAAGCGATATCCTCGAGCCGGAAACCGGTGTGAGTTACGCAGCGGGTATCAGGGGCAAGCTGCTGGACCAAAGGATTGAGTTCGAAGCGAACTACTTTGACATGCACATCGACAATCTCGTGGTCACCCAGTCGGTTGACGGGCACCCGGGACTTACCAATGCCGGTAAGGAGCACTTCAAGGGTGTGGAGGTCGAGGCGCGTTACCGCATGACGCACGACCTGATCCTGTTGGGTAACTACGCCTGGCACGACGCGCGTTTTGGTGAGTATGAACAGCTGTTTGGAGACACCCTTATCCAGCTCAAGGGCAAACGGCTGGAAATGTCGCCCGAGCACCTGGCTGCATTGGGTTTGGTATACCACCCTGTGTCGGGACTGCATGGCTCAGTGGTGTGGAATTATATCGGCAGTCAATACCTCAACAAGCGCAACACGGCACTCGTTCCATCCTACAGTATCTGGGATGTCACCCTGGGATGGCGCCTGGAACACTGGGACTTCACCCTTGCGGGTTACAACCTGGGCGACCAACGACGGCCGGTGGCCGAGAGCGAACTGGGCGAGGGGCAGTACTACCGCCTGCCCGGGCGCACTATCGAGATGTTCGTGACGCGATTGTTCTGATCCTGAGTGCCGGGCCTGCTGCAATCGCACCGCGTGCACAGTAAACTCAGCGCATGAACCTGCTGCGCGAACCCTTCTTTCTCCTGCTAGCCTGCTTATTACTGGGTTGGGGTGTCTATAGCGGCGGAGAGCCAGCCAGGATTCGCCCGGCAGATCGGCCAGACTCGGTTTTTTCTGCGCCGCGGGCCATGGTTCTGCTGCGTGAGCTGTACCCGGAAAACACGCCCCATGTGAGCGGTTCTGTCGAAAATGCCGCAGTGCGGGATCGCATCGTCGCCATACTCAAGCGCTTTGGCTATAAGCCACAAGTGCAGAGCCGCTTTTTCTGCCGGCCGGAAGTTGGCAGGTGCAGCCCGATGGATAACGTGGTTGCAGTATTGCAAGGCAGTCAGCCGGGCAGGGCCCTGCTCCTGACCGCACACTACGACAGCAGCTGGGCAGGACCGGGTATCGCGGACGACGGAGCCGGCGTGGCGGCGGTGTTGGAAATCGCACGCATGGCGTCAGTGGGTGAACAGTTCCAGCATGATCTGATTTTTTTGTTCAGCGATGCAGAAGAGCAGGGACTGATCGGCGCTGCAGCATTTGCCAAAGAGGATCCGCTCTTTGGGGGGGTGCAAGCGGTGATCAACCTGGAAGCCCGGGGAGCCGGCGGGGCCAGCATAATGTTCGAAACGGGGCATGGAAACCGCGGCCTTATTCGCATGCTGGCGAAAAACCTTAATCGGCCGGTAGCAAACTCCGTGGCCTACGAAGTCTACCGCCACATGCCGAACGACACCGATTTCTCGGTGTATCGGGAATACGATCTGCCGGGGGTGAATTTTGCATTCACCGGCGATGCAGCGATTTACCACTCGGCCATTGACGATCTCGCGCATCTCGACGAACGCAGCCTGCAGCATCACGGGCAGAACGCCTGGTCCATGCTGGGGGCAATGGATGAGCGCAGCATCCTCACGAAGTCTGAGGAAGACGCCGCGTATATCGATTTGTTCGGTCGCAAGTTGTTGCATTTTCCGCTGAGCAGCGCGGTTGGACTGGCGCTTGTGCTGAGTGTGCTGGTGCTGGTGGCCATCCGCCGGGCTTACCCGAGCCAGATTACGTTCCGCCAGGTCTTATGGAGCTTGCTGGGTGTTGCCCTGCTCAGTCTCGCCTTGCCTGCTGCAGGCTGGCTGTTGTCCTACCCCCTTGGGCGCTGGGTGGACATGAGCCCCTTGCAGCATCCCTTTGCGTGGCTGGGCCGGCTAGCCCTGTTCGTCGCTACTCTGTGGGTGTTGGACCGGGTGTTGCGTTTTGTTGCACCGCGGGCATCTACCGGTTCGGTGATGCTTACCTGCTGGATTCTTTTTGCTGGCATGGCCCTGGCACTGGCCAA
Organism: Lysobacterales bacterium; assembly: GCA_031362985.1. GTDB lineage: Bacteria > Pseudomonadota > Gammaproteobacteria > Xanthomonadales > SZUA-36 > SHZL01. The sequence continues at coordinate 32,959 of JANLTO010000138.1, read as the reverse complement.
CGCGCTGCCGATCGCGGTGTACATCGCGGTGTTACCACTGCTGGGTTTCTCTCTCGGCTTGCCGCTGGATGGCTTCCGCTGGAAGAAACAACCGCGACTCGCGTTTGCAACTTTCTTTGGTTTCCTCGCAGCGATTTACGTGGGATTTTATTTTTTCTTCCAGCTGGACGTGGTGTTGGACTTCAGCAAGAGCCAATACAAGATGATACCCCTGCTGCTGCCGTCGCTGGCTGCCCTGCCGTTATTGGTGTGGTGCTACGAGAGCAGGGACGTCAAGGGCGGGCTCAGCCATGGCTTGTTGGTGTTGGTCGCTGCAGCCTGCGTCGCCCAGCATTTCATTCCAGCCTACACGGTGAAGGCGCCACGCGATATGGAGCTGGTGTATCTGCAGGATGATGCACTGCCCGAATCCTTGTTGCTGCTCGAGAGCGCACTGGGGAAGGTGGACGCGCAATACGCTGCTGCGAACAATTTTGTTCCCAGATACCTCCCCTCGGGGAGCGGGCCCGCTGCGAAGCCGGGCCGACAGGTCATGGCACGTCCAGTCGAGAAGCTCGATCTGCCGCAACTGCTTGAGATCAAGCGATCAGTGCAGTCAGCAGATAAAAACGACCAGCGTAATGTTCATACGCTTGAGCTGGAAATGCCAGACGGCCTGCGTCAGTTGATCTTTGAGTTTCCCTCCGAAGCCGGATTGAGCCGCGTCCTGTGGAATGGCGTGCTGGCTTTTTCAGCGGGTAAGGAAAAGAAAGCGTTCGGCGCGGCGAATACCGTGGGGATCAATCACCCCAAGGCTGGTCGCAATCGGTTTGAATTTGAAGTCGACGCAGGAAAGCCGCTGGAAGTGGTGGTTAAGGCCCGTTTTGAAATGCCGGCAGAACTGCTGCAGCCTTTACTGGAGTATTGGCCGGTGACGGCCCAACCCGGTTTCCAGGGGCATCGGGTGATCAGGGTTTCCCGCCTGCAATTGGAAAACTGAACGCCTGTTGCGGACTGACTAGGCCAGTACCAGGTAGGTGTTGTATTCCAGCGGGGTTACCGTACCGCTGAATTCCAGTTGTTCCATACGCTTGATGGCACTGAAGGCTTGGCGGAAATCCGCGCCCATTGCCGCTGTAATGAATTCTGAGTGCTCAAATTCGCGCAAGGCCTCGTACCAGTTTCCAGGCAACACCGGGTCCACATCCTGTGGCCCACCCGTGGTGGGTTCATCCGCTGTCAGCTTGTTCTCGATACCATGGGCAATCCCGGCCAGTATGGCAGCCAGACTCAGATACGGATTGGCATCGGCGCCGGCAATGCGATGTTCAATGCGCCGTGCCTCGCCTTCTCCATTGGGAATGCGTATCGCCGTGTAGCGGTTTTCGTAGCCCCAGGTGGGCACCAGTGGCCCATGCACGCCGCGCCGTAACCGGCGGTACGAATTGTTGTGCGGCGCAAAAATGAGCATGCAGTCGGCCATGGTTTGGGCCAGGCCGGCTATGGCATGGCGCAGCATGTCGCTGCCGCGAGCCGTGCCATCATCAAAGATGTTTTTCCCTTTTGCATCCAACACACTGACGTGCATGTGGAAACCATTGCCGTCCCGGTCGCCGAACGGCTTGGCCATGAAACTGGCGATGAGGTGGTGATTTCTGGCCACGCTTTTGACCGTCTGTTTGAGCATCTGCGCATGATCAGCTGCGAGCATCGGGTCATCAACATGCTCGAGGTTGAGCTCGTATTGGGATGGAGCCAACTCCTTCACCAGGCCTTCCAGGGGCAGGTTCATCAGTTCGCAGGCGGCGCGCATTTCATGCAGCAACACCGCCTGTTCCTGCATGACTTCTGTGCTGAGCAACTGTCCGCCCAGATTCAATGTTCCGTTTGCCCGGGTGGACGGTATACGCGGCGTGCCGTCGGCCTGGCGTTCTTCCGGAAGCAGGTAAAATTCCAGTTCCGGGGCACATACCGGAGTCAGCCCCAATTTTTTGAAACGATCAACTACGCGTTTTAGAATGACCCTAGAATCGTAGCCCCAGGGCACCCCGGCTTCGGTATTGAGCTGCAGCATGAGCTGGGCCGTCGGGCGCTCCAGCCACGGTAGCAGGCGAATGGATTGTTCCACCGCCACGCATATTCCGTCACCATCACCAGTCTGCCGGCACAGGATGGGAACATCACGGCCCCAGACGTCTGCTGAGAGCGAGGTCAGACTCATCTTGAGCTTGCCATCGAGCACCTTGTCAATGGCGGAACGGGGCAGCCACTTGCCGCGGAGTATTCCGTTGAGGTCGGTGATGACGACTTCGAAGGTTTGAACTTCCGGGTGATCCACAAGGAATTGACGCACGGGGGAGAGTGCTTTGTTGTTGGCAGGCATGATAGTGTTTGGACTCAAATAACAGTACCCGCATTCTATCGCTTTGGCTCCCATTAAAGAACTGCGCCAAAGCACTGCGCCAAAGCACCGCGACTGAGGCGACTGGACTGCAAACACAGGAATCAGGATGGCTAAACGCAACGTCAGGCCCGTAACCGCAGGGGACTACCGCAGGCTCGCGCGACGCCGGTTGCCGCATTTTCTGTTTGACTACATTGACGGCGGTGCCAACGATGAACGGACCATGGCTGCCAACCAGGCGGACTTTGATCGGGTTTGCCTGCAGCAAAGGGTTTTGCGCGATGTTAGCCAGGTGGATACGGCCTGCGTCCTGGGCGGTCAAGAGGCCAGTATGCCGCTGGCGCTGGCACCGCTGGGCCTGGCGGGAATGATGGCCAGGCGCGGCGAGGCGCAGGCAGTAAAAGCGGCCAACCGGGCGGGGGTGCCCTTCACTCTGTCCACGGTTGGAATTTGTTCACACGAAGAGGTAGCTGCCGCCTCTTCCGCGCCATTCTGGTTCCAGCTTTACATGCTGCACGATCGTGAACTGGTGGGGCGACTTTTACAGCAGGCGTGGTCCAGCGGGTGTAAAACCCTGGTCTTCACCGTCGACCTGGCTGTTACCGGCGCGCGCCATCGCGATGCGCGCAACGGCATGGTCGGACACACGTTGGCAGCCAAAATTGCCCGCACGGGCCAGGTCGCCCGCAGGCCGCGCTGGTTGTTTGACGTGGCTGTGCAAGGCAGGCCGCATAGCTTTGGGAATCTGCGTAATGAGCTGCACGATGCCACGGACCTGACCAGCTACAAGGCGTTCATTCAATCCGAGTTTGACGCCAGCGTAACCTGGCAGGACATCGCCTGGCTGAGGACACTATGGGCCGGGAAAATTATCATCAAGGGGATCATGAGCGCCGACGATGCACGGGCTGCAGCTGATGTGGGCGCCGATGGGCTGATCGTATCCAACCATGGTGGTCGCCAATTGGACGGCAGTTCTTCGTCTATTCGCAAATTGCCGGAAGTGGTGGCTGCAGTGGGCCACAGCATGGAGGTGTATATGGATGGCGGTGTGCGCAGTGGGATTGACGTGGTCAAGGCCGTCGCGCTGGGCGCACGCGGAGTGTTAATTGGCCGCCCGTGGATTTGGGCCGTGGCCGCCCGCGGTGAAGCCGGGCTGGTCGATCTGCTGGAAGTGTTTCGCAAGGAGATTGCCGTGGCCATGGCACTGATGGGTGCAGCGACCATTGCTGAGCTCAACCCGGATCTGGTCGAGTGGCGCTAAGGTTTCTCAACCCGCCCCCGGATCAAGTCCGCGGTGACGCGGACGTCAACCCGACCCCGGATCAAGTCCGCGGTGACGCGGACGTCAACCCGCCCCCGGATCAAGTCCGGGGTGACGCGGACGTCAACCCGCCCCCGGATCAAGTCCGGGGTGACGCGCATGTCGTCCCGTACCCCCCGTCATCCCACATGCCCCGTCATCCCGGACTTGATCCGGGATCAACGTTTTAAACCGCCCGGCCAATTTGTTAAAAAATCCTTAACAAAAGTCCGGCATTCGGCTATGATTTCGCCACTTACGTAATTAAGTTCTTCGATAACAGGCTTAAACAACACGCACGGAGATCCTTCATGAAGGCTTTTAACTGGTCAAAACCACTACCAGAACTCGCAGTTATATCATTGATTTTATTGGGCTTTATTTCAACCATTCCCGCGTTTGCACAAAGCAATGCAGATGCCGAAACATCCCTCGAAGAAGTTTTGATCACAGGCTCGAGAATCCGCCAGGATCCTCTGAACGAACGCCTGCCCGTCCTGACCTTCTCGCAAAAGGACTACCAGGAGAGTGGCGCCACCTCGCTGGCAGAGTATATACAGCGGCTGCCGATTTCGGGATCCGCCATTAACGCCACCAACAATTCCTCCGGTAACCTCGGCTTTCCGCCGGATGGAGGCGGTATCGGTGCGGGTGCAGCGGAAATCGATCTGCGTTACCTGACCTCCAAGCGGGTGCTGGTGCTGGTTGACGGACGGCGCTGGATCAAGGGCTCTTCCGGATCCGGTGTGTCCGGTGCGGTCGACCTGAACTCCATTCCGGCCAATGCGATCAAATCCATAGAAATTCTGCAGGATGGTGCATCCACCATTTACGGCAGCGACGCGATCGGCGGCGTAATAAATATCATCACTTCAGATGATTACGAATCACTTAAAGCATCGGCCTATTATGGGCAGTACGAGCAGGGTGATGGCCAGACCCAGGAATACGATGTACGTTTTGGCGCCGGTGGTGACCGTGGCCGGGCCCTGATCGATATCAGCTATGCCGACCAGAAGGAAGTAAGCACTGCGGACCGAAGCCAAACTCAGTATCCCTTGCCCGGTTTCCCTTACGGAATCAGCTCTGCGACCCCGGCTGGCCGCTTTATCATTTTCAATCCCCTGGTAGCGAACCCGGACAGCCCGACAGGATTTGGAGGCTTCGTCAGCCTGGCGCCCAATGCGGGCGTGCAGAATCCGGTGTACGATCCGGCCAACCCGTTCGGCGGCGATTTCCATAAGTTCACCCTGGCGGACCGGTTCAACTACCAGCCTTTCAACCACCTGGTTACGCCCAACAAGCGCCTGAATCTTTTTGCCAAAGGCGAATACGACATTACCGATACCACCCAACTGCATGTGCTGGCCAGTTTCAACAACCGCAAGTCTCAGGGGCAGGCTGCTCCGGTGCCCCTGTTCATGGGGCCGAATGCCGGTTCAACCCCGTATATGAACAACGTCATTTGGGATAAGGACCAAATCTACAATCCCTTCGGTATGGACCTCGGTGCTGTTGACGCCAATGGTAACAGTAACCTTTCGTTCATGACGCACCGCCCGGTTGAGATGGGACCGCGTATCTTCAACCAGGACGTAGATACCTGGTATCTGTCCAGTGGACTGGACGGTGAATTTGGTTCCGATGATAACCAATCGTTCTGGGACATAACGGCCATCTGGTCAGAGAACAATGCTACCCAGACCAAGCTCAACCAATTCAATGCACGCAGCATCTTTGTCGCCCTGGGTGATCCCACGGTCTGTGCTGCAACACCGGGTTGCGTACCGCTGGATATCCTCGGCGAAAACTCCATGACACCCGAAATGCTGGATTTTGTCACCTACACCGGTGTGGATACCAGCAGCCAGGAAATGTTCGACTTCACCGCCAACCTGGCGGGTAACCTCTTCGAAATGCCTGCCGGCAGCGTGGGTTATGCCATCGGTTATGAATACCGCGACGAAAAGGGTGCATTCACCCCGGACCCCGTGGTGGCCGCAGGTGAAACAGCAGACGTTCCCACCTCACCCACCGTTGGCACGTTTGATGTCAACGAGGTATACGGCGAGGTGATTGTGCCCCTGCTGGCTAACCAACCTGGCGCGGAGACGCTTAACCTCAGCGCCGCGGCGCGTTGGTCGAAATATAACCTGTTCGACGCCGAAACAGTTTACAAGCTGGGCCTGAACTGGGCGCCAACGGTAGACTGGATGGTGCGGACCAGTTACTCCACGGGCTACCGTGCACCCAATATTGGTGAACTGTTCAACCAGGGTTCACGCTTTGACTCAAGCATTTCGGACAACTGTTCCAACGTGACTCCACAGTACGCAACCAATTGCGGGCTACTGGGTGTGCCGGCGAACTACGTCCAGCTCAATCCGCAAATTTCCGTGGATACCGGCGGCAATATCAACCTGCAGCCTGAGACGTCCAAGAACTGGACTGCCGGATTTACCTGGGATCTTCCGCTTGAGTCTGAAGGCATTGAAGGCTTCCTCACCGAGGTCAATTACTACAACATCAAGGTCGAAGACGCGATACAGCCACCCCGTGCAGCGGACTTGCTCAATGGCTGTATCGATACGCTGCTGGACATTTTCTGCGATGCCGTGCATCGTACTCCAAGTGGCACCATCACCAGCATCGAAGGCACCTTGCTCAATATCGGCGGTATCGAGACCGCGGGGCTTGACGTAAACTTCGACCTGACCCTGGCCGAAACCTCTGCCGGAACGTTCGAATTCCAGTGGATGAATACCTGGTTGCTCAGCTACGACGAGTTGATCGTTAATTCCACTGGTGGCACTGACAAGTTTGACCGCAAAGGTCTTGAACTGGGTTCGCCCACGCGCGGCTTCCCCGAATGGAAGTCCACCTTTGCCACCAACTGGAGCAAGAATGACTGGTACGCGCGCCTCGCGTTCCGCTACCAGAGTTCGCTGACGGAAAACTGTACCGGACTGGTGCAGGACTTCGAACAGACACAACTTTGTTCAGACGGACCGGACTTCAACAAGCTGGACAGCGTCATCTATACCGACATGCAGGTCAGCTGGAACCCATCAAGCTTCAATGATGGCCGCTGGACCTTCTCGGCCGGTGTGAACAATCTGCTCAACGAGAAACCGCCAACCTGCTTCTCCTGCGATCTGAACAGCATGGACGGCACCCTGTACTCCATAGCGGGCCAATTCTGGTACGTGCGTGCCGTGTTTGAAATGGGCGGCGGCGAAGAATCATCGCCCGCACCTTCATCACCACCGCCACCGCCACCACCACCGGCGGCAGCGCCTTCGGCAAATCCTGATCTGGATGGGGACGGTGTGCTGAATGAGCGCGACAAGTGCCCCAATACCCGTCCGGGTGCAGTGGTTGACCTTGACGGTTGTGAAGTGGAAGCCGTGATATCCCTGGAAGGCGTGCACTTTGACTTCGACAAGGCCACCCTGCGCCCCGAAGCCATCGCGATCCTCGACAAGGCTGCTGGCCTGTTGAAGAGCCACGAGCGTGTAGTTGTTGAAGTTGCCGGTCACACCGACAACGTGGGTTCCGAAGAGTATAACCAGGGCCTGTCCGAGCGCCGCGCCATGGCGGTGAAGGACTACCTGGAAAGCCAGGGCATTACGGCAACTCGCCTGAGCGCCCGCGGTTACGGCGAAGCTCAGCCGGTTGCGTCCAACGACACCGATTCAGGGCGTGCACTGAATCGTCGTGTTGAGCTGATCGTGCTCAGCCGGTAGTCGAAGGAGTCGAGTCGAAGGGGTCAGAGTACATTTTCACAGAGGGCCGTGGGTAGAAAGACGCCATCAAAGAAAATGTACTCTGACCCCAGTTATCCCATATCGCCCCGGCTCGGAGGCCGGGAGGACGGCATGGCTCACCCCGGCATCTGCTGCACTACCATCGCCTCAATCAAGCGAGGTCCCTTGCTGGCCATGGCGTCAGCGAACTGTGCATGGAACTCTTCGGCGCTGGTGGCCTGGGTAGCCGCAACACCCAGGCCGGTAGCAAGCTCTACCCAGTTGATATCCGGTTGCCCCAGGCTGAACATGGACAATGTTTTTGCGTTGGGTGATTCCACCCCAGCCTGAACCCCAACCTGAACCCCAACCTGAACCCGGGCCAATTCAAATTTCAGTATGGCGTAGCTGCGATTGTTGAGGACGACCACGGTTACATCAGCCTGCTCACGCGCCATGGTCCACAGCGCCTGTAGGGTATACAGGGCGCTACCGTCCGCTTGCAGGGCGATAACCTTGCGCTGCGGGCAGGCAATGGCCGCCCCCAATGCCAGTGGCAGGCCTTGACCGATCGCCCCACCGGTCAGAGTCAGCCAGTCGTGTGGGCGTGCATTATCCGTCAACGGGAAAAGCACCATTCCACACGTGACTGATTCGTCCGAAACGATGGCCTGGTCTGGTATCAGAACACGCAGGCTTTGCCCTATCGCCATGGGCGTCAGAGCGCCATCGGGTGCAGGTTCGGAAGAGCCTTCAGGCGCCAGCGGCGGTTCCGCCTCGATGGCAAGACTCTCCACCACTGCCTGCAGGGCGGGGCAAATGTCCTGGTCAACTTCAGCCAGGGTGTGAATGGCGCAGTGATCCGGCACCAGCCAGCCGGGTTTTCCCGGATAGGCAAAAAAGGCCACCGGCGCCCTGGCTCCGACCAGGATCAATTGTTCCAGATCTTGCAACTGCGCCACGGCCTGCTCGGAAAAATAGGCCAGGCGCTCCACCTTGACCCTTCCAGCGCCTCTTTGCAGGCGCGTCGGGAAGGTTTCGCACAGCAGCCGTACACCGCAGGCTGCAGCGATTCGTCCTGACGCCAGCAAGCTTTCTTCCCGGAGTGCGTGGCCGCCGAGGAACAGTGCGGTGCGTTTGCCGTTGCGCAAAAGGGCAAGAGTCTCGTCAATGATGCCACGACCGGCCCGCTCGCGCTCAAGGCGCGGCAGAGGCGGGACGGCTTCGGATGCCGTTTCCCAGGCAAAGTTGGCGGGGGCAATGAACGTCGCAATCTTGCCGCCGCCCTGCATGCTGGCCTGCACCGCCTGTGCGCCCGCCAGGGCAAGGTCATTGGCCGATTCCGCTACCCGCACCCAGGCAGAACACAAACGCGCATGCGCTGCAACATCCGCTGTCAGGGGCGAGTCATACTTCAGGTGATAGCTCGCGTGATCACCTACCATATTCACCAGAGGCACGTGCGCGCGCATGGCGTTGTGCTGGTTGGCCATGCTGTTGGCAAAGCCGGAAGAAAGATGCAGCAGGGTGAGCGCCGGTTTGTCTTTCATGCGGCCGTAGCCATCCGCAGCGCCCGACACCACTCCTTCGAACAGGCACAGCACAGCGCGCATCCTGGTGTTTTTGCCGATGGCCGAGACCAGTTGCATTTCCGAGGTGCCCGGGTTGGCAAAACACACGTCCACGCCACATTGCACCAGGGTTTGTAAAAGGTTCTCAGCTCCGTTCATTAAGGTGATGTCAGCCGGGAAGAAAAATCTTGCCAGGGTTCAAAATGCCCTTTGGGTCAAGAGCTCGTTTGAGCGTTCGCATCAGGTTTATTTCGTTTTCGCTGCGTGAAATCGACAAAAATTCCCGCTTGAAAATTCCTATTCCATGCTCGGCGGAAACGACGCCCTGGTAGGGCTGCAAGGCGTCGTAGACCACGCGATCAACTGCGTGCACTACTTCCGCATCGTCGCTACCCACGGATACAACGAGGTGAATATTGCCGTCGCCGATGTGGCCGAAAACCACCATTTTGCAGCGGGGCCAGGCTTGCAGGAGCTTTTCACGAACGCTGCATACATAGTCGTCCATGTGGGCAATTCCCAGGCTGATATCAAACGTAATCTCCGGGTGCATGGCCTCGAACATGCGGTCAACGTCGTCCCGGATAGCCCACAATTCTGCCCTCTGTTGCCGACTCTGCGCTACGGCGGCATCGACGATCAACTCGTTTTCGAACGCTTCCTCAAGGGCGCGTTCAAAGCGCGCGCGGTCTATGTCTTCATGGCTGCCGCTGGCTTCGATAAGGACATAGAATGGATGCGAGGTGTCGAGCGGCAATCCATGTGGTTTTCCATCGGAAACAATGAGCGTGTAGAAGTCGTTCCACATCACCTCGAATGCACTGAGAGTTCCCCCCAGGGCAGCATCCATGATCGGCAAAAAACGCTCCAGCTTGCCAAAATCAGTAATGGCGACCAGAGCAGTTTGGCGGCTGCGGGGAAGGGACCGCAGGCGCAACACAGCGCGCGTGATGATGCCCAGGGTTCCCTCGGAGCCAATGAACAATTGTTTGAGATCGTAGCCCGTATTGTTCTTGATTACGTTGGTGAGCGAGGAAATGATGGTGCCGTCGGCCAATACGGCTTCCACTCCGAGTACCTGCTCGCGCGCCATGCCATAGCGGATGACGCTGTTGCCGCCGGCATTGGTCGACAGGTTGCCGCCAATGGTGCAGCTTCCCCTGGCGCCGAGATCCAGCGGAAATAGCAGCCCGGCTGCAGCGGCGGCCTCGTGCACTGCATGCAAGGCAACGCCGGCTTCAACCAATACCGTGCGGTTGGTGGTATCGACTGCTTGCAGATGCCGCATGCGCTCCAGCGAGATCACCACGTCTTTGCTGCTGGTCAGGGCACCTCCTGCCAGGCCGGTGACCCCGCCATGAGTCACCACGGTTTGGTCGTGTTGATGACACAGTTTCAAAACTGCGGAAACTTCGCCTGTGCTGGCGGGCCGGATGATTGCTTTTGCCTTGCATCCGCCCAGTGGCGGCCAGGAGTCCGAGCGGGCTGCTGCGTCGGGGCCAAACAAGATGCCGGTCTCACCCACGATCCCGCGAATTTGATCCAACACGATTTCCAAGTCCCTGCTCACCCGCTTAGGACTTCAGTTTCAGCATAAAGCCGATCAAGCGATTGGCCACGGTACCGTACGGTGGGGCCAGGAATTTCATCAGGCTGAAGCGAGCCTGGTAAAACACCGGCCGCAACTTGGAAAACGTGATAAACCCCTCACGGCCGTGATAATGTCCCATGCCGCTGCCACCGACGCCGCCAAAGGGCATATCGTGCTGAGTGGTGTGCAACATCACTTCATTCACGCTGACCCCGCCCGACATGACATGATCCAGGTACCAGCCCTGTAGCCTGGTGTCGTTGGTAAAGGGGTAGAAAGACAAGGGCCGCTCGCCCCGGTTAATATACTGCACCACTTCCTGTGCATCCCGATACGGCAGCACCGGCATGATGGGACCAAATATCTCACGCTGCAGCAACACCATGTCGCTGTTGGCATGCAACACAATATGCGGAGCAAGCTTGCGCAGTTCGGAATTCGCAGCTTTCCCGGAAGTGAGGTTGACCAGGGTTGCGCCCTTGCCCGAGGCATCAACCAAGGCATCCTGCAGCCGCACAAATGACCGGTGATCAATAATTGATGTGTAGTCGGTGCTGTCGATATCCGGGCAGTGCTTGTTGCCGTACTCCGTTGCCGCTGCAACAAATTCAGCAACCTTGTCTTCCGGCACAAACACGTAATCCACGTTGACGCAGACCTGTCCGGCATTGAATAGCTTGGCAAAGAAAATGCGTTCGACGGCCTTCTTCACCGGATAGTCAGGAGCCACCACGGCCGGGGATTTACCCCCCAGTTCCAGCGTGACAGGGGTCAGGTTTTTTGCAGCAGAAGCCATCACGGCGCGACCGGTATGGCTGGACCCGGTGAACAACAGATGGTCGAGCGGCAATTGAGAAAACTGTATTCCCACGTCGCCGGATTCCGCGAAGAACACAAGTTTTTCCGGCGGGAAATAGCGCGGACAAAGGGCAATGAGGAGTTGAGCCAGTGCGTTCGAGTTCTCCGACATTTTCACCATGGCGCGATTGCCGGCAGCAAAAATATAGGTCAGTCCGCCCAAGGCAAGTTGCAGCGGAAAATTCCACGGAACAATGACACCCACCACGCCCAGGGGCTGGGGGATGACCCGGTTGCGTGCGCCTGGAAAAGAAGTGAGGTCCACGTGCCGCCGTTGCGGCTTCATCCAGCGCTTGAGGTGCTTGATGGCGAAGTTGATGCCGTCCAGCACGGTAATGATTTCGGCGATCAGGGTTTCGTGGCGTGATCGGTTGCCATAGTCGCGGTTGATGGCCTCGATCATGGCTTCCTGGTTTTCAATTACCATGCGCTTGAGCGCCAGCAAATCGGCTTTGCGTCGGGTGAAGTCGGGGTTCGGGTCCGCGTGGTAGGCTGCGCGCTGCCGCAATAGGTATTCACGCAAACGGGTGGAGATGTCACACGTGTCGGTCGCGCCATGCAAGCTCAATGTGCTGCTCATGAATCAGTTTCCTGGAAAGGCTGCCTTTTCAAAACCATTATCCTGCATTGTGCAACAAAGCGCTCCAGCTTCCCAAGTGCCGATTCAGGGCGATCTCAGTGCGGGCATGCTGCACCTAAAAAAACGCCGGTCGTGAGACCGGCGCTTTGGATTGTGGTAGCCCGGAAAACGGGCAATCGGCACTTATTACTGGGTGTCAAAGTGTTCGAAGCCCGGAGCCAGCCGGACATGCGTGATCCACAGTCCGCCATGTCCATCGGGCGCGACATAGACATCGTGGAAATGGCCCCGATGCACGAGGTTACCCAGCGGAACATCGCCTGCCATAGCGCTCTGCCCGTGGGAGACGGTAGCTGCCGAACTGGTGCTGTAACTATTACTGGTGTCGGTATGGCCGTAGATTGTATCCAGCTGTGCATAGTCGTGTGCGTTGGGCGCAGTACTATTTGGGCTGCTTGAGTAATCCATGCAGGTGCCTTGCGAGGAACCGTCCTCGCTGGTGTGACCCAGGCCAAACGTATGACCAACTTCCTGGCACATGACATGCGGGGCTTCGTTGGCATCAGTGGCCCAGGTTGAAGAGTAGCTGTCATTCATCTTCGCCGTACCCTGGGTAATGTGGCTTTTGCTATCGATATTGATCGACGCGAGGCCCAGCCAGCCGTTGTTGCCGTAGGATGCATTGCAGACACGAATCTTGCCGCTGACCGCGGTGCAGCGTTTACGGTCCTTTAGTGCATTGCTGTACGGAACAACATTCAGATCGAGCTTGGTCGACTGCGACCACTGCCCTGCAGCGGCGGCGAGCAAAGCCGGCCAGTTGGCATTGGTGCCGCCCGAAACGGTGCTGTTAAGCGTCTGTAAGGTAAATGAGTTGGTCGTGCGCGCCCAGTGGTAGTTGTTCCAGCTGTGAGCGGCATAAGCTGCGACTGAAACAGCGGCGAAGGTGAGGGCCAAAGTCACTTGGGCCAGAAAACGTTGCGAAATCATATGAAATCCCCCGAAATGATTGCTACTAAACGTGCCATCCTGGAACCCATGTTCTGGTTGTGGAGCAAGCTTACCACGCGGCAGCCCGCTCGGTAAGAAGCGCACGAAGAAACTGGCTACGATTTGCCCGAACGAAGCGCGCCCCATTATTGAAATTACTTGCGCCCTTGCTCCTGGATAAATTTGGTGACATGCTAACGCGGTGCAGTTAATCCTCAACAACGGGGGTTGGTATGGGCACCAAAATCAATTTTCATGCCGTGGTCAGGATTTGCATCCTGGCCATTTTTTTTGTTCCGGGCCTGCTTTGGGCGGTGGATACGACAGTTTTAAGCGACGAATTTAATGGCCTGGCGCCAAAGATAGCCAAGTTGCCGGGAAGTTGTGCTGAAAGTTCTGACTCATTGATTTACCAACAAATTTCTCCGCTCACCGTTTCGGTTAGCGGAGCCTATGCTGTTGCTGATGCGTTCAACAATTTTGCTCCGTATGGCGATGCTACGGTTGCGATCTACCAGGGAGCCTTCAATCCTGCCAACGTTCAGCAGAACCTGGTTGCACCCAGTGGATTCGACGATTGGGCGACGGTGCAACTGAATTCCGGTGTGGATTACACTCTCGTGGTCCAACCCTGGTGTTATAACCTTGAAAACGCGTGGGCAGTAACCATTTCCGGGCCTGGTACGGTCAACGCTGCGAAGGTAGTTACTGGCTTGCCGGAATTCACCCACGGAAATTTTTCTGACAGTGATCCGCTCATCACTACCGAATGCGGAAATACGCAATATCATCAATCGGGTCCGATCCAGGTGGCTCGCGCAGGTAACTACTTTTTCGTCGACATTTCCAACAGAAACGCTGTGGATATTTGCCTGAGTATTTACTCTGGACCACCGGATGTTATGAACCCTCAAGCAAACCGGATCGGTTATACGGATCTTGATGGTTGGCTTTATATGGGACCCGGTCAGGACTATTACTTCGTGGTCCAGCCCAACCTGACGGCCACTACCGGAGAGTACTTTTTTTCTACTTACTCCGCCCCCGTCGTTCCGCTTGAACGCAGGCTTGAACGGCAGTTGGTACAACCCGGCTACAGGAGGCCAGGGATTTTTTCTGGATGTGTTTGGCAATATAGGGCAATTATTCCTGGCATGGTTTACTTATGATCTTGAGCGCCCGGACGGCTCGGTAACGGCACAAATTGGTGATCCCGGACACCGCTGGCTTACGGCGTTTGGAAAGTACACCTGGAATTCTGCCGATTTGGCCGTCGAATGGACCGAGGGCGGCGTGTTCGACGCCGGTAGCCCGGCAACGGCACAAACAGTGGATGGCAGCATCCTGCTGGAATTCGCGGGTTGCAATTCCGGTACCATCACCTACGATCTCGGAACCAACAATGCCAACGGGGTGGTGCCGATTCAGCGCATTGCCAATGATAACGTGGCCATGTGCGAGGCATTGCAGGCGGAAGTGTTCGGCCCCGGTAAACCAGGCTCACTCTAGCGGGGACGATCACCGGGGGACCCGATCAACTCAGTGCTTGTAGCCAAATCTCAAGGCGCTCGATGGTCCAGAATGCGCCCATGCCGCCGACTGTGTAAGCGGGTGCCAAGGTGGTCCAGCGCGGTGTTGGAATCTCCAGTACCCGAGCATAGTAAAACGCTGATTCGCCTGGCGCAAAGTCCGGATCGGCCCACACGGTCTTGAGCTCTACAGCACCAACCGTGTTGGTATAGGTAGCATTGGCGATATCTACCGTGCTGGTTATGGGCGGCACGACGCCAGTCCACTGGTCAGCCTTGCGCTCACCCGCCCAGACCACGTCATAAATCTTCTCAAAGGTCTGGCCGTTCTTGGCCCAGCCCTTCACGATTTGAATGCGATCGAGGTTGCCGGAGGTCGGGTCCTTGGTGGCCCATACGATAAAGCTTGGCGCCTTGGCGGAGCCGGCCGGCGGCAGATCGCTGCCCATGGGCACACCCTCCGCATATCCGCTCTTGACCCAGTCCTTTGCCTTCAGGACGTCGGGTGCAAATTTCCAGCCGCCAAAAACCCGAACCTTGATGTGGGGACCGCTGACGGCGAAAGTCTCCCTGCGCTGCATCGCCTCGAAGATTGAGGCGCGCGTATTCGCTTCGGCCCACACTCCTGTCAGGCCGCCGGTGCCTTCAGTGCGTGCATCGAACATGCCGCCAACGATTGTGCCTTTCATACGTGCCTCAACCGTGCCGTCCGAAAACGTATGGCCACCAAAAAAGTTGTCCTGGCGGTAAGGCACAGCCGTATTGTGCGAGTCAGACGCTGCGCCAAAACCGAACTTGAACGGGTTGAACCCTCGCGAATCCTGCAAGGCCACGCCGTCTTTCAGGGCCTGCCGGGCATAGCTGCCAACGATGTGTGGAATGCGGCCGGCGGGATTACCCAGCAGCATCGACATCAATTTGAAGCCGGCGAATTCGTCATTGGGGAGAGCAGCGGGTGGGTCTCTGACGTTCCCTTGAGCGCCTTGATCTCGATCAAGGGTTCATTGCGCACACGTGAGGCCGCATAGACGGCGTCGATCGGGCGCCCCTTGGTGTCAACCTCCGCATCAAACATCCGGCCGTCGGAAACGTTGGCATTGTGGGAAATGACGAGCAGCTCGTTGCCTACCTTGCGCTGGCCGTCCATCCAGTTCCACAGATCCACTGGGTGCTTCGAATCCAGCGCGCTGAATGGCTGCACGGGAACCTTGGCGCAGTCCTTGAAAAAGATATTGCGATGCAGGTTCATGTTGTCCGGCATTGAGGTCCACTCGTAAGAACAGAACGCCGTAAACTTGCCGGGCACATTGGCTTGCTCCGCAAACTCGGTATTCTTCTTCCAAACGGTGCCCGCGATTTCCGGGGACATGAGTGCTGGCACGGGTGGCCCGGAGGCCAGGGTGTTGATTGCGTAAAGGGCTACGCGCTCCATTTCCTCCTTGGTTTTCGCCTTCAATACCAGCGGCGCTGCCTGCGGAATCTTGCTCACGGCGGAGCCCGGTTCATTGGCCATGTTGACGACGCCGGCGTATTCGGAATGATCGGTGACACCCGCCCAATCCAGCGGTGTGTCGATTTTTACGTCAAAGCCCAGCGGGTGCTTGATGGGCTCGCCCTTGAAGTACTTATAGGCATCCTCCGGTGTGGTCACCACGTTGCCGAGTGCGAACGCATCCAGCGACCAGCTGGTGTGGACATGGGGAAAAGGGGTCAGAGCCCTTTTCGGAAGTTGCCATGGTGCCTACGACTGCTGGGACTGAAAAGGGCTCTGACCCCTTTTCCGGACCCCTTTTCCGACCCCTTTTCCGCATCGCGGCAGCCGGCGACTTCCTGCTCGGATCGACTCTTGGGTGTGGCGTTCTTGAGGACCAGCGATTTGAGTCGGCTCGCCGCAACCACTACGCCTTCGAGACGGTTGGACGACTCGGTTGACTCAACGACGGCGACCTGTCGCAGGTCATTCAGTACCTCGGGTGACTGGGCGAAGTACAGCCGCTGTTTGCCTCGGTACTCCCCAAGCGCGCGCAGCGTTGCCAGTTGCCGAGCTTCAAAGCGCAGTCTTGCGAGATAGTCATGTGACAGCGAATGCATGTTCCACCACAGGGCTTGTAAATGGGGTAGTCCTACCAAAGAAAGGGGTATTTCGCTACTCTATTACCCCAATAAAGTGCTGATTACCCCATTTAGCGCTGCTTACGGGAAACTTGATCGGACACTTCGAGGCGTCCTACATCGATAGCTGCACAATGGCAAACAAAAAACCCCCAAAAGGGGGCTTTCTGCTCGTATGGTGGAGGCGGCGGGAATCGAACCCGCGTCCGAAAGTACTCCGCCATTGGCTCTACATGCTTATCCGCGTCTTTAATTTAATTACGGGCTACCCGACGGGCAGGGAAAACCTGTAACGATCCTGGATAGGTTTTAACGAGTCCACACCAGGCGTGCTTCGTCGCGATCCCATATAGGGTGACTCCCGGGATCCGGTCGTATGGGCACGAGACCGGGCGGAAGGCGCTAAGCAGGTGTTTAAGCTGCTAGTGCGTAGTTGTCGTCGTTGGCAACTAAGGTTTTGCAATCAGTTTTACGAGTTGTTTGCAGCTCGGCATGCACCTCCGGTTTCGCAACCCCCGTCGAATCCAGGTCGCCCCCAAGGTCTAACACCGCTTATAGTACACCATCTGCACGCAAGTTCCCCTGCGCGATCTTGATTTCCCCGGCGTGATCGTGATTTCCCCGGCGTGATCCGCATTTGTTAAGCTGGCAGGCCACACTATGGGCACATGTAGCTGATGAATCAATCCTCTTCCGCACCCCGGGAAAACGACACCGCACCCCGGATGTTCGAGTTTGTCGCCCTGATGGCATTCGCCATGTCGCTGGGGGCGCTAACCATTGATGCCATGTTGCCGGCCTTTGCCGACATGCGCGGGGACCTGATGGTGCACCGGGCGAACGATATGCAGTTGATTGTGTCAGGACTGCTGGTCGGTCTCGCATTTGGCCAGCTTTTTTATGGTTCTCTGTCGGATACCATTGGCCGGAAAAAGGCACTGTATCTGGGTTTTGCCTTGTTCATCCTCGGCTGCCTGCTGTCCATGCTGGCGACGAACTTCCATACCATGCTGGTGGGCAGGGTGTTGCAGGGGGTCGGCGCTGCGGGGCCCAGGGTCGTAGTCGTTGCAATCGTGCGTGATCGGGTGCACGGCTCCGCGATGGCGAGGGTGATGTCTTTTATCATCAGCATCTTTATCCTGGTACCCATTATTGCGCCCGCATTGGGCCAGGTCGTTTTGTTGCTGGCTGGTTGGCGGGCCATTTTCGGCACACTCATGGTCCTGGCCCTGATCACCCTGATCTGGTTTGCGGCCAGGCAGCCCGAAACCCTGCCGGTGGGACGCAGACTGCCACTATCCCTGCAAAAAATTGGCGGTGCCTTTGTGATTGTCGGGAAGAATCGCCAGGCCATGGTGTATACACTGGTGATAGGCTGTATTTACGGTGCGTTTTTTGGCTACCTGAACCTGTGTCAACAAATTTTCCAGGTGCAGTACAGTCTGGGCAGGATGTTTCCCCTGTATTTTGCCATGCTGGCCTTGGCCGTGGGGATAGCGTCCCTGCTGAACAGCAGCCTGGTGATGCGCCTGGGAATGCATTACCTCGCCAGGGTGTCAATGCTGTTGCTGGTCGGCTTATCGTGGGTGTTCCTGGCCTTGACCTGGTTCCATACGGGTCATCCGCCACTGGTGCTGCTGATGCTGGTCCTGGCGGGTTTGTTTTTTTGCATCGGACTGCTATTTGGCAACCTGAACTCCATTGCAATGGAATTTCTTGGGCTCAATGCAGGCACCGGTTCGGCGGTAGTGGGCTCCCTATCCACTTTTCTCGCGGTTGGGTTGGCCTACCTGATCGGACACGCTTATGACGGAACGGTGTCATCCCTCGCTACCGGCTTTGCCGGGCTGAGCACGGCCTCGCTGGCACTCACTCGCCTGGTGCCAGTTAAGTGAAGCATGCTTAAGTAGAACTTCCCCAGGTAGCGCGTCCCCGGGTAATCGTCTTCCAGTAATTGTCTTCAAAAGGGGCGCTTTGAGTGCCGGTCCTGGGACAGCGAAGGAACAATCACCGTGAGCATGCACAGGACCAATGCGCCCACGGCCACCCAGATAATCAGCTGGTAGTTGTTTTTGCCCATGATCAGCGCTGCGACGGCAGGTCCGGAGGCGAGGCCCATCTTCGATGCAAACCCGCCGAGTGCCGCCATCTGGCCGGTAGCATCAAAACGCGAGGCCAGCCCCAGCAAGTACGAAATCGAGAAGGCCCATGTAATACCCACCAGTGCATTGGCGGCAAAAAAGACCAGCGGTGAATCACTGAACTGCAGGGCCCAGTTGGCGACCGTGGTCAGCCCTATGCCCAGTAACAGTGTTTTGAAATAGCCCAGCCGATCGGATATCAGGATCACCAGCCCGGCACCCGCCACGCCCAGCCAGGCGGAAATGCCCAGCGTATTGGTGATGAAATCCTGGGACATTCCATAGAATTCACCCAGGCCGATAATATAGGCATACAGGCCGTTATTGGCTGCCTGGAACAGGAACAAGGCAGCCAGGGTCATGCACAAGGGCGCCCAGCGTATGGCCGGCGGCTTGCCGGCGTTGGGTGCGGGTTTTTCCACCATGTAAGCCGGCAGGAAGGGCAGCATCAGCAAAGTCGCGGTGCTGAACGCGATCAGGGACAAGAACAGGATGCTGGTGCCAAACTCCGGCACCATGCCGGGTATGAACATCACGCCCACGCCGCCGAGGCCAAATTGCACAAACAACAGCACACCAAACGTTTTGTCCGGCTGTATGGTACGGGCGATGACCGAGAAGCCCGTGCCTACCAGCATGCCGCCAACGAAACCGTGCAGGAAGCGAATCGCGACCAGTGCCATGGGGGAAGAAACATAAATTGAAGCAAGGTCAATACTGATCAGTACCAACAGGAACAACAGCGAGGCAAAACGCCAGTTGATGTGCTTGATCAGGAACACGATCAACAGTGCCCCGGTCGCGGCGCCGTAGATATTGGCCGAAGCCACCGCGCCAGCCTGCTGGTTGCTGAAGCCCAGTGCCTGGATCAGGCCATCGACAATGGTCGGCATGATGTTGATGTAAAACAGGCCGGCAGAAGCGAGAAAGGCAAGGAATACGCGCGCCGGCATGCCGGCGGGAGAAACCTTTGGAAAGTTATCAAAGATCATTTGAATTAGTCTCGCGGTAAGGTTTCAGGTTGGCGGAATCGATGGCCGTGGCACAGCAGATTGTTGCACACATCTGGCACGGGGTGTTTCACGCGCAGTCTATTCCAGCGCTTTCCAGCTGTAAGCGCAGTGGTTCGAGTTGGCGCGCGTAATGCCGCCACTTTCCCACGGAACTGTCATACACCGGCTGGCGTACCTGCAAAGCACTCGCGGTCGTGGAGGCCTGCCTGTTCTCGTAAAACCGCAGGCACTGGTCTTCCCAAGGCAAGCCGCAGTACTGCAGTAGCCGGCGAGCCTCGCCTTCGGTATCGGCCACCAGGGCTTCATATTCCAGTGTATGAATCACCTGTGGCATGACCTCGTTCCAATGTTGCATCAACTGATGATAAGCCAGGTAGTACTGGCCCAACTCGTCGAGCTTGTAAGAGAAGGGGTAGGCATCCTTGAACCACTGCTTGTAGACCGCAAAGCAGGTATCCATAGGGTGCCGTTGCACACTGATGATTTTTGCTCCGGGCATGGCGAGGTGTATCAGCCCGGCGTAGAGGTAATTGAAAGGTAGTTTGTCGATAAAGTGCGCCCGGGCATTGCGCATAGTCCGGGTGTTGGCAATGTATGCTTCGCCCAGCATGCGAAAATCCAGCTGCGCTGTTTTGGCTACGAAATCCAGCCGGGACGTTGGGGCCGGAACGATCGTCTCTTTCACCAGGCGCATCAACTCCAGCGACAAGGTGTTCAGTTCACCTGCCGCATAGACCTCCGGGTGGCTGCCTAAAATGCGTTCAACCAGGGTGGTGCCGGTTCGTGGCATGCCCACTACGAATATGGGGTCGCAACTGCCGCAACCTGCAACGTGCCCGTCGAACATCGCGGGACCATAAGTCACGCGAATGGTGTGGATGATGGAGACATCGGTGTCAACTGTGTACTGCATGTGGGAGCGCTTGGTGTCGGCGCCGCGCTGGAGGCTGGCGAAGGCGCCTGCGTAATCACCCAGATCTTCCTGTTCTTTTGCCAGTGCGTAACACAGTTGGACCACTCCTGCAGGCGTGCGGGTACGGGCTAATACTTCCTGCAGTTGGGGAATGTGGTTTCTTTCCGGGGTTTGCGTGCGTAGCTGTGCACGTCCGGTATAGGCTTCGTATTCGTCCGGCTTGAGAGCAATCGCGGCATCGAACGCAGCTTCCGCGCCGCTGGCGTCACCGAGATAGCGCCTGAGCGCGGCCTGGTTGAAATGGAATTCCGGGTTGCGCGCATCAATGGTAATAGCCTTCGAGTAGTGGCTTAAAGCCCGGTCATGGTCGCCCATGAAGTGCAATACCCCACCCAACTCATTGTGCAGCAGGGGATCGCTGAACGATCCGTCCTGAATAGGGGCAATGGCAGCAGCAGCCCCGGCGGCATCACCTGACTCGAACAGGCATTTGGCCCGGTGTAACTGGTAGCGGTCGGTGTAGGAGAGTTGCAGTGCCCGGTCTATGCTTGCCAGAGCCTCTGTATAGCGATGCTGTTTTTTCAGCAGAAAGCTGGCGAGGTACCAGCCATACGGGTAGGTGGGATGCTCATGGGTGAGGCGTTGACTTAGCGCCAGCGCCCGGTGCATATCGTTGCCCTGCACACAGCGGGTGACCTGGTCAGCCAGTTGCTCTTTGCTCGGTGGCGCTGCTGCAGTCATTAGATTGTGGACATTACAAAGGATCAGGCAGGCCGGAGTGTTTCCGGCCTGCCGTGGACGAGCAAGGAATTACCAGGTGTATCCGAAGGTAATACCCACAGTGCGTGGCAGGGTGATGTACTCCCTTGAGTTGTTGCCGTCATACAGTTGCGTTCCCCCGGGAGCGGATCCACCCCGCAAGTAGGGGAATACGCCGGTGGTGCCATCTTCGTTGAACATGTTCTTCAAGTACACAGAAACAGCCCAGGAATCCCAACTGTAGGTGCTGCTGATGTTCCAGATCTGGAATCCGCTCATTGCTGCGTAGTTCCTGGTCCAGATTGAATCCGGCTCGTAATAAATGGAGGACGGATTGGCGCTGTCACGACAGACGCCGCGCACCGTGTACAGGTCAGACAGGCAATCGAAATTACCGATACTGTTCTGGGTCTTCGATTGGTAGTACCCGCTCAACACCGTATTCCAGTCGGCATTGTCCGACAAGCTCACGTTGTTAACCAACGCAACGTTGAAGACGTTCCTGGCTGTGCCGGGCAAACGCTCGCCATCGGCGCCAATCAGGTCCGGATACAGAACTCCGCTGCCGTACAGGTTGCCGGCCGGTTGATAGACATCGTCGGTGAGCTTGGCATTGGCGTACGTATAGCCAAAGGTGTAACTGAGGGTATCGGTCAACAGGCCGGAAATTTCTGCTTCAAAGCCTTTCGTGCTGGCGGACTCACCGTTGATCACGGCGAAGAAGCCCCAGTTGGATGATGAGGTATTCAGCTGCGGGTCTTTCCAATCGGTGTAGTACACGTCCATGGCGTAGTTGAATGTATCGGTAGCGCCTTTATAGCCGATCTCATAATTGTTCAGCTTATCCGAGTCAAAAAGCAGGTAAGCAGGATTCTCGGCATACTTGCCGGTTACCGGTACGGCGTTGGAGCCGGCATGCCGGTAGCCCTGCGAAATCGTCGCATACAGCATCGAGTGATCGCTTATATCCCAGGCCAGGTTGGTTTTGAACAAGAAACCGTTGTCTTTGATTTCATCGTTGCCCGTGCCTGGCTCACCTGGATAAATCGGTACATCGACGAGGGCGTTGACCTTCACGTCGTTATCAAAATAGCGCCCACCCAGGGTCCAGTGCACCGTGTCGCTGAAATTGATCGTGGCCTCGCCGTATACGGCAAACTCCGAATAGGTTTGCTGACGCCGGTAGAGAAAGTCCTGGTTCGTGGTGTAGGGCGCCAGGCCATACCAGTCCAGGGCATCAAGGTAGGGGATATAGCCTGGCAAGTAGCTGTTCTGCCCGAGGTCATAGTCTGCATCGGTGTAGAACAGGCCGGCAGTCCAGTCAACGGTATTGTCACCGTCGGAAACCAGGCGAAGCTCTTGCGTCCAGGCCGAGTCGTCGTAAAAACGTTGTGCCTGTGCAATGGGGCGTGGCGAGCTGCCATAGAAGGCAAACCAGCCATTGCGCGCGTATACGCCGGAGTTGTCGCTGATGCCTTCACCGTCATGCGTATAGTACGAGGTGCTGGACGTCAGGGTGGCAAAGCCGAAATTGAATTCCATTTCCAGGGCCGACACGGCGATGTCGCGGTTTGCGGGCTCAACCTGCACGGCGCCGAAATCATAATTGCCGTACTGGCCGCCATTGACCAGGTCGTCGCCACGGGTTACCTGCCGGCGGCCGTCGATATCGTCTTTCTGCTTCTGATAAGACAGCTGCGCGCTGAAGGTATCGTTTGGCATCCATAGCGCAGAAATGCGGCCATACTTGATGTCCACGTCGTCTACGTCTTTAAGGCTTTCATACACCGGCGGCGCATTGAGGATATCCCCATTGGTGACCACCGGGTCGCCATTGGCGTCAAGCACGTACACATTCGGGTAATCGACCACGCCGTCGTTCTTGATCTCGCCGAGGTTGAAGCGCACTGCGAAGGTATCGCCCAAGGGAATATTCATCAGCAGGTCCGGGTTGAAATTAAAACCGCTGGAACCGTCCGTCAGACCAAAGCCCACGCTGGCCTTGCCGCTGAAGGCTTCGACATTGGGTTTGTTCATGATGTAGCGCACATTACCAGCCAGCGAGCCAGAACCGTACAGGGTTCCTTGTGGTCCTTTCAGTACTTCGATGCGTTGCAGGTCCTTCAGAATAAGGCTGCCGTAAAGGGCGGTGTTGTCCACATAGGTCGCGACGGTGGGCGGCGCGGTGAGCGGTACGTCTCCATCCACGCCATAGTCAACATTGATGCCGCGGATGATGATGCGCTCCGCCATGCCGGCATTGCGATAGCCGCGATCGGCCATGGAAACACCAGGGATGTAGCGCAGGGCTTCGACCGAGTCATACACGTTTGCATCAGCAAGGTCAGAGCCACTGATCGCAGAAATGTTGTACGGGATTTCCTGCACAGAAGTTTCGCGCCGGGTGGCTGTAACCATGATTTCTTCCAGGGCTATGTTGGAGCCTGCAGTTGAGGAACTGGCCTGGGCCATGGCCATGGAAGCATGGCCAGAGGCCATTAGTGCGACCGTGATCGCCGTGGTTAATGTCTTTCTTTTAAGTTTTGGATTGGAATTCATTGCTGCACTCCGTTTGATTGAGTCTGTATTGAACGCTCTTTTTTACTTGCCATGCCGCTGGAACACCCACACGGTTCCAGCTTCCAACCTACTGCAAACCCAGCGCCATCAGGTAGTGCCAGATTCAGCCTGCGTTTGAGTCCAGTCTGGCTCTTGCCTCCGGTACGGACAGCTCATTCGCTGGACTTTTCAGGGAGTTGCAGTGCTCCCAGGGAATCGAACGCGCCGCCACCGGCAGCATGGCTATACTGGGGAAACTCAAGCTGCCGGTCGCGGAAGCTTTTCAGGGTCTGGCATTGACCAAACAAGCCACGCTCCCGCACATGCCGCACCTGGGCAAAGTCCAGTTCCACCGTAATGATCTCGCGCATGGACCCGGCGGTGTAAACCACGGTGCCGTCCGGTGCAACGACTATGGAGCGCCCGAGGCCAAGATCGCCCGCCGTATTAACGTTGACAAACCACACCTGGTTGATGGCTGCGCTGCTGCGTGCTATGGCCAATTCCACGTCCCGGTCAATGGTGCTGGTCATGGTGGGGCAGATGATCGCTTCGGCTCCCATCCAGGCCAGTGCGCGCACCGTCTCCGGGAACCACATGTCGTAGCAAATCAGCAGGCCGATACGGCCCGCACCGGGCACGTCAAACACCACGAATTGATCACCGCAGCTCACGCCCTGCTCGTAGGGCATGAAGGGAAACAGCTTGCGATGCCGCGCCACCACTTCGCCCGCCGGATTGATGACCGGGCACGTGTTGTACACGCGATCGCCGTCGCGCTCAAATATCGAGCCGGGAATCAGCCAGATGTTGTTCTTCCGCGCCAGTTCCCGGTAACAGTTCTCCACCTCGCCGGGCAACTGCACTGCGAGCTTCGGGCTGGCCCCAAAGGTACAGAGTTCCGGCAATACAACCATCTGCACCCACGGAAAACGCTGGCATGTCCGCAGGACTTCACGTTCAATCTGCGCAAGGTTGTCTTCATTTTTCAGCGCCAGCTGTAAAGCGGCAACGGCCAGATGTCCCATCGCGTTCCCCAAGGTTAAGACGCAGCGCAAATCCTGCCGCTGCAGTAACAGTGCACAGCCTAATGCGAGGTCGGCGTGGCTAATAGAACCAGTTCAGGCTTGCTGATTAGGCCAGTCCGTCCCCGGGATGGTGGAGGATTGCATCGTCAACCAGTTGTTTTGCGGTGTTGTACCAGCGTATGTGCTGGCCATCGAGGGTGACGTAGTAGCCGGATTTTTCACCGTAGGCCCAGCGGTTCCATTGGCGGAACCAGCGATCGCCTTCGCACCACCAGAGACCGGTATCCCGGTCCTCGTTGGCGTGCCCGGCGCGGCCTTCCAGGCGACCGTCAGCGTGTAGATCAAGCACGCATGGATCACAGTATACCGTGCGATAAATAATGCTGGCGCCGCTTAGCTTTTGCTCCAGCTCTGGTTGCCTGAGAAAGTGGGGATCGTTGTCATCGAGAGTGACACCCTCGACCTTGCTGAGGTCCCACATCAGTTGGCGCAGGCGTTCCACGCCTTCGCGTATCCGTTCCACGGGAATACTGGTCACACCCATACGAAAGCACTGGCGGGAAGCTTCCGGGTGGGCAAAATAGTGCGTGTCGGGTTCGATCAGGATACCTCGTTTGGCGGCTTCACTGGTCAACAGGTTGACGTCGATATCTTCCGGACTGCGCACCGAAATCACCGTGCCACCCTGGTTGGGTATGGTCACCACAGACTTGGGCCGGTAATGATTCAGCGCGTCGCGCAAGGCGTGCCAGCGTACCTGCATTTCCTGATGCAAGCGGGCCATGAAGGCGTCGTAGTGGCCCAGCGAAAGAAAATAGGCAGCGGTGCGCTGGTTGAGCAGCGAGGGCCGGCCAATGACCTGCTGTCGCAGACTGCGGGCAGCACGGATCAGGGGCGCGGCCGCTACCATAAAGCCAATGCGCAAACCGGGTGCGAGCACCTTGGGCAGCGCAGAAACATAGACCACCCGGTTGTCCGTATCGATGCCACGCAAGGCCGGATGAGGCTGACCCAGGTAATTGCTCTCATGCTCAAAATCATCCTCAATGATGACCTGGTCCTGTTCGTGCGCGGTTTTGAGCAGCGCCATGCGCCGCTGGTTCGGCATGGTGACTGCGGTCGGCACCTGGTGACTGGGAGTTACGTAAACCACCTGGGCGGCATCAAGGCGGGAATTAACCACCATACCGTGCTCATCCACGGGCTGGTGGAGCAACTTTGCCCCGGTTTGCTGCAAAAGCAGGCGCATGCGCGGATTGCCGGGTTCCTCCATGGCCACCGTGGTCTCGGTATTGGTCAGCAGACGGGTCAGGAGGTACAAGGCATTTTGTTCTCCTGAGGTGATGAGAATTTCCTCTGGACCGGCAGTAATCCCGCGGCGCGGCAGCATTTTGCTGCGGATCTCTTCGATCAGCACAGGGTCATCGGCATCACCTTCGGTCACCGTGCCTTCATTGACCAGCCGCGTTCCCAGCGCCATGCGGCTGGCTTCACGCCATTGCGCCGTGGGATACAAGGATGCATCAAAATAGCCGTCCATGAACGGGTAGGGATGCTGCTGCCAGTTGGCCGGCCATTGAAAAAGCGGCTTGGTTTCCACGCCCGCGCAAATGCGGCTGCTCCATTGAGCGTCCTGGGCAGAATCAGAGCGGGGGGAAGTATGCAGGCCTGCGCGGTTTTCACGAATATGCTCGTTAACAAAGATGCCGCTGCGCTGGCGGCTTTCCAGATAGCCCTCTGCGATTAACTGCTCGCAGGCCAACACCACGGTATTGCGGGCTACCCCCAGCTGTTCAGCCATTTTGCGCGAGGAAGGCAAACGGCTACCGCGAGGGAAGGCGCCTTTTAAAATCGCATCCACCAGGCGCTGGCGAATCTGGGTCTGCAGACTCAGGTCGCTGTGCGGATCCAGATAGAGCAGGGATTCAGTCATGCCAGGGGGGATAGTCGTTGCATGCAGGTTGGATCAAGCACGTTTCATGATGCGGCCTTTTTCCCGCTCCCAGTCGCGTTCCTTGGCCACCTTGCGCTTGTCATGCTGCTTCTTGCCTTTGGCCGTTCCGATTTCGACTTTGACTTTGCCTTTTGACCAGTACATTGCGGTGGGTATGAGTGTGTAGCCCTTGCGCTCCACCAAACCGATCAACATGTCGAGCTGGCGCTTGTGCAACAGCAATTTGCGTGTGCGGGTCGGGTCCGGGATGATGTGGGTTGAGACGGTGGACAGAGGGCTGATCAGGCAGCCAAACAGCCAGGCTTCGCCGTTTTTCAGCAATACATAGCTGTCGGCAAACTGAACCCGTCCATCGCGCAGGGATTTCACCTCCCAGCCTTCCAGGGCAATACCGGTCTCGAGCCGCTCTTCGATAAAGTAATCAAAGCGTGCCCTTTTGTTAAGCGCAATGGTTTTGCCAGTATTGTGCTGCTCGGTCATGTGCTTCATTCTGTTGGGCCGGAAACCCGGCCATGTGGGCGGTCTGGTCGATCGCCGACCATTGCCTATTCTACTTTGGCTGGCAGGGCGCATGCTATGCTGGCCCATCCTGAACGTTACGCCCTGTGGCCGCGATCCATGGAAATCAAGCGAACCATCTGGGTGCTGCACCCGGCATCCGCAATGTACCAGTTGGTGCTGGACGTCAACGCCTATCCTGCATTCCTGAGTTGGTGCGTTAACGCTCAGGTGCTCGAGCAGAACGACAGCCTGCAACTGGCCAGCCTCGAAGTGTCCCTCGCCGGAATGCGCCACACGTTTGCCACGCGTAATCGCCTGGTGCCAGGCGAACAGTTGAGCCTGGAGTTGGTAAAAGGGCCATTCCGGTATTTATCCGGCCAATGGGACTTCACTGCACTGGGTGAGAAGGGCAGTAAAGTAACACTCAACCTGGCGTTTGATTTCTCCAGTTCCCTGTTGTCGGGCGCGTTTCGGCGCGGTTTCGCCAACGTGGCGGACAAGCTGGTGTACGATTTCAGCACCCGGGCGGACCAGGTTTATGGCGCCTGAATTTTACCGGGAAAGCCATGATGCAGGAATGAGCGCGAAACCAGAATGAAGCAGGCTTCATCTGATGATGGCGGTTCGATCCAACTCCTGCCGGTTGAGGTCGCGTATGCCACGCCTGCAAAACAGGTGATTTTGCAACTGCATGTTCCGCCCGGCACAACCGTAGCCGAGGCCATTGCAGCGTCCGGGGTGAGGCAACAGTTTGCCGAGATCGATGAGCAGCCGGTGGTGGGGATTTTCAGCTGCAAGGTAGCCCTGGATTACAAACTCGCCAGCGGCGACCGGGTGGAGATTTACCGGCCGTTGCAGGTGGATGCCAAGCAGTCGCGGCGTTTGAAAGCCGAGCAGCAAAGGGCTGAACAAAAAAAGGCCGAACTAAAAAAAAACCGATCTGGGAAAGGCCAATCACCGGCGGGTCAGGGGTAATAAGCGCCACTGACCGGTGATCCCGCAAAGGGCTCATCCTGCAAACTATTCATCCGGGGACCACTCATCCCCGAACTATTCATCAATATCTGGTGAGGCGATGTCATCGGGAGAGGTTTGCTCTTCCATCTCCTTGTCCTGCTCGGCGTCGATGTCCTGTTCTTCCCGCGTGACTGCATCATCGCCTTCGTCTTCAAATTTACGTTCCTGGGCACTGGGTACGCCAATGCCATTAACGTCCGCTTCGGGCTTCAGGGATTCTTGCGCCTTTTGTTCCGCTTCTTCCGATGCGGCGTCAGGGTCCAGCACCGAGGTGTTCGCGGGTTCCGCCTTGTTATCGGAAGATACAACGTCTGATCCCGGTTCTTCATCCACCAGCGCGGTTGGGGTTTGATCCACTCCGATCAGCTCGACCAGCAGGTCAGCTTCAAAACGCAGGGTTACGGTACGCTGGACCATGTCCTCGCCCCGGCGGCTATAGGTTTGCACGTAATCCCACCGCTCCAGCTCAAACGGATCATGAATGGAGGGTGACCCCAACACGAACAAAACCTGGCGTTTGTTCATGCCGATGTAGAGCTGGTCCAGGTCTTCAGCCTCCAGCGCGTTACCCTGCTGGATGTTTTGCTTGTAGATCAGGCCGCAGCCGGAACACGCGAACAGGACAATCAGTAAACCGGCAAACAGCCGTTTATATAATGGGGATCTGGTAGACATTCGGTACCTGGCTGGATTTTTCGTGGCGCAACGAAGGTGAATGATACAATATTCGTGCCGACTTTGGTGCAAAGAGGGACGCTATTACCGTGGAAACCAGAAACCTGCGCAAGGCCGGACTCAAAGTCACCCATCCACGCACGCGGATTTTCGAGGTGCTGGAGCAGAAAGGTTTCAAGCATGGCACTGCCGATGACATCTACCGGGCATTGCTGCAGTCCGGTGAAGACATCGGGCTGGCGACTGTTTATCGGGTGTTACACCAGTTTGAAACTGCCGGCTTGGTGGTAAAACACAATTTCGAAGGCGGGCAGGCATACTACGAGCTCGATTCCGGCCAGCATCACGATCACATGGTATGCGTGGAAACCGGCAAGGTTATTGAGTTCATCAGCGCGGAAATTGAAGCTTTGCAGGAAAAAATCGCTGCAGCCCACGGGTACGAAATCGCCGATCACAGCCTGGTGATTTACGTCCGGCCCAAAAGAAAACCCTAACGAAGGTATTTGGGAAAACCCTGAATTCAGGGTTTGCTCAATGCCGTGTCAGCGCACTGGCGAGTAGTTCGCTGGCATGAGCCCGGCTTTGCTCGGACAGCCTGCCGCCCAGCATGCGGGCGATCTCATCCACCCGGTCACCACCACCCAGTAAATCGGTCTGTACCCGGGTGACCTGGTCTGCAGCGCTCTTGAGCACACGAAATTGCTGATCGGCGCACACAGCCACTTGCGCCAGATGGGTGACGCACAGGGCTTGCCCCGTGCTCGCCACGCTTTGCAGCAAGCGGCCGACCGAGTTTGCCGTCTCGCCACCGATGCCGGCATCGACTTCATCAAATACCTGCGTCGGGGCGAACGCGCCGGCAGCAGAGGCCACCTTGACCGCCAGGCTGATGCGGGACAGCTCGCCACCGGACGCTATTTTTCGCAAAGGGCCGGGCGCCAGTCCGGGGTTAGCGCTGACCAGCATTTCCAGCCGGTCATCGCCGCGGCGGCCCGGCGGCCCGGACGGGTCCAACTCCACGCGCAATTCGAATACTCCGCCCGCCATGCCCAGTACCTGCATCAAATCGCTGACGGCGCGCGACAGGGTCTCTGCGCGGACGGAGCGCGCCTGGTGCAAGCTCAAGGCAGCTTCCCGGTAGTCCCGCTCAAGCACGGTTTTTTGGGCAAGCAGAACAAGCCTGCGTTCGTGCTGACTGGCGGCGCGCTGGCTGCGCTCAGTCAAAAGGTGTAACACATGCTGCAGGGCAACGGGTTCGACCCGGTGCTTGCGGGCAAGATCGAGCAGCCGGCCCAAGGTCCGGTCCAGTTCGGCCAGCCGTTCGGGACTCAGGTCAATTCGCGAAAGCGTGTTCTCCAGGCTGGTGCGCGCTTCCTCACAATTGATGGCAGCTTCCTGCAGAAGCTTGCAAACACCATCGATTTCACCATCGAGTGCGGCGTGGTGCCCCAAGCGATCCAGCATTAGCTGAATCTGCGCAGTCACCCCCGACTGCTCCCGGTCCAGTGTCTCGAGTGAAGATTCCAGCGCAGCCACAACGTCACCACCTTTAGCCAGAAGATGGTGTTCCTGGTCCAGTTCCTGGAATTCCTGTTCACTCAGGACCACGTCCTGCAGCTCATCGATCTGGTACTGCAGCAGGTCCAGTTCCCCGGCGGCCAGCGGGGATTCGTTTTCCAGTTCGGCCAACGCTGACTCCACGGCGTGCCACACGGCATGCCGCTGCTGCAGGTTTTCCAGCTCCCGGGCGCACGGCTCGCTGCTGTCCAGCAAGCGAAATTGTTCAGCGGGACGCACCAGGCGGAGGTGCTCATTCTGGCCGTGAATCTCGACCAGCAGTTCACCCAACTCCTGTAACTGGGTCAGGGTTACGGTGGTGCCGTTTATCCAGGCCCGGGAACGGCCGTTTTGGCTCACCAGCCGGCGCAGCAGGCAGGTCTTGCCTTCATCCAGCTCAGCTCGCTTTAGCCAGTCCAGCGCATTGTCATCTTCCGCGAGTTCGAATTCCGCACTCAATTCCGCTTTGTCACAGCCGCTGCGAATGCTGCTGCTGTCTGCGCGACCGCCCAACAATAAACCCAGGGCATCGACGAGGATGGACTTGCCCGCCCCTGTTTCTCCGGTGATGGCCGTGAAGCCACGCGCCAGCTCGAGATCCAGCGACTCGATAATAGTGAAATTGCGAATTTGTAACAGGCTGAGCATGATCCGTGTTCTGGCGGTTTTTGCCGCCTGGCAACCGGGAAATTCCCGAACAACGCGAGTGTCCTGTCCCGCAACTAACTGCATTTTCAGAGCCCCGCATATGTGCCAAGGCAAGGCGCAGTTCGCAGGCAATGGCGTGTCCTTGCCAAGAACTGCAACGCGGCATTGGCGCACATGCGGGGCTCCCTCCGGACCAGTCGAGAAGCGGCCATCTGCGGCGTTGCGCTCGCTTGAATTAGCTCTGCTAGTCCGGCACTCGCGCGCCTGGCATCTAGCCGCTTCTCGGCTTGCTGAATGCGTTGTTAGTTGCGTGACAGGACACTACCATGATGCAGGTCAATGGGCAACGAGAGGCGCTGTAGGAAATCAGCTTGAATCGAAGCAGCCGGGCCCCATATGAGGGTACAGCAGAATGCATGATCTCAGCAGGAGTCCGTGACAGTGACAGCAGCAAACGACCAACCGGCCGGGAAGGGGCCAGTAGTGACACCAGTAGCAATAGAAGAGATAGACCAGTCCGCAGGTGCTGAGCCCGTTGACGCAGCTACCGTGGATGATGAACTGCAGGACATGGGTAAGGCCCTGTCTGCCGCTGAAGCAGAGTTATTGCTGCACCGCGATGCCATGTTGCGCATGCAGGCGGAGATGGAAAACCTGCGCAAGCGCCTCATACGCGACCTCGAAAAATCGCGCAAGTTCGCCATGGAAGGGGTAATGAAGGACCTCTTACAGGTGCGCGACAGCCTCGAACGCGGCATAGAAACAGTCGACAGCAACACGCCGGCAGAAACCCTCCTGGCGGGTAAAGAGCTCACCCTGAAGATTCTGCACAAGGTCATGCAGGATCACGGCCTGGAAGTTATTGACCCTAAGGGCGAAGCATTCAACCCGGAGTTTCACCAGGCAGTAAGTCTGCAGCCTTCAGCGGAACACCCGGACAATACGGTTATCGAGGTCCTGCAGAAAGGGTTCAGGATGCACGAGCGCCTGATACGGCCGGCCATGGTGGTGGTATCAAGTAGCCTGTAACAGACCATGTGGTGCAGCTTGATGCAAAAAAAGGCCAGGGAATCAGCTGGTCATGCATTGAAATTGCCTTGCAGGCCCCCATTTTTGTTGCAACGAGCAAGTACTACACACATTTTTGGAGATTCAGGACATGGGTAAGATCATAGGTATCGACTTGGGCACCACGAATTCCTGCGTGGCAGTGATGGAGGGTGGCCAGCCTAAAGTGATCGAGAATTCCGAAGGCGATCGCACCACGCCATCCATCGTCGCGTTTACTAAGGATGATGAAGTGATAGTTGGTCAGCCGGCCAAGCGCCAGGCGGTAACCAATCCGACCAACACCCTCTACGCGGTGAAGCGCCTGATTGGGCGCAAGTATTCCGAAGACGTCGTGCAAAAAGACCGCGATCTCGTGCCGTACAAAATCCTCGCCGCAGAAAATGGTGATGCCTGGGTGGAAGCGGGCGGCAAAAAAATGGCGCCGCCCGAAATTTCGGCACGGGTGCTGATGAAAATG
>JANLTO010000129.1:0-89111 GCA_031362985.1 Lysobacterales bacterium | reverse complement strand
TGGAAATATTTCATTCCCTTAAAGCCGTGCTGCACAAGCGGGGCAATAACACGGCGGTGGGTGATGAAGGTGGATTTGCCCCGGACCTGCCCAGCAATGAAGCTGCCGTTGAAGTGATACTGGAGGCGATTGAAAAATCCGGTTACCAGGTCGGCAAAGATGTGTATCTGGGACTGGATGTAGCTTCCTCGGAATTTTATCGCGATGGCCGTTATCACTTCGAGTCCGAGGGGAAGAGTTTCGACTCCAGCGAGTTTGCCCAGTATCTTGAAAGGTGGGTAGCGCAGTACCCGATCATAAGTGTCGAGGATGGCATGGCCGAGGGCGATTGGGATGGCTGGAAGGAACTCACCGATCGCCTGGGCGACCGTTGCCAACTGGTGGGCGATGACCTGTTTGTAACCAATACCCGGATTTTCCAGCAAGGCATTGATAGAGGCATCGCCAATTCCATCCTGATCAAGCTGAACCAGATCGGCACCTTGACTGAAACACTGGCAGCCATCGACATGGCTGAAGCTGCCGGATACAGCGCGGTGATTTCGCACCGTTCCGGTGAAACTGAAGACACCACGATTGCCGACCTGGCCGTGGCAACTTCCGCCACCCAGATCAAGACCGGATCATTGTGTCGTTCCGACCGGGTTGCCAAGTACAATCAATTGTTGCGGATTGAGGAAGCCCTGGGCCAGCGTGGTCGTTATGCCGGGCGCAGCGCGTTCAGAAACCTCAGGAACCGGGGGTAAGCCAGGGCATGCGCATCTTGCTGGTGGTGCTGCTGATTGTGCTGCTGGCGCTGCAGTACAAGCTCTGGTTGGGTGAAGGCGGATTTGCCAATGTGCGCCGACTGGAACAGCGGGTTGCCGAGCAGGTCGAGGAGAACAAGTTTCTCGAACAGCGTAATCAGGAGCTGCAGGCTGAAGTGGAAGACCTGCGCCAGGGTTACGAGGCGATCGAGGAAAGGGCCCGAAGTGAAATGGGCATGATTCGGGAGGACGAAGAGTTTTACCAGGTTGTGCCCGGCTCTCCGCCCAAGCCGGAAAACAAGGAACAAGAATAAAACGTCATGATGCAGCACGTTTGTGCCCTGATTCCTGCTGCTGGTCAAAGCATCCGTTTTGGAGGTGCAACGCCGAAGCAGTACATGCAGCTACTGGGCAAACCCGTCCTGGCGCACAGCATTGCTGCAGTGTGCCAACATCCCGCTGTCCGGGAAGTGACCGTGGTGCTGGCACAAAATGACACTGCTTATGATGATCTCGTTCGCCCCCTGTTTCCTGAAGTGAGCACCACCACGGGCGGTGACAGCCGCGCCCAGTCCGTGCTCAATGGCTTGCAATTCATTCGCGGCATGGATGCGCGATGCGAGTGGGTGCTGGTGCATGATGCTGCCCGTCCCTGCCTGGCTGCTGCATCATTGGCCGAGCTGTTACTCCAAGGCCTGGCCAGCGACCAGGGTGCAATCCTCGCTGTGCCGGTCAGTGATACGCTGAAGCGGGAGCAGGTGCAGGGAAATATCGAAAACACGGTGGATCGCGCCGGCTTGTGGTCGGCGCAGACTCCGCAGTTGTTTCCACTGGATGCCTTGATACGCAATCTGGCGGCTGCGATCCGTTCCACGAAACAACCTACGGACGAAGCGGAAGCCATGGAGTGGGCAGGTTTTCATCCCTTATTGGTGCGGGGCTTGCCCGGTAATGTCAAGATTACCTGCGCCGAAGACCTGCCGATGGCGGAACTGATTCTCAGGCAGCACGGCGCCAGCAAGCGACATTGGCAACATCACGGCAGCAAGGAAACATCGTGACGGTTAGAATTGGCCAGGGAATCGACGTACACGCTTTCATGCCGGGTGATCACCTGATGCTGGGCGGAGTGCGCATTCCGTACCATCTCGGCATCAAGGCTCACTCCGACGGTGACGTGGCCTTGCATGCGCTATGTGACGCGCTGCTGGGCGCACTGGCCCTGGGTGATATCGGGCGGCATTTCCCTCCCGGGGATGGGGCCTGGCGTGGCGCTGATAGCCTGGATCTGCTGCGCAGGGTGTATGCCATGATCCGAGCGCAGGGTTGGGTCACCGGCAATGTTGATGTGACCATCGTGTGTGAAGAGCCGAAAATCGCACCCCATGCCGAGCACATGCGGCGCGCTATCGCTGCAGTGCTGGAGATCGGGATCGACGCTGTCTCCATCAAGGCCACCACTACGGAACGACTGGGTTTCTGTGGGCGCGGCGAAGGCATTGCTGCCATGGCAGTGGCGCTGATCCACCCGGCCTGAATGGACATCAATTCCCTCCGCGTTCTGCCGCACTGGCCGCGCTTTCTCGGGCCGCCTGCAGCCAGCGGAGAACTGCGTACCTGCCTTGAGGATTTCCGGGTTGATGAAATTCCACAACACAACCCGTCGGGGCAGGGCGACCATCTGTGGGTGCAGTTGACCAAACGGGGCGCCAACACCGATTGGATTGCCGGGCGACTGGCGCTGGCAGCCGGTTGTGCTGCCAGGGACGTGGGCTATGCGGGCCTTAAAGACCGCCACGCAGAAACCACGCAGTGGTTTTCCATTCCCGTGACGGTGGCACAAGAAGCGCCCTGGCAGGAATGGCAGATCCCCGATGCCACCATCATCCAGGCCGTGCGGCACCAGAAGAAATTAAAGCGCGGTGTCCTGACTGGCAACCGCTTCAGTATCGTCGTGCGTAGGCTGCGGGGCGACCGGGATGAACTGGCGGTGCGACTGGAACAGATCCGTTCGCGCGGTCTGCCCAATTACTTTGGGCCCCAGCGTTTCGGCCATGCCGGCGACAACGTGTGGAAGGGGGCGCGCTGGCTCAAGGAAGGCGGACGCCTGCCCCGGTCAAAACAAAGTATTTATCTTTCGGCAGTACGCAGCTTTATGTTCAACCTGGTTCTGGCGCAGCGCGTGCAGCAAGGCAACTGGGACCAACTGCTCGACGGGGACGTGGTGATGCTGGATGGCACCCATTCGGTATTTCACTGCGATTCAAGCGATGTGCAACAAGTGCAGCGTTGCAAGGATTTCGACCTCCATCCCACTGGCCCTTTGCCGGGGAATGCCGGCTTTGCTCCGCAGGGAGCTGTGGCTGATCTGGAAACGGCCTTGCTGGAGCCTTACGGTGAGTTGATTGAGCGACTGTGCAAGGCGCGCCTGGACGCCGACCGGCGCAGCCTGCGCCTGCGAGTGGAATCCATGCATTGGCAGCTTCTTGAAGATCAGCTGCAACTGGATTTCGTCCTGCCGCCGGGCAGTTATGCCACTACGGTCATCGACGAGCTTATTTCGACCACAGGTTGAACCCATGTTCCAATTCCATTGCACTATTTGCTGATTCTACGACCTATGGAAACTCTGATTTATTCAGAGCTTCCCTATGATTTAGCGGGTTTTCATATGCACACCTATCGACTAAAAGGCGCTTCCGGCAAAGTGGCCAGGCAGGCATTCGGTCTGGCGGAAAGGACTTTGGTGGGCAGCTCGGCTGAATGCGACCTGGTCATTGATGATGAGACCATCGCTCCGCGTCACGCCGAGATACTGGTGAACCCGGAGGGCGTGATGGAGCTGGTAAGCCTGGTCGGTGGCTTTGTGACACACCTCAATGGCGCCCCGGTGACCCGGGCCAGGCTCTGTAGCGGTGATGAAATTCGATTGGGCAACTGTCGCTGGGTGCTGCAGGCGCCGGGACTGCGGCCGGACAAAGTTCTCTCTGCCGCGGCGCTGAAGCAGCGGCGGAACCATTTGCCGTGGTTACTATTGGGAGCGGTGCTGGCTGCCGCTGCACTGGCCTGGCAGAGGGGATGGATCGTGGTTTGATTCAGGTGGAGTCCTGTCCCGCGCAATATTCGGATTTCAGCAAGCCCCACATATCGCTGTCGAGCCATAACCCTCGCACAAACCAGCGTTCGCGGAAAAAACCTTCACGCACAAACCCGAATTTTTCCAGCAGGGCATTGCTGGCCGCATTGTTCGGGTCTGTATCGGCTTCCAGCCGGTGCAGGTCGAGTGTATCGAAGGAAAATTCAATAACCGCAATCAAGGCCTCCGTCATCAGGCCACGGCGCCAGAAATCCCGCTTGAGAACGTAACCAAGTTCTGCCCGCCGGTTATTAACGTCGATATGGAATAGCGTGCATGTGCCAATCACCTCAGCAGTTGCAGCATGCT
Organism: Lysobacterales bacterium; assembly: GCA_031362985.1. Lineage (GTDB taxonomy): Bacteria > Pseudomonadota > Gammaproteobacteria > Xanthomonadales > SZUA-36 > SHZL01. Next base: position 84,920 of record JANLTO010000129.1, on the reverse strand, counting down.
CAATTGCCCAGTGGTAGCAGTTCCCGGCGGCTATGCACTCGAGGTTTGTGCGAACCACTTCTTCGGCCTGACTCTTGTCCGTGAGTAAATCGTGGCCCCAGTAAAGGACAGTTTCCGGGTCGGAAAAAATTGTGAACACCGCTTCGGCATCACTTTGCCGCAATTCTCTGAGCATAAGCCTGGCGGTGTGCAGGGTGGGGATTCCGGACGCCCTGCAAACGTTCATTGATCCCTCACGCCATAGGTCGGGACCCAGCTTGAGGGTAGGCCGGATCCATCGGACCAGTTCTCAGCCTCCGCTCTGCCCTGGCGATGGATCAGCCTGTGCTGAACCAACCAGTCCCTGGCCTCTTCAGCATCCTGCTCGAACCAGGCACGGGCACTTCCCAGCCGGAAGCTGTAGCCCCATGTATCCATGTCACGAAACATTTTCGCCCGGCCGATGCCGGGCAGTTGGTCCGCCAGCAGAACTTGCAAAAAGCACACGGCATTTTCTTCGTCGTATCCCCCGCCGGCATTGGTATCCAGTGATTGCCGGCGTTGCATGTCCATGCAAATAAAGTGGCAGGCCTCGTGCAAAATGGAATGCACGGGGGTATCTGCTCGAGCCAGTAATTGGCTGCCGATGAGTCCGGCTTCCTGTTCGCCCCAGTAAGAGCCTGGAATGGGTTGCTGCTCTGGCGTAATGACCAGCGAGAGCCCGAAACGGCCCAGCACGCTCCGCAAATCGTCGCTAGAGTATGCAGATAAATTCAGGACTGAGGGGGCAGAGGTTTTCACGGGTTCAAATCGCTATCTCGTTGCGGTGGCTGGGGTAATATACTCGATTGATCGGAGGTTCACTGGATGAACAGAAGCGGCAAAAGACTATGGCGGCGCTCGGCGCGGCGCAAGATCTTTTTAGCTGGCCACCTGTCTCCGATGGAACTGTTGCGTTTTGCGGGCCTGTTCACCTGGATCTGCGCTTCCGTCCCGCTGTTACTCATGCCCTGGCTGTACACGAAACCCCTCGGGGAGGAGCAGTATTTCGGCTGGTGGCTGCTGCACCTCGTATTTGGCCTGACCTACTGGAAACAGGTGGGCGAATTACCCATTCGCTCCCCGCTGTGGCATCGCCTGCTGGTGGTCGCAGTACTGACTCTGAGTGCACTTGGCGTCAGCGTGATGGCCCAATCGGGGCTTGGCGGCATCCTGCTGCTGATCATAGCCGGCATGCTGCCGTGGATGCTGACGGCGATTCCCGCCCTCAGCTGGTTGCTTGGCCAGAACGTGTTGCTGGCCATCACCATCAATACCATTCCTGGGGTAACTTTTGCCGATGCTGCGCTGACCGCCGGGTTGTTTCTCGGAATTTCATTGTTTGCATTCATGAGTTCGGTGGTGGCATTGCGCCAGGTTGCTGCGCGGGATGAACTGCGTAAGGTCAATTCGGAATTGCGTGCTACGCAAGCATTGCTAGCCGAAAATACCCGCATCGCCGAACGCGTGCGTATCGCACGTGAGTTGCACGACCTGGTCGGACATCACCTGACTGCTCTCACACTGAATCTTGAAGTAACCACTCACCTGGTGGGCGGAAAGGCCCTGGAGCATGTTCAGCAGGCGCATTCGCTGGCCAGGTTGCTGCTGGCGGATGTCAGGGAGGTGGTGAGCGAAATGCGCCAAGATGACAAGGTCGACCTGGCCGCTGCATTGAGAACGCTGGCAGAGGGTGTGCCCGAACCCAGCGTCCATCTTGATCTCCCTGCTGAATTGGGTATGACCGACCCCTTGCGCGCCCAGGTGTTGCTGCGTTGTGCCCAGGAGATGATCACCAATAGCGTGCGCCATGCCCAGGCGCGAAATTTCTGGCTGCAATTGCGCCTGGATGAAAATGGCGTTGCCATGACAGCGCGTGATGACGGCAAGGGGGTCGACATGGTGAGGACCGGCAATGGGTTAAACGGGATGGCGGAGCGATTACGCCAGTTGGGCGGCGAACTTACAGTAGAATCGAGTCCGGGAGCAGGGTTTTCCCTGCAGGCCTGGGTTCCCCTGGAGGCGGGTACATGATCAAGGTGATGCTGGTTGATGACCAAAACCTGGTACGCAAAGGCGTGCGTAGCTTGCTCGAACTATCCGAGGAAATAGAGGTTGTTGCAGAGGCTTCAGACGGAAAGGAGGCTATCCGCACCATTCCGGAAATCAAGCCGGACGTGGTGCTGCTGGACATGCGCATGCCGGAATTGTCCGGATTGGAAGTCTTGCTGTCCTTGTCGGAAGCAGGAGCCTTGCCTCCGACCATCATTCTCACTACTTTTGATGACGATGAAATGGTACTTGCCGGGATCAAGGCAGGTGCCCGCGGCTACCTGCTGAAAGACGTCTCACTGGCGGATCTGGTGAATGCCGTCAAGACGGTCGCGCAGGGAGGGTCGATGGTAAAACCCGCGGTTACGCAGCGCCTGTTAAAAGGGTTGGAAAACCTGAAGACTGATTTCTCCAGCCTGGACCGGCCGGATCCTCTCACCGATCGTGAAACTGAAATCCTGCGTTTGATGGCAGGAGGCTACAGTAACAAGGAAATTGCCAATTCACTGGGGGTTGCTGAAGGCACCATCAAGAATCATGTGTCCAACATTCTCTCGAAGATGGGCGTCAGGGATCGGACACGCGCTGTTCTGAAGGCATTCGAGATGGGGCAGATCTGAACGGGCAGGTCTTCGTCAGGGGCTCAGCCGGCCTTGTCCAGGTGGTCGAACTGCCGTTTAAGATGTTCGGCACGATCGGTAATTATGCGCTCAATGACTTCCACCCTTTGGCGTAGGTCGGTTTCCACCGAGTCGAGCCGGCGATTGATGGCGGCGATTTCCTGCAGGTCCGCCTTGGAAAGCTTATCCTTGTTGTAGTGGCGGAAAGCCTCGGCCACGATGCCTGCAACAGCAATGAAAGCGATGGCGGTCCACATACTCATCCGGAATTGCTCCTCTTGATTGGCAAGGTCCAATCTGGGCATGAAAGACTAACTGTACCAGTGGCAGAAGTCATGGAGCAAAAGTAGTAGGGTACTGGCTGCCTTGAGTTACCATGCGCAGGGCCATCCCCGGCCGGAACATTTTGCTAAAGTCACCTCCCGGGACTTGAAAAATAACCGGCCCGACCAGAATTTTTTGCTGAAATTGTGGTCACTATGTCCGGAGTGGCCCACGAGCACCCATACAAAGAAGGTAAAAACATGAGTGATGTCAGGATCGAAACGCAGGCTCTGACCAAGCGGTACGGCCGGCTGACGGCTGTGCAGGATTTGAATTTCAGTATTGAGGCTGGTGAAGTGCTGGGCTTTCTCGGGCCCAACGGCGCAGGCAAGTCCACCACCATGAAAATGCTGACCGGGTTTCTGGCGCCGACCTCAGGTACAGCCTCGATCAACGGTCATGATGTTGTCACGGACTCCCTTGCTGCCCGGCAGTGTATTGGTTACCTGCCGGAAGGCGCGCCCGCCTACGGTGAAATGACAACGCGTCATTTCCTGGCGTTTATCGCCCGGGCGCGGGGCTTTTCCGGGGACGAGGTGAAGCGGGTTTCAGGCCTGGCCATGGAACGCCTCAATCTGCAGGACGTAGCGGAGCAACCCATCGAAACCTTGTCCAAAGGCTTCAAGCGCAGGGTAGGGTTGGCCCAGGCCATACTACATGACCCTGATGTTCTGATTCTGGATGAACCCACCGACGGACTGGACCCCAATCAGAAGCACGAAGTCAGGGCTCTCATTCGCGAGATGGCTGCTGGCAAAATCATCGTCATTTCCACCCATGTTCTTGAAGAAGTTCACGCATTGTGCAACCGGGCAATCATCATTGCAGATGGACGCCTGCTGGTAGATGACTCGCCCAGGGGTTTGCTCGCAAGATCGAGGTACCATAACGCCGTCACGATGGTGGTCGACCAAGCAGAGCGGGTTGCAAGTGCACTGAGTGAATTGCCGGGGGCAGCGCGGGTGGAAATTCGCGAAGGGGAACTCACCGTTTTCCCGGTTGCCGGAGTCGCACTTTTTGAAGCGATTTCCGACCGCATACGGCAAAACCGGTGGGACGTCCATGAAATACGTCTCGAAGCGGGAAGAATGGACGAAGTGTTCCGCCAAATCACCACCGGTGAGGGGTCAAAATGAGCCTGGCAATCCGACCGGTTTCCACATTCAATGCCGTGAAAAACGTCGTAGGAAGGGAGTTGAGCTCATATTTCTCCACCCCTGTCGCGTGGGTTTTCATTGTTATATTCCTGGTCATGTCGGGGGTATTCACCTTCTACATGGGATCATTCTATGAGCGCGGCATGGCGGACCTTGCGCCATTTTTTCAGTTCCATGCCTGGCTATACCTGTTTCTTGTTCCGGCTATTTCCATGCGATTGTGGGCCGAGGAAAGGCGCTCCGGGTCAATTGAACTGTTGCTGACCCTGCCCTTGACGACCTGGCAGGCAGTGCTCGGTAAGTACCTGGCAGCATGGCTGTTCATTGGGCTGGCGCTGTCGCTGACCTTTCCCACCTGGCTCACCGTGAACTACCTCGGGAACCCGGATAACGGGTCCATATTGGCAGCCTATATTGGAAGCTGGATGATGGCTGGGGGCCTTCTTGCCATCGGTTCCTGCATGTCCGCTCTGACGCGCAACCAGGTGGTGGCGTTTATTCTCAGCGTCGTGGTTTGTTTTGGCTTTCTGTTGAGTGGATTGCCGATGGTGATGAATGTGTTCAGCGGGTGGGCGCCACAGAGCGTACTCGACATGATTGCCGATTTCAGTTTCCTCACCCGCTTCGCTTCGATTTCCAAAGGGATTCTTGACCTCCGGGATATGTTTTATTTCGCCCTGGTTATAGCGTCCTGGCTAATGGCGAACACGATTATTCTTGAATTCCGCAAGGCCGATTGAGGCGGTCCGACATGCAGAAAAAATCACTTTATTTCGCGGTTTCGCTGGCGCTGTTGCTGGTGCTTTTTGCGTCCCTCAGCATGCTGTCAGGCAAATTGTTTCGCGGCATGCGCCTCGATCTGTCAGAAAACCACCTGTACACACTGAGCGAAGGAACCATCAACGTGCTCGCAGGCTTGCAAGAGCCGGTCAATATCTACTTGTTTTTCTCTGAAGAAAGCAGCCGGGATCTGCCACAAATCCGCAGTTATGCGCAGCGCGTTAACGAATTGCTGGATGAGTTTGCCAATCGCAGTGATGGCAAACTGAAGATCCACCAAGTGGACCCGGAGCCTTTTTCCGAGAAAGAAGATGAGGCGGCGCGTTATGGCTTACAGGCAGTGCCTGTAGGCGTGGACGGCACTACCTTGTATCTTGGAATTGCGGCGACCAATTCACTGGACGATGTACAGACCATGCCGTTCCTGCAGCCGACCAAGGAGAAATTCCTCGAATACGACCTGGCAAAAATGGTTTCCTTTCTGGGGCACCCGCAACGCAAAACCATAGGCCTGATTTCCAGTCTGCCCATGACTGCCGGATTTGATCCGCAAACCCAAAGCGCGCGCGAACCGTGGGTGGTGTATGAACAACTGAGCCAGTTGTTCACCATCAAATCCATCGATGCGCAAGAAACCAGTCTGCCCGAAGGGCTCGATATGCTGGTGCTGGTCCATCCGCGCAACCTGTCTCCGGATTTGTTGGTCAAGGTGGATCAATTCGTACTCGGCGGAGGCCGCCTCCTGGTGTTCCTGGACCCGCTGGCGGAATCTGATCGTGGTGACCCGTCGGACCCTATGGCACAGATGCAGGCAGGCAGTTCGTCAACCCTGGAGCCCTTGCTGAAAGCCTGGGGGCTGAGCTTTGATACCCAGAAAGTGCTGGGAGACCTGCAGTTCGGAGTGGGCAGTGGCGGAACGCGACATATTGGAATCCTGTCGGTCCCACGCGAAGCCATGGATGCAGATGATGTGGTCAGCGCTGATCTCGAGATGGTGAATTTCTCCTCAACCGGCTGGCTGCAAGAAGTACCGGGCGCGACGACAACAATCGAGGTGCTGGTCGAAAGCAGCGAAAATGCTGGCCCCATTGACGCGACACGTATGCGCTTTCTGGCCAATCCAAACGACCTTATGCAGGGCTTTAACCCGACCGGGGAGAAATATGCGCTGGCTGTGAGAATAAGCGGTCCAGCCAGCTCTGCTTTTGCGGACTCACCACCTGAAGGTTCGGCCAAGAATGTTCTGAAGGAGTCCGTTGGCGGTGGTATTAACGTGCTGATGTTTGCGGATTCCGACATGCTGAGTGACCGCCTGTGGGTGCAAAAGCAGGCTTTTCTGGGCCAGAATGTGGTCACCGCTTTTGCTGACAACGGCAACATCGCTGTGAATGCGGTTGACAACCTGCTGGGCAATAATGACCTGATCAGCATACGCACGCGAGCCAGTTCTGTCCGGCCGTTTGAGCGTGTTGATGCGTTGCAACTTCAGGCCGAAACTGAGTACCGTGCAACCGAGGAGCGCCTGCAGCAGGAATTGACCGAAACCGAGCGAAAGCTCACTGAATTGCAGGCGGGGCGGCCGGAGTCGGACATGCTGGTCCTGACCGATGAGCAAAAGCAGGAGCTGCAGCGGTTCGTTGATCGAAAACTTGAGATTCGCAAAGAGTTGCGGCAGGTGCAGCTTGATTTGCAGAGAGACATTGATCGCCTCGGCACTCAGCTCAAATTGGTGAATGTTGTGCTGGTTCCAGCGTTGGTGATCGTGGTAGCGATTCTGTTGGGTTGGCGCCGGCGCCAAATGCAAACACGCCGGGCAGACACATGAGTGAGTTGTAGCACATGAGCAAAAAACATTTTTCCTGGCTGCTGGCCAGCACGCTTGCGGTGACCATTCTCATCCTGCTGATACCGGGCAAGACGGGCAAGGAAAGTGAGTTTGAAGTGCGTCCCCTGGTTCCGGGCCTGGACACCTGGGTCAATGACATAACGCGGGTGCGCATCACCAAGGGCGGAAACGTTCCCGTGGCAACCCTGGTTCGGGGGGTGGAGTCGTGGACCGTCGAGGATGCAGGGGCCTATCCTGCCGACTGGGCGAGGCTGAAAAAAATGCTTTTCGCCCTTGCGCAAGCCAAAGTCATCGAACTCAAAACCTCCAACCCGGATTATTACGACCGGCTGGGCGTGAAGGACATTTCTGACCCAGGCAGCACGGCAGTACTGGTTGAAATTGGTGAAGGTGAGCAGGCCACCCGATTGTTGCTGGGTTCAACAGCCCAGGGCCGGGCAGGGCAGTACGTCCGCTTTCCCGACCAGGAGCAAGCCTTGCTGATCGATCGTCCGCTCGAGGTTTCAGTGCAGGCCGCGGATTGGGTGCAACGTGACGTCGTGGACCTGGCCGAAGCGGAGGTGGTGGACGTTAACATTACCCACCCGGACGGAGACACCATCCACGTGAGCCGGGTTTCGGCGGACGTGCCCGACTTTACCCTGGACCAGTTGCCCAAGGGCCGGGAAGCTGAATCCGCGTGGGCTGTGAATGCCCTGGGTGGAAGTCTCGCCGCTGTGCAATTGGAAGAAGTCATCCGTGCCGACGAGTTGGATTGGTCGAATGCCACGCAACTGCGGGTACTGACCGCTGATGGAGTGGAGGTCAGGGCCGGGATGCTCACGGTCGATGGCAAAAGCTGGCTGAAACTTGAGGCCTTTCCCTACCCGGCGCAGGCGACTGAACCCGCGGAAAGCCACGAAACCAGAGATAGTGCGCTGGCTGATCGGCGCAAACGAATTGAGGACATTAACAGTCGTGTGCGCGGCTGGGCTTATTCAATTCCGCAGTTAAAGTCCGATTTAATAAGCAAGCGCAAGGAAGACCTGCTCAAGCCGCCGGCCAAAAAATGATGGCACAGCCGTGGCGCTGGCTGGCGTGCGGCGCCACTGTATACGGGGTGACTGCAGTTATTCTCGCTGCACTCGGTGCGCATGCCATAGCAATGGATTCACCGGCTGCAGAGCGATTATGGAGCACGGCGCTGCAAATCCACATGTTTCATGCGGCGACCATGCTGGCCATCGCTGCGCTTGCCTCGGTTACGCGAACCAGGGGTATTATTTCTGGCTGGATGCTCATGGCACTCGGCACGATGGTGTTCAGCGGTAGTTTATACTTCCGTGCAACCGGTAGTACCATGCTCCCCAATGCCTTGCCGCCAGTCGGTGGGTTTCTACTAATTGTGGCCTGGTTGTGGATAGGCGTTGCCTTGTTGGGGAAGGACCAAAAGTGATGTCACGAAACGTGCAACAGACGGGGGCAGGCCATTTTGAGTCGTCTGCGCTATAGTCGGCTAGACGCTGTGGAGCATTTGCGCAGTCAGTGTGCACCGCTGGCGAAATTTATTGAGCAGCAAGGTCCGCTCAAGCTTCAGGTCACGAAGGCCCCCGATTTGTTTACGGCGCTGACAGAAGCAATTGTTTATCAGCAGCTTTCCGGTAAGGCGGCGGCGACCATTTACAGCAGATTCGCGGGTCTTTTCCCTCATGCGTTGCCGGACGCCGGGGTGGCGAAAACCCTTGCCATTTCCCAGCTCCGGTCAGTAGGCTTGTCGCAGAACAAGGCCCTGGCGATCCAGGACCTGGCCACGAAAGCAATGGATGGCACTTTGTGGCCATTGCTCAAAATCAATCGCATGGATGATCAGGCGGTCATCGAAAACCTGGTACAAGTGCGTGGAATCGGCCCCTGGACGGCACAGATGCTGCTCATTTTCACCCTTGGCAGGCCTGACGTTATGCCGGTTGCTGACCTGGGCGTGCAGAAAGGCATACAGGCAGTTTACCGCATGAGAAAACTGCCTGGCCCCGACGAGGTCTTGCGTCGGACCCGGCACCTGGCGCCGTTTCGTTCCGCCGCCAGCTGGTACTTCTGGCGAGCAGCCGACACGAAGTTGATGAGCTGAGCTTTCCTTGAAAGCGTCTGAACCCGGGCGCATGTTAAGAGTTGTGCTACTGGAGCTCCAGCCCATATGAACTTACTCGACTATTTCGTGCTGCACCACATACAAGTAAGTGAACTGCATGCTGAGTTGATCCGCGCCTCCAAGGAAGGCGGCACACAGGATGCCAAAGTGGAGTTGAATCTCACCCCACGCCTGTTGAAAACAGACGCTGGCGGAACTCTGCCAGCCTACCAGGTGAGTGCCCGTCTATCCTGCCGCGGCGGCTCAGAAATCCAGCCCGGCCCGATCTTCGCCGCACAGGTTGGCTTCGAAGCTCTGTACCAGCAAACCAGCGGAGAGCCCATGGACATTGCGCAGTTCACTACCAATCACTCCAGCCTGACGCGGCAACTTTACCCGCTGTTGCAATACGAGCTGCGTGGCCTGTTAAATCGCCTTGGTCTCGAGCAGATTCACTTGCCCTACGATATCGCTGCGCGGCTGCAGGCAACCGCCGGGCAGACCGTGCGGGTTTCCGGCGCTTTGCATTGATAACGGCTAAGCTGCTTGTTCAGCAACAGGGCGGCTTAGTTGTGGAAGCACCAGTGCCAGGGTTCATAGGCCAGCTGGTGCCGGTTTCCAAGCGGAAAAGAAAGCTGGAAACCAAACCCGGGTGCATGCCGCTTTAACCACTTGAAAGCAGGGCTTTGGGCAAAATCTTCTGACAAAGCATCACAACCGGGCGAGGTGATATCAATCGCCCGGCCGGTGTGGTGCTCGCTGTAGCCCGGGGCCGCTGACACTCGCAGTACAGCATCGATGGCCAGGCCTTTTTCCAGTTTGCGCTGCACCAACCCTTGCTGGTAGCTCACGGATCGCCACGCCGACACAGCTTGAAGTTCGATACTGCTGGCAGACGCGAGCAGGCACATGCGCTGCCAGGCCGCTGCGGCGCGAGGGCTCATCCACTGTTCCCGTCCGAACACATCCAACCCGATGCTGCGCAGCGTGCTGGCTACTTGCTGGATCTGTAAACGGTGAAACTGGCCGTAGTTTCCGGGTATGCCCAATTCTTCGCCGATTTTTCTCAACTGGCGGGTGTAAATGGTTTGGCGACGGCGCAAGGAACGGACTAGCACCTGCAGCAATTTGCCATTGCGCGAAGCTGCGGTTCTTGTTGGTTCATCGGTGGGGCGGTAGGCCCTGGACATAAACCAGGAGGCATTGCCTGTTGTAACTGCAACGCCAAGGTCGAGTAAACCGAATGCCAGGGCCAAGTCTTCAGCACGTCCCAGCAAAGCATCAGCCAGGCCTGCTGGCCGGGGAGCATTGTGTAACACCAGTTCACTGAGTGTGCGCCGGTCAAGATCTATACCAGCCACGCCGACCAGTTTTCCTTGAATTTCTGCCAAGAGCAGGCAACCATCCAGGGTTTTTGCACGCACTGCCCTTACTGTAAGGGGTTTCGGGTGGTGCAGCACCACGACCTCGCCTCTGCTCCTGCGCCCGGACCGGTCGAACCACTGCAGAATGCCGGCAGTATCTGCGGTTGTAGCGGATCGTACGGTAATTATCTTTGGATCGCGTGGTGACATCTGATGAATCTGTGGCCTGTTGCTGTGCGATGGAGAACTGAAATGGTACACGCAATGCCAGGCAAAATTCATGGTATCTGCCGACACTTTGTGACTGTAACATTACTGTCACAATGGCCCCATACCATGCTGGGATGAACGTTGCGACTCCTGACAGCGCCGCTCCGGGACAGGAACGCTCTGCCCGTTTTCATCGCTGGCGTGGTCGCAAGGATCACATAGCGAGGTGGCTGATTGGCATAGGTGGCGCAACAGTTATCCTTGCAATTGTCCTTATTTTTTTCTACCTGCTTAAAATAGTTGCCCCCCTGTTCACCCCCGCTTCCACCTCGCTGGAGCAGCTTGGTTCAAGGCCGGACTGGGCCCGTTCCAGCCCGCTTTACCTTGCCGTGGAAGAGCAGAAAGAAATTGGCATTCGCGTTACAGCAGAAGGTGATATCGAGTTTTTCCGCGTACGTGGTGCCCAAAGCATTAGCACCACGCCCATCCTGCCTGGCACGGAGACGCGCTTTGTGCGTGTTGCAGAAGCAACAGAGCATAGCGGTTTACTGGCGGCCGCGACCGCTGACGGGCGGGTTTTCCTGCTGCAGCATTCGTACGAGACACGTTTCGACGGAGGTGTAGAGAATCGGCAAATAGTACCCGGCGTCACCTATCCATATGGCCAGGACCCGCAACTGATGCTCGAACATGGAGAGATCCGGTCGCTGGCTCTAGCGGATTCAGAAAACGGGCTGTTGCTTGCCGCATTGGATGCAACCGGGCGCGTTAAGCTGCTGACAGGTACCCGCCAGCAAAACCTGATGACCGGCGAGGTGGCGCTCGACTCCACCGTCACCGAGCTGCAGTTGGATGTCCCGGCACTTTCCATAGCGCTCAGCTCAAACGGCGACTGGCTGTATGTAGGTAACGCCAGCGGCCAGGTTCAGCAATGGGCATTACCAGGCCTGGAACTGGTGGAGTCAGTTGAACTCAAGGGCGGGCCGATATCCGCGATGGCTATGTTGCTCGGCGGAATTTCCGTGTTAGCAGGCAGTGAGGACGGGACGATTTCCCAATTGTTTCCGATTCGTGACAAGGAAAACCACCATTCACTTGAAGTGGTACGACAGTTCCACCAGGGGTCCGCCCCGATCAGGGATATCGTCAATGAACAACGTCGCAAAGGCTTTCTGGCCATTGATCAGCAAGACGAACTGGCGATCTATCACAGCACCTCGGGTAGACTGGTACACGCAGAGTCCCTGGCAAAGGTGCAGCCCCGGATAGTGGCCCTGGCGCCCCGCGCCGATGGTTTGCTCATCGAAAGCAAAGATGGCGGGTTGTCCTTGCTCGCTATCGACAATGAACACCCCGAAGTATCTGTTTCCTCCCTGTGGAAGAAAGTCTGGTACGAAAATTACAGTGAACCGCAATATGTCTGGCAGTCCTCGGCAACGGGCAACGATTTTGAACCCAAGTTCAGCTTAACACCCCTGGTTTTCGGAACTCTGAAGGCGGCGTTGTATGCCATGTTGTTCGCCGTTCCATTAGCCCTGATGGCAGCTGCCTACACCGCGTATTTCATGGCCCCGAAACTGCGCCAATGGGTTAAGCCCGGAATTGAGCTCATGGCAGCGTTGCCCACTGTTATCCTCGGTTTCCTCGCCGGTCTATGGCTTGCGCCACTGGTCGAAGAAAACCTGGCAGGCATACTTGCCCTGTTCATCGCAATTCCTCCGGGCATCATGCTGTTCGCCTGGTGGTGGCAGCGCCTTGACAGCCCCATCAAGACCCTGGTTCCCGCAGGCTACGAACCCTTGCTGCAGATTCCCATCCTGATTGCATTAGGCTGGTTTGCCTTGTGGTTGGCAGAGCCACTGCAGTACAGCGTGCTCGGTACGGATTTTCGTTCCTGGCTGGGTCGTGAAACCGGCGCCGGGTTTGACCAGAGGAATGCCCTGGTAGTGGGTTTTGCCATGGGGTTCGCGGTCATCCCGACCATATTTTCCATAGCCGAGGATGCGATTTTTGGTGTTCCAAGGTCCATGTCGAACGGTTCCCTGGCCCTGGGCGCAACCCCATGGCAATCCCTGGTCCGGGTGGTAATCCCAACTGCAAGCCCCGGTATTTTCTCTGCCCTGATGATCGGCCTGGGGCGCGCGGTGGGTGAAACCATGATTGTGTTGATGGCCACCGGCAACACGCCGATCATGGACTGGAACCTGTTTGAAGGCATGCGCACGCTGGCCGCCAACATCGCGGTGGAAATGCCGGAGTCTGCAGTAGGCAGTACACACTACCGGGTGCTGTTTCTCGCTGCCCTGGTACTGTTCCTGTTCACCTTCGTGGCCAATACCGGTGCCGAAATCGTACGGCAACGCCTGCGCGATCGTTACAGTTCACTGTAAGCGTGAATCCCATGCAACGAAGAAAAAAGGCTCCTGCCAGGACAAGCGGCGACACACAATGGGTCTGGCTCAATGCAGCTGCCGTCAGCGCCTGTATTCTGCTCGTGCTCGGACTGCTCCTGTTGATCACGGTGCGCGGGTTGGGGCATTTCTGGCCCACCAGGGTTCACGAATTCATAGTGCAGGATGAACAGGGCAATCAAAGCCGGCTGGTCGGGCAGATTGGTGAACATGAAAAAGTATCTGCGGAACGCCTTGGGGAGCAGGCAGAAACGCTGGACGGCGAAAATGGTTTCGTTACGCGCGTGCTCGTCAAATCGGGCAATCGTGATGTGACCGGGCAGGACTTTCACTGGATTTTTCAGGAGCACATCCTGCGGCAGAGGTCACCTTCAAGCATGGCGGTATTGGAACGCGAAGAGTGGGGTGCGTTTTTCGGATTCGTGGTGGGTCTCAAGAGCAATGGCGTATTGCTCAGGAGCCGCGATGTTTGGGGCGATTTCCAACTCTTGCTGAATCAGGCCCGGCAGCTACGCAATGAGATCGACCATTTACAAAAAGACGAGATTGGCAGCATTAATTACCAAATGGAGCGACTGCGCTTGAAGGAGCGGGGTGTGCAACTCAAGGGAGAAGCATCCCCTCAAATCCTGGTGGCTATAGCGCAGGAACGACAGCAATTACAATCCAGTTACCAGCAGCTCGAGACCCGCCTGGATGCGTTGAATGAGTCTGCGCGGCAAAATTCCGTAATCATGCGGATTGGCACGGGTGAGGAATCTGACATAGATTTGCCTTTAGCGGGGATCATTGCGGCCTGGCAACCGAATGCCATGAGCGTGACGGCCCAATTGCAGCATTTTTTCCGCCAGCTATGGCTGTTTGTCTCGGGGGACCCGAGAGAGGCCAACACGGAGGGAGGAATTTTCCCTGCTATCGTCGGTACCATGCTCATGGTGCTATTGATGACTGTGTTTGTGACCCCGTTGGGCGTGGTTGCAGGAGTGTACTTGAAGGAATATGCGCGCCAAGGCTTTTTGACGAGAATCATCCGGATTGCCGTCAATAACCTCGCCGGGGTGCCATCGATCGTGTACGGCGTATTCGGGCTGGGCTTTTTTGTATACACGCTTGGGGGCAGCATTGACCGGCTGTTTTTCAGTGCAGCCCTGCCATCTCCTACCTTTGGTACTGGCGGGCTATTCTGGGCCTCGCTGACCCTGGCATTACTCACACTGCCGACCGTGATCGTTGCGACCGAGGAAGGCCTGTCAAGAATTCCCCGGACTATTCGCGAAGGCAGCCTGGCCCTGGGTGCAACCCAATGGGAAACCCTGTGGCGCACAATCCTGCCAATGGCCAGTCCCGGCATAATGACGGGTGTGATCCTCGCGGTTGCGCGTGCTGCAGGAGAAGTGGCGCCACTGATGCTGGTAGGTGTGGTCAAGCTGGCACCGGCGCTACCGCTGGATGGGGACTACCCCTTCATTCATCTCGACCGGAAATTCATGCACCTGGGCTTCCATATCTACGATGTTGGTTTTCAAAGCCCAAATGTTGAAGCCGCAAGGCCGTTGGTTTATGCCACGGCCCTGCTACTGGTGTCGGTCATACTATTGCTGAACATTAGTGCCATTGGTGTGCGCAACCGCCTGCGGGAAAAATACAGAGGATTGGAAACGTGACAGCACAGGAACAACTGGTTCTCTCGGTCCCGGTCAAGGTGCCTTTGCATTTGGGACTGCCGGAAGGCACGCCCGTGGCGGTCAGTGTGCGGGACCTGAACCTGTACTACGGAGAGGTGCAGGCCCTGAAGGATATCTGCATCGATATCGCTGCAAAGCAAGTGACGGCATTTATCGGTCCCAGCGGCTGCGGCAAGTCGACCTTGCTGCGCTGCTTCAATCGCATGAACGACCTGATCCCGAGTTGCCGCACCGAAGGCAGCATCATTCTCGGGGAACGTGACATCCAGAAAAAAACCATCAACGTTGCGGAACTGCGGCGGCAGGTGGGCATGGTATTTCAGAAGCCCAATCCGTTCCCGAAAACGATTTATGAGAACGTTGCGTATGGCTTACGCATCCAGGGCATTAAGCGTCGCCGCCAGCTGGATGAATCCGTGGAATGGGCCCTGCGCGGCGCGGCCCTTTGGGATGAGGTGAAGGACCGCCTCACTGAGTCGGCTCTGGGCTTGTCAGGAGGTCAGCAACAACGCCTGGTAATCGCGCGCGCCATTGCGGTGCAACCGGAAATCATCTTGCTTGATGAGCCGTGTTCCTCACTGGATCCCATATCCACGCTGAAGGTGGAAGAATTGATCAATGACCTGAAAGAGCGCTACAGCATTGTGATTGTTACCCATAATATGCAACAGGCGGCGCGTGTATCAGATCGCACCGCGTTTATGTACCTGGGTGAGATGATTGAATATGGCGATACTGACCAGGTATTTACCAACCCCGGTAAAAAGAGAACCGAGGACTACATTACCGGACGATATGGTTGAAGGTATGGAGCAAGAGCATGGATAAACTGAATATAGGCCAGCATATTTCCCGGCAGTTCAATGAAGAACTTGAGAATGTGCGCAGCCAGGTTCTGAAGATGGGAGGCCTGGTCGAGGAACAGTTAGCCCAGGCAGTGAAGGCTTTGGTTGAAACGGATTCTGCACTGGCCCGGCAGGTTGTGGCCAATGACCAGCGCGTCAACGCACTGGAAGTTGCCATCGACGAAGAGTGCACGCGCATCGTCGCCCGCCGTCAACCCGCCGCTTCCGATTTGCGCCTCGTGATGGCTGTAATCAAGACCATCACCGATCTTGAACGCATTGGCGACGAGGCCAAGCGGGTCGCGCGCATGGTTGCGGAGGAAATGGACGGGACACTGAACCAGGAAGTGCGCCAGGAACTCGACCATATGGGTGGCCTGGTAAAAGACATGCTGCGCCAGGTATTGGACTCGTTCGCCCGCATGGACGTAGACAAGGCGATGGAAGTTGTACACAGCGATAGCAAAGTGGATGCCAAGTTCGCCTCGATCACGCGTCAGTTGATGACCTACATGGCCGAGGACCCGCGGTCCATCCCGCTTATCCTGAATATCATGTGGGCTACACGCGCCATGGAACGCATGGGAGACCGTTGCGAGAATATTGCCGAGTATATATTTTACCTGGTGCATGGCCGGGATATCCGGCATACCAGTGCCGATAACGCCCTGGCCGAGGTCATCACCGAGCATGGCAAGGCCGGTTGACCCCGCGGTGCGCACACCTCGTTGCGAGTCGCGAAACACCTGCTTGTCCGGAAGTCATCGTGTGAGGGTTAGTAAGACCACTGCAGGGAGATGGTGTATTCGCGCCCGACGTCGAACTTGAGCCGTGTTTTATCACCCTGGGTTAATTCAAGCTGCGGATTCAGCAGGTTCTTGGCCTGTAATTTGACCCTCCAGTTATCGTGGAAGATCTGTGAGTAAATGAAATCGAGCTGCGGACGGGGTTGCTCATAGATGTCCGGCGCACCGTTGGTGCCGACATCGACAATTCGCTCACCAAAAACGTTATAGAGGAGAGCAGCGTTGATGCCGTTTTCAGCATCGTCATAGCCCAGCTGGAAATTCCACACATAAGGTGACTGGCCCTGCAGCGGTCGTGAACTCGAGGTCTGGACCGCCGCATTGTCTTCGGACAGGGTTATTTTTGAATCTATCCAGGCGTAGTTCGTGCTGACGTACAGTGTATCCCAGGCGTCTGATTCTCCAAACCAGCGATTGAATACATCAAGTGTTGTGTAGAGCTCGAATTCGATACCAAAATTTTCCGCCGATTCGGCATTGCTGAACGTGGTGATCTGTTCCGCGCCGGCGAGAATTACGGATTCTATAGGGTTGCTGAATTCCTTATAAAATGCGCCCAACGAGACGAACTGGGCTGCGTCGAAGTAGTAGTCCCAACGCAAATCGTAGTTCTTCAGGTAGGCCGCGATCAGGTTCGGATTGCCAATCACGATCCGGTCGAGCGTAGGGTCCTTGAACAACGACGGTGACAATTCCTTGAAATCCGGGCGATTGATGGTCTTGCCGTAACTCATGCGTAGCTGGTGGTCGCCGAAAATCAGGGTTGTGTTGAGCGAAGGAAAGGCGTCGTCCGTGTCCAGGTCCGAAATAACCGGGTTACGTTCCGCATCGAATATGTCATAGGTGATGACGTTCTGTTGCGAACGCTCGAAACGAACCCCGCCGGCAAACCTTAGCCATTCATAAGCCAATTCTGATCCAAAATACCATGCGTCAAGGTTCTGGCTCGCGGTATACGTGTCCGTGGCAATGGTAACTTCGTTGATCTGCCAACCCTCGGGAAGAATAGTGTCGTCAAATATGATGTAGTCCGGATTGGGATTAAGCCGCGGTTCAGGATTACCGGATACAGGACCTTTCGAAAGAAACGCAAACCGGCGGATGGTGGAGTCGCGGTTTCGCTCGAGCCCCTCTACTCCTGCATTAACGGACAGATCAATTGAATTCCAGAATCTCAAGGGCTGCACGAAGTTTACCTGCCAGTCGTCAGCTTTGTCGTCCAGGTTGCCCCAGCGCCGCTGGTTGCTGTCGTTGCGTATCGAGAAAATCTTGTCATCCTCCTGGGGAGTCAGGGTGTACGGATCGTAGCGATAGGTGCGTGTATCCGGCGCATAGGACGTAGCGGTCGAAAGGGTGTATTGCCAATTCAGTGTCAGGTCCCAGGCGTCTGGGAAAACATGAGCGCCGAGGAATTGATTGGTCAGCAGCGCTCGTTCATTCCATTCAAGCTCGGAGAGTTGGATATCGCCACCGGAGGCGTCCACGTTCAACCCCTCCTGTCGCTGGGTGGTGTCCGTAGTGTTGCGCAACAGCATGAGGTTGTAGGTCAGGTGGTTGTTGTCGCCAATCTGGGCCCCCAGCGTTAGGAAGCCACTCAGGTCAATATCGCGCAGCGTGGTGTTGTAGGTAAAGTCATTCTCGGGTTCCAGTTCACTGCCCGAGACCACATAATCGGTGCGTTGCGCAACGGTGCTAAGCCATTGGTCTTCGTAGTTCATGGCTGCAAGGAAACCAATTGCACTGTTTTCACCAACATCGAAACGCATGCCCCCCGAGCTTTTGAATCCCAGGTTTGGCTTTATGTTTTTTTCGTAAATGTTGTAGTTGACTGACAGCGAGTCGCCAATCGTTTCGAGTTGCTGTGGAGTGTAGCCCTCATCAGTGAAGCGATTGTATTCCTTCACCTGGGTGCCGTTGGCTGACGCCTGTGCCAGCGCGTAAGGCATGGAGCGAGTGCCGTCGTCATAGCCGGTCCAGTCAGAGCCGCCACCCTTGTAGCGTAGTCCGTCCTTGCCGGTCGTGCCGTCCTGGTATCCGAGCTTGATTTCCGCGTCAAAGAAATTTTGCCTGGGAACGCTGCGGGTTCTCAGCTCTACCGCTCCACCACCAAATTCCGCAGGCAGGTTGGGTGTATAGCTTTTTTGCACGACGATGCTTTCGATGATCCCGACCGGGAACAGGTCGAGCGGCACAACGCGTCGCACCGGGTCCGGGCTGGGTATGGTGGCGCCGTTCAGCAGGGTGCTGGAGTAGCGTTCACCCAGTCCCCGCACATAAATGAAGCGCCCGCCCACCACCGTTACCCCGGTCACACGCTTGAGCGCGGAGGCGGCATTGCTGTCTCCCGCCCGGGAGATTGCTTCAGAATCCAGGATGTTTTCCACGGCCACGTCTTCGCGGCGTTCCTCCAGGTAAAACGCGCGGCCGAGCTTCATGCGCCGCGCGGTGACCGCGACTACCGACATTTCACCCTGTGGCTGTGCCTGGTCCTGCGGTGCCGCAGCGCTCTGGTCTGATTCACCGCCCCCTTCAAGACTGGCAGCGTCTTCGGTTGAGTCCTGTGCCTGCAACTTACCGATCATCATCATTAGCAACACCGTGGTTGCGACTATCCTGACTAATGAATATCTCATTGTTGCTTCCAGTTTTCTTGGTGTTAGGGGAATCGCAATGTCGTGTTGCACACATCACTGCACGCATTGATGCTGAGAATTCTATTCAGGGCTTATTACACTTAGATGACAGGCAGGCCGGCGTAACCGTAACGAATTCGTCACGAATCGGTCATGGTGCTGCAACACTCGATCACTAGGATTCATTCGCGGTTCATGGTGCTCCGGCACGAGTGATCCTAACTTCAACAATCGAGGATGTGGCAAATGAAATTCAGAAAAGTTTCCCTTGTGATGATGGCGGCTCTGCTCATGCTGGGAATCACCAGCCCCTTGCTGGCGTTGACTATCGACGGCCAGTTTGATGGACAATGGTTCGAAACCGGCGCTGGTGCGCGACGCGGCTGGAACGTGCAGTATCTTGAGCAAGGACCAGAGCGTGGTGTGGTATTTCTTCTCGGATTTGTCTATGACGACGCAGGCAATCCATTCTGGGTCAACGGAGCAGGCAGCGTGGTTCCGGGACAGTTCAAA
This sequence comes from Lysobacterales bacterium, assembly GCA_031362985.1. GTDB lineage: Bacteria > Pseudomonadota > Gammaproteobacteria > Xanthomonadales > SZUA-36 > SHZL01. Next base: position 65,549 of record JANLTO010000129.1, on the reverse strand, counting down.
GTAACGATTCCTTTGGAATTGGTGGAAGGTGGTGCTTTCGGCCCGGATGTGGGCAACCCGGTGACCACTGACCCCGACTGGGGAACCATGGAGATCACCTTTAATGACTGCAACAACGCAGAGTTCTCCTGGACTTCTCCAAACGTGGGTGATGGCAGCCTCGACCTTCAGCCCATTCTTCAGGTAGTGAAAGGATCAACCACTGATCGTTGTGTGTACCAAAAGCCGTTCACTGCGTGCCCTGCGTTTTCTACTCCTGCGGCTCTGCCAAGGACCTGCGTTCTGTCAGGCACCTACACCGAAGACATTTCCCTGACGAATGACACCACATGGGTGCTGAGCGGCGGCGTATTCATTGGCGCCAAGGATGCAACTGACAACAGCAATACGATGTATGTTGAAGCGGGCACGAGGATCATCGGCAGTGGCGGAATTGATCTGCTGGTGATCAGCCGTGGTGCGAAAATTATTGCCGAGGGTCAACCTTATGCACCCATCGTGTTTTCCGGCCCCAAGACGATTTCTGAAGGCGCCAGTTCGGGTGATTGGGGTGGCCTCGTGATCAATGGCTTCGCGCCACTCAATACTTGCGATACCCAGCCGTGCACTGCGGTCGGTGAAGGCGACAGTGGAACCTACGGCGGCGACAATGCCCATGACAGCAGCGGCGTACTGCGATATGTGCGTGTGCAGTTCGGCGGCATCAAGTTCACCGATGTCAACGAACTCAATGCCATAGCTTTCCAGGGAGTGGGTGACGGCACCGTGGTTGACTACGTGCAAACCCACAGCGGCGCGGACGATGGCATGGAGTTTTTCGGTGGCACAGTCAATGTCAAACACGTGATCGTGACTGATGCGGAGGATGACAGCCTGGACTGGACCCAGGGTTACTCGGGCAATATCCAGTTCGCGATCGTGAAGCAGGCTGCCGACCAGGCGACGGAAACCGACACGGGTATGGAGATGGACAACCTGGAACAGAACAACGACGCGACCCCGCGTGCCCAACCAAAGATCGCAAATGTCACCTTGATTGGCAGGGCCGGTGAGTTGGGCATGCTCATACGTCGTGGCACGGGCGGCAATTTCTCTAACATGATCGTGACTGACTTCGACAGATGCATCAATATCGATAGCGCATCCACGTTCACCGCAGCTGGAACTCCGCCGAACAACCTCACGGGCGTTTTGACCATGGAAAACACGCTGCTTAACTGCGCGACCGATTTTGTCATAGATGCCGCTGATCCATGGACCACCGCGTTGTGGTTTACCAGCCAGCCTGGCAACTCCGAGCAGAATCCGCAACTCGATGGCATTTATCCTCCGCCCAACGCGAACTATCTGACGGGTTACAACCTGGACCCAACGGTATTTGGCGAATTCTTTGAATTCGTTGATTGGATCGGTGCCGTACGCAACGAAGATTCGGCCTGGCACTACAACTGGTCAATTTTTCTGGAACAATGATCTGACGGTAGAAAAATGGTCGTAACGACGGCGCGCTTCGGCGCGCTGTTTTTTTCTGTGTTGACCACAAGGATTGGATAGAATGGCCATGTACCAGACAATGGCAGTGGCAAATTATGCATACCAATATCCTTATCGCGGACGACGACGTAGAACTTTGTGAGTTGTTGCGGGAGTTCTTCGAATCCGAGGATTTTAACGTCCGGCTGGCCCATGATGGATTGGCCGGGCTGGAAGCGGCCCGCCAGCCGGGGCTGGACCTGGTGGTGCTGGACGTCATGATGCCGCGGATGAACGGCCTGGATGTGCTGAGGGAATTGCGCAAGGAAAGCCGGGTGCCTGTTATTATGCTCACCGCCCGTGGCGATGACCTGGATCGCATACTCGGTCTGGAACTGGGAGCCGATGACTACGTGCCCAAGCCGTGCAATCCCCGTGAGTTGCTGGCGCGTATTCGGGCTGTCATGCGACGCGCCGGCGGCGGCGTTGCACAAACCATATTGCAATGCGATGACCTGGAACTGAACCAGGGAAATCGAACTTTGCAGAAAAATGGCGAACCCGTGGAACTGACCAGTACGGAGTTCAGCATTTTGCAATCACTGCTGCAGCATCGCGGGGAAGTAGTGAGTAAACGGGATTTGTATGTCACGGCATTGGGCCGCGAGCCGGTGGCGCATGATCGCAGTGTCGACATGCACGTAAGTAATTTGCGCCGCAAAATCGGGCCGGACCGGGGGGGCGAAAACCGCATCGAGACCATCAGAGGAATCGGATATTTGTACCGGGTTGCTTAGCCAGTGACTTCGCTGTTTTGGAAGCTGTTCCTGACGATGTGGCTTAGCATCGTTGGATTTTCTGCCGCCATCGGCGTGCTCAATGATAAGTTGGCTCGGGAACAATGGGCAGAAGAGCCGGCCAACACCTTCTCCCGTGGCTTGTACCGGATTGGACAGCGTTTGAAAGTTTCTCTGGCCGAAGTGGGTATCAGTGCCGCCAGGGATGAAATTTTGGCGGTACCGCGCTATTCGCGCAGCTACATCTATGTTGTGGATTCCGCAGGGCGGGAGATACTGCAAAGGGATGAAGAACTGGGCACGCTCAGGGATCGCCACCGGCGCATGGAGGCTGAAAGCGTAAGTGATGCGGCAGGGCAGGCCTTCACCATTTATCTGGTGGACCGGATTCCACCTTCCACCATCCTGGCACCAGGTGCAGAGGGCACGGCCTGGCGCATCCTGCTTGGCGCAATCATCAGCGCGCTGGTCAGTTTCTTCCTGGCTCGATCCCTTACTGCCCCGCTGGAAGGCTTGCGGCTGGCGACACGCAAAATTGCTGCCGGCGATCTGAATACACGGGTGGGGCAGTCCATCCCTCGGCGGCAGGATGAATTCAGCCAGCTGGCTACCGATTTTGATGTCATGGCCGAGCGCCTGCAAACCATGCAACAGGCCAACCGGCGTTTGTTGCGGGATGTAAGCCATGAATTGCGCTCACCGCTGGCCCGCCTGAGCGTGGCGCTTGAGATTGCCCGCAAAAAGGGCGCCGATAATATTCGTTCCGAGCTGGATCGGATTGAGCTTGAAGGTGAACGCCTTGAATCCCTGGTGAACGATGTTTTGGGCTTGTTGCGTGAATCTTCCGAGCACTCGCCCAAGCAGGATGAAAACCTCGACCTGGCAGAACTTTTAACGGAACTGGTGGAAGTGGTCAATTACGAAGTGGTCGAAGGGAAACCCGGGATCATCTGGCAGGCTCCGCCTTCCATCATGTACTACGGCGATCGGGAACTCTTGTGGCGTACGATGGAAAACCTGTTGCGCAATGCTCTGCGTCATACCGATGCAGACCGGGGGGTGGTTTTATCGCTATCCCTGGATTCACAAGGGAGGCAGGTCGACATGATCGTCAGGGATTATGGTTGTGGAGTGCCGGAGGCTGAACTGGAGTTGATCTTCCAGCCTTTTTACCGCGTGCAGGAATCACGCGACCGCTCTACTGGCGGTCACGGAATCGGGTTGGCTATCGCTGCCGCTGCCGTGGGCCGGCACGGTGGCCAGATCCAGGCCAGCAATGTACCGGGCGGTGGTCTCAGTGTAAGGGTGAGTTTGCCGATGCCAAGCCGCCCGGCATGAGCTGGACAGCATGAACGTCTTGGCCTGAACCGCGCCCAGGCCCAAACCCAAGCCAAACCCAGGCCCAAACCCAGGCCAAACCCAAACCAAACCAGTCGCGCAGGCGGAAACCAGTACTCAAGCCCGTTCTTGCGGGAATGCCAGCACGGCGTCGATGCGATCCAGTTCCAGCACTCGCATCAACAAACGATCGACCCCGAGGGCGACTCCCGAACATTCGGGCAGTCCGTTGCGCAAGGCCTCGACCAGGCGGGAATCCAGGGGCGCCCGATCTTCGCCACGCAGGCTGCGCAGGCGATTTTCGCTTTCGAAACGGTGCAACTGTTCCGCGGCATCGCCCAGTTCCTGGTAACCATTGGCCAACTCTGCCGGCCCCAGGTAAACCTCGAATCGCTCGGCCACCGCTTCTGCTCCAGGCCGGATGCGGGCGAGTGCGGCCTGCGCGACCGGATAATCGCGCACGACCGTGATGGAGTCAGTAGCCATGGCCGGCTGAATGACATGCGTAAGCACCAGGTCCTGCCATTGCTGGAGATCCAGTGACCCTGCCTGAATGCCCTGCTCCTTTGCCATATGCTCCCAGTCGGCCTCTTCCGCCAGCCAGGGGTCAAGCCCGGTGGATTGCAGGAAGAGTTCCCGATACGTGATGCGTTTAATATTCCAGTTGTCGCACCGCGTTCCCACACAATGCTTGACCAGGTCAACCACCTCGTCGGCCAGTTGCAGATAGCTCCAGCCTGAGCGATACCACTCCAGCAGCGTGAACTCCGGGTTGTGCCAGGCGCCGCATTCGCCTGCGCGGAACACCCGGCCCATTTCGTAAATATCCGTCAAACCGGCTGCCAGCAGTCGTTTCATCGGATATTCCGGTGAAGTACGCAGGTATCGCGGTGACACCGAATCAGTGCGCACACCCGTGATGTTCGGGTCCGAATTCCCCGCACTGGAGAGAATGGGCGTTTCCACTTCCAACACGTTCCGTGCGGCAAAATACTGACGGATATTTGCCAGTAGTTTCGCCCGGCCTTCAATGGCCAGTCGCGACGCGGCCGGCCTCCAGTCGTTAAGAGGAATAACCGACATTTGTGTTTTCGAGGCCCCGGATGATCAATTGCAACCCGATTGAGCGCAATTGCACCACTTCCTGGTGCAGATCCGTGACGGTCAACGGATGTGCCAGGTACCAGTCCCCGGGCAGATCGACCTTGATACCCTTATCCGCGACTTTCAATTTGAACGCTGGAATGGCCAGGTCGTCCCGGGTACGGCAGAAAATACAGGCGAGACGCAGGCACAAAAGACTGAATCGTATGGGTTGGTGTAAACGGGCGGGTAATTGACGTGCGTAGTCCCGCGGAATCTGCCGCCGGTGATAACCTACAAGCACCGACAAAAATTGCTGCTCCTGTTGGGTAAAGCCGGCCATATCCGAGTGCTGCACCAGGTAACCCGAGTGTTGCTGGTAATGGCTGTGAGAAATACTTAAACCGACTTCGTGGAGATCGGCAGCCCAGCTCAGCAATTGCCGGTGAGATGGTCGCAGGTGCTCGCATTCTTCGATGTGCGAGAAGGCTTCCAGCGCAGTACGTCGCACCCGTTCGAGCTGGTTTGAATCTACCGCATAGCGGGCCTTGAAGGCACGTATGGTGCTTTCCCGGGGATCACTGCTCTGTAGTCGGCCCAGCAGATCGTGCAGCACACCTTCGCGCAAGGCAAAAGGGGAGGCTTGCATTTTATCCAGGGCGAGGACGTTGAAACACGCGGTGAGCACTGCCAGGCCGCCGGCCAGAACAGCATGGCGCGGCTCAGAGAGTCCAGGCAGCACCACGTCCTCAATGGTTCTAAAAGTGAGCAGTTTATCGCGCAAACGCGTGATTGCTGCAGCGTCCAGGTCCTTTTCGATCCAACCCAGCTGACGGCAGATTTCGGTGATTTCCAGCACGGTTCCGGAGGATCCAATGACGGTTTTCCAACCCGCTTCCAGATAGCGCGCCCGGATTTCCTGCAAATCGGCCATGACGCATTCCACCGCCTTGCGCCAACGCTTTTTCGTAAGGCGACCGTCGGCGAAATACTTGCGCGTGAGCGATACGCAGCCGTATTGGACGCTTTCCATTTCAATCGGTGTGAGGCCTTCCCCGATCACGAGCTCGGTACTACCACCGCCGATGTCAATGACCAGTCTTCTGTCCTGATGGCCGGAAACGCCCTGGGAAACGCCCAGGTAAATCAGGCGGGCCTCTTCCCTGCCGCTGACGATATCGATACTGCATCCCAGGGTGGATTCAGCCACCGCCAGGAAGTCATTGGCGTTTTTCAGCCGGCGGAATGTCTGGGTACCGACAGCGCGCAGGTTATCAGTCGGGATTCCGCGGATGCGTTGGCCAAATCGGGCCAGACAAGCCAAAGCCCTTTCCCGGGTTTCTTCGTCCAGGCGCCCGTCGCGATCCAGGCCTCCGCCCAACCGAACCACTTCCTTGATGCGATCAATGGTCCGCAGTTCACCGTATTCGCGCCGGGCCACCAGCAGATGAAAACTATTGCTGCCGAGGTCGACGGCTGCATACGTATCCGCGCGCTGTTGTGAACTACTCATGTTCCCAGTATGCCATGTGAGTATAGGGAAAAATAATCATGCAACTGCCTGCTTCGCACCAGCACATAAAAAAGGGGCCCGCGGGCCCCTTTGGTGCAATTGGAGGTCGGGGGTGCTGTCATTTGAACTTGAAGTTCAGATCCAGTTGCCAGCGGTTAACGTCGGTGGGATCGGCCGTATCGATACCATTCTTGGTCAGGAAGTAGGTGGTACTAAAACTCCAGTTATCATGGAAAGCATACGCCCCGGTGAAAACTGAACCCTTCACATCGCTGCCGCCGCTGCCAAAATCGGAATCAGTGATCAGTCCGAATAGACCATCTTCCTCGACTTTTCTGTAGGTGTAGGCGAACTCCCAGGTTCCCTTGGCTTTTGCTTGTCCATACTTAAAGCCCATGGAATAGGCGGTGTTGTTATCCTCCGGATCGAGGTTGTAGACATAGTCGGCGAAAACGAGGCTGGGCCGGTCAAGAATGCTAAATGCCACCTGGCCAAAGGCTTCAAGCTCGTAGTAGCTATACAGGTAGGTTTGAGTTACCGGGTCAAAGCTGTTACCGAAGAAATCATCGTCGGGGTAAAACGCGCTCTTACCCTCCGTGTCGATATGATAGTAGCCCGCTCCCGCCGTCAGGGTTACGGCATCGCCGACAGGCAGGTTTACTCCCCCCTGGATCCCATAGGCGAACATCTGGTTCTGTTTCCTGCTGTCGCTTTCCAGCCAACTGCCAAGGCCCGTTACGAATAGGGTTCCATTATTGTACGCAAACGTGGTTCCCTCCGGCCTCCAGTCGCTATCCCACAGCAATTGATTCAGATTGTCGGCTGGACGGTACAGATCATTCTTGAATTTACCGCCTTTGACTTTTGTGTCGGTCAGGCCAGTCCATTCGAAATAGGCGAGGTCAAGGCTGATGGGTTTGTGTGAGCCACCTCCGCCCAGGGTTTGATTGGTGGAAACCGGGTCATCACTACCGCTGGCGAGGCCAATTCCAACCTTCATTGTGGGCGATATATCAGCCTGCAACTCGGTTCGGGCGCGTATGCGATTGCGATTGCGGTCCGAGCTGTCTTCAATGGCAATGTCCTCATAGCGGTAGCGGAAATCTCCCGACCAGCGGATGCGCTCTGCCCAGGAAACTGCTGCCATTTTTTCGTTCACTTTGGCAGCAACGGCCTGGTCAATTTTTGCGTCCATAACCTGCTCATTGGTGGGCGTAGCCTGGATGGTGGTTTGGGCGGCAACCTGTGAGGCAGGTGCAGCCTGCACGGGCGACCTGGTCTGTTCCAATTGATCAATGCGTTCTGAAAGCAGTCGAATTTGCTCGCGCAGTGCGCGTACCTCCTCGTTGCTTACATCTGCGCTGAGGTCAGGAATGGTCACAATCAATGCGAGCACAAACAAGGCTAGCTGTCTTTTCATTTCTCGTTCTCCAAAATCGCCGGATCGGGGAAGTGGTCTATACAAGCCGCATTCTTTAGCGGTTCGTGGGATCTTCATTATCGAGGTGCGAAAGCATTTTATTGCTGTTTTGTTACAGTTACGTTACGAACATGCTACCGCAAGTAATGTTTGTATCCGCAATGTGACAGACAGTAAAAATATGCCTGGTTGTCGGGAGTCGCTGGCGCTAGCGCAGCTAAAGAACAGCCCGGTCTGGGCCGGGCTTGCTGTTAGGGAAACTCCCATTTATTCAGAGCTTCCTTTGGATTTTGTCGGGACCGGGGCTGCTCGTTGTTCAGTTCAGCTTGGACATTTCTCGTTCAGCGACGGAAGCCGGCAAAGGAATATAGCCATCTTTGACTACTGCGCCCTGGCCCGGCCGGGACAGCACCATGCGCAGAAATTGGTCCACCACAGGGTCCAGTGACTGGCCCGGTGACTTGTTCACGTACACATACAGAAGTCGTGCGAGAGGATAGGAACCATCCAGGGCATTCTCCGGCGATGCGGGTACAAACGGTTTGCCCGGTTTACTGGCCAGCGGCACCGCGCGTACTGAAGAGGTCCGGTAGCCTACGCCAGAGTAGCCGATGCCGTTCACGGATGCGCTTACCGATTGTACGACCGAAGCCGAACCCGGCTGCTCATTCACATTGTTCCTGAAATCTCCCTTGCACAAGGCGTGTTCCTTGAAATAGCCATAGGTTCCGGAGACCGAATTCCGACCGTAAATTTGCACGCTGCGGCCTGCCCAGGAACCGGTGAGTCCAAGTTCGCCCCAAGTGGTCACCTCGCTTGCGGCACCGCAACTGCGGGTAGATGAAAAAATAGCGTCAACCTGCTGCAGGGTCAATCCTTCGATGGGATTGTCCTTGTTTACGAACACAGCCAGGGCATCAACCGCCACGGCAATGGGCGTGGGCTTGTAGCCGTACTTTCTCTCAAATGCTTCGATCTCGCTGTCTTTCATGAGACGGCTCATTGGACCGAGGTTGGACGTTCCTTCAGTTAGTGCTGGGGGCGCTGTGGACGAACCGGCCGCCTGGATTTGCACATTGACGTTTGGATAGGTCCGTTTGAACTCTTCAGCCCATAAAGTCATGAGGTTGGCCAAGGTGTCAGAACCAACACTTGAAATCGTCCCGGAAACGCCACTTTGCTTCGCATAGTCAGCCAGTCCTTCATCTATCCGGGCCTGCGTATGTGCATTGGGCGCGGACAGGAGCCCAAGCAGCCCTGCAAGAAGTAAAAGGAAGTTTTTGTTCATTAAGTGGGTTTCCGCAAAGAAATAAAGCAATTCTTAGATCTGTGGCCGATGGTAGGTTCTGCACCTGACAGAAATGTGACGGTCCAGTCGCAAATGGCTCAGAGGAGCTGGGTGTCCTGCACCGAAATTTTGCGCTCCTCGGGGAACTGGCAGATGAATTCGCTGCCCTCGCCCAATTCGCTGCGGATAATCAGGATTGCCTTGTGTGCATTCAAGACATGCTTAACGATGGCCAGGCCCAACCCGGTGCCGCCTGACTGGCGGTCGCGGCCTGCACCTACCCGGTAAAACCGTTCTGTCAGCCGGGGCAAGTCACGCTTGGGGATTCCAATGCCCGTGTCTTTTACAACGAAGAGCGGACCATCTGCGGAGTCCCGCCAACTGACCATTACCCGGCCCATTTCCGGCGTGTAGCGAATGGCATTAATGATCAGGTTGCGAAAAGCGCTCTCGATGTCGGCAGCGACACCGGTCAGGCGCAAGCCGGGCTGAACTTCAAATTGCAGTAAATGCCTGCCACCGCTGATTTCTTCGGCTTGCTCCTTGAGTTGTTCCAGCATGCCGGGAATATCTATATCTTGCTCTTCACCCTGAATCTCGTCGCTTTGCAGGCGGGACAGTTCAAGCAGGTCGTCCAGCAGGGCTTTCATGTTCAGGGCCTGGGTTTGCATTCGCTCCACGGCCGAAGCTACCTCCGGCTCCGGGTGATTTTGGAGCAATTCCAGGTAGCCCAGAAATACGGTGACTGGAGTGCGCAGTTCATGGGAAATATTGGCCACGAAATCCCTTCGCACTTGCTCCACATTGTGGATTTCGGTGATATCCCGCAACACCACCAGCCATTGATCCTGTTGGAAGGGCACTGCGTTAATGTGCCACCAACGATTGTCATTAAGCGGTGATGGCATTTCCAACTTGTTGTTTGCCCGGTCGTCGGCAGCAAGCCACTGCGCAAAATCGGGACCGCGCAAAAGATTGGTCACTGCTTGTCCGAGGTCTTGCGGAATCTGCAATCCCAGCAGGGCAACTGCCGAATCGTTGCACCACGTTATGTTGTCATGCGAATCGATGATCAAGGTTGCGTCTGGCAACGCATTGGTCAGGCTCTGGAATTCAGCAATCATGGTTTTGTAACTGGACTCCTGCTGCCGCCTGTAGCGAGTGCGTTCGCGCAAACTATTGAATATTTCTGCCCAAATTCCATAACTCTCCGGAACGTCTATTTCCGGTCTACTCAGCCAATTACGCAGGCGCCACACATTGGCTAACTGCCAGGCCAGGAACACAATTGCTGTTGCTCCAAGGACCAATACCGTTTGGCCCAGAAACCACCCGGCCAGGGCAATGAACATAATGACCAGTAGCATGCGACCGCTGTGGAACTTCCAGCTGCGAGCCGTCATGAAGTCATGCGTCGCTAATTGATGGCTTCGTCGCAGTGCGAGGTTCGGCCAGGAAGCGGTAGCCGTGCCCCCTCACGGTCTGCAGGTAGTGACTGATTCGGGCAGGTTCCAGGGCCTTGCGCAATCGGCGAATATGCACGTCAACCGTGCGTTCCTCCAGGTAGGTATTGGCACTCCACACATGGTCCAGCAACTGCCCCCGGCTGTAGGCACGTCCTGCGTGGCTCATGAAAAATTCCAGCAAGCGATATTCGGTCGGCCCCAGGTGGATCAGCTTGCCCTGGTGGCTCACGCGGCGGGAAATTGTATCGAGTACCAATGCTTCGGCATTGATTTGGCCGTTGCCATCCGCCGAGGCGCTGCGCCGCATCACAGCCCTTATGCGTGCCAGGAGCTCACGCGGTGAAAATGGCTTGATTACGTAGTCATCAGTACCTGCTTCGAGCCCACTCACCTTGTCGTCTTCAGAAACGCGGGCGGTCAGCATGATGATGGGAATATCTTCAGTGTAGGGTTCACGGCGCAAACGACGGGTCAACTCAATGCCGCTCACACCAGGCATCATCCAGTCCATAAGAATAATGTCGGGCCGCTTCTTGTTGATAGAAACCAAAGCTTCCTGCGCATCTGCAGCCAGTTGGACTTGCATACCTGCCCGGTCGAGCGCAAAGGCGATCATGTCTCGAATTGCTGCTTCGTCCTCAACTACAAGTACGGTTGGCTCGACACTGCTCACATCTGTTTCCCGGTGGTGTCTAAAACGTCCATTATAAGTAGAGGTGTGACAGTTTCGTGACAGTTCCACCGCCGGGCCCTCGCGAAATGGCGGAGCATCGACCTGCGAAGGTGCATGGCGTGCACATCATCCGGGTGGTGGTTCATCCTCAATGTCCAGCTTGACCAGTTCAATCTGCAGTTCATTCAGGCGCGCTGAAATTCGTGCCCGCTCGTAATAATCGAGATCTTCACTGTTAACCAGTGCTTGCAATTGGGTAATGGCTTCCTGGGTCGAGCCGCGCTGGTAGTACGATTCGGCAATAGCCTCTTTGGCGCGCACCGTGTTGCCAGCGTTGTTGGATGCGCCTGCGTACAGGACGTAAAGCGTGGGATTGTCCGGGTGGGTCAACAGCTGCTGCCGCAGGATCGTGCTTGCAGTCTCAGCGCTGCCAGGCTGGCTGTCGCGTAATAATGCTTCACAGTATGCAATGGATATGGCGTGATTACCCGGGAAGTTATGGTACAAGCCTGCCAGGCGTTCCACGGAGGCGCTGGTCTTGCCGGATTCAAGATCCAGAGCAGCGATCTGCAGCTCAAACGCCAGGTGCGGGTTTCGGGAAATCAGGCTATTGAGAAGTTCCCGGGATTCTCCGAACTCGCCCTTGCGTTGCAGTGCGATCGAAATACCGTAGTCGAGCGCTTCTTGTTGTGTTTCAGTAATATCCGCTCGCTCGCTGCGAAAACGAAAGTATTCCAGTGCCTTTTCAGGATGATCTTCTCCCAGGGCTCGAATGCGCGCCTGTATCAAGTAGAAATCCCGCCCGTCAGATGGCGGTGGTGGCGGGAGGTTTTGCGCCCTGTTTTCAGCTTCGGCGACACGACTGACGGTAACCGGGTGAGTGCGCAGGAACTCTGGAGGCCCTTCTCCCATCGGCCGGGTAATACGTCCGAGTTTTTCGAAAAAGTCGCCCATGCCTTGCGGATCATAACCAGCCTCTGACAGGGTCTGGATACCAATGCGATCGGCTTCTATTTCATTTTGCCTGGTGAAATATATCTGGGCCTGTTGGGCTGCAGCGCTTCCCGACATCAACGCACCCTGGATTGCTTCACCGCTGCCGCCGCCAGCCAGGATCAGGCCTACCATGGCCAGCACGAGAGGGATGGTCATGGATTTTGCGCTTTCTATCGCGCGTTCCATGTGTTGCTGCGTGATATGGGCAATTTCGTGAGACAAAACGCCCGCAACTTCACTTTCGCTGTCTGCTGCGAGGATCAGCCCGCTGTACAGCACCACCACGCCACCAGGTGCTGCGAAAGCATTGACTATCGGCAGGTCTATCACCGAAAAGCTAAAACTCTTGTTGGGGCGGTCACTGTTGGCCACCAGGCGATAACCCATGTCCTGGAAATACCCGGCAATCAAGGGATCTTCGTTCAGTACTTCGTAGGCGCGCATTTGCCGCAATAGCGCCCTGGCGTAATCTTCTTCCTCTTTGCGCGAAATAATAGTATCGGCGGACGCGCCCATGTCAGGTAAGGACTGACGTTCAGTTTGTGCAACACTGGCGAGGCTGACCACGAGCGTGGCCAGTGCTAAGCTGCAGCGTGTGATGTTATGTCTGGAAACCTTCAATGTCCGGGCCTTGTTTTCGGCAAACTCCAATCGTTGCCAACGTAGACATCCAGCCAGCAGGCTGGTTCGGAAAATGCAGGTGATTTTACCGTGAAGTTCCTGGTCATTGTTAATGAAAGTCCTTGGGCGTCAGGATTGGCGCTTTGCGCCAACCGTTTCGTGCACGCGGCGATTGCTTCCGGCCACGGGATCACGGCGATATTTTTCCGCGAGGAAGGTGTGTACAACGCGCTGCAGGGGGAGCTAACTGAAGCCGGAACACCGAATTTGTCGGTACGCTGGGCGGAGCTCGCCACTGCCGCAAACACGCGATTGCTGTTGTGCAGTTCTTCCAGGGTACGCAGATTGGAACAGAACCCGCCAGGTAGTTTCCAGGATTCCGGTTTAACCGAGATGTTCGAACTGATGTCGCAAAGCGACCGCGTGGTGTCTTTCTGATGAACCGTGATGCGAAGCCCGTCATTGGCCTGGTGGTCCGTTCCGGGCCATACCAGCAACGCTCGGCCCGCTCCCAGCTCGACGTGGCGCTGGTTGCAGCTGCGCTGGAAACTCCTTTGCGCTTGTACTTCCTGGCGGATGCCGCCCTGCAGTTGGCGGGTGCAAGGGATGCACGGACTGCGAATCTGCCAGTTGGGTATCGCGGCTGGGCCAGTCTTACCGGTCTGACCATGGTGAGCGCCTTTGTCGAGCCGGCCTGGTTTGAATGTTTGTCGGGATTGGGAACCGGCCCGCTACTGCCGGTGAAAGCCTGGACTAAGGCAGAAATGCGGGTTGACTGGCGGAAGTGCGCAAGACTGTTGGTCCTGTGAGTTCCTTTTCTCATCCCGGTGACGTAGTGGTGAGCCCCCAGGACAGTTGCCTGCACCTTATCCTGAGATCAAGCGGGGACGTCTTGGAAGACTGTCTGCCCTGCATCGCCAGCGGTGACTCCGTCGTATTGATGGATACGGCCGTAGTCGAGCTGGTCCAGCCTGGAGGAAACAGGTGGCTGGCAGCAGGTGTTCGGGTGTATTGCCTGGAAGCGGACTTGCTGGCCCATGGTTTGGCGCAGCTGGCGGGAAATTCAGGAGTGGAACGTGTGGATGATGCGAGGCTGGTTGAGCTCGTTTGCCGGCATGGACAGTGCTTGAGCTGGAAATGAACAAAGCGCAGCTGACCCTGTCTGACGGAACGCTCGCGGCTCTGGATGCGAAAGGCTACCTGATCAATGGCGAGGACTGGGACGTGGAAGTAGCGGAGCGCATGGCCATAGCAGACGGTGTTTCCCTGACTGCCGAGCACTGGGTAATTTTGGAGATTTTCCGGGACTATTTTGTACGCTTTGAAATTGAACCTCCCATGCGTGCCCTGATTATCGAAACCAGGAAAAAATTGGGCGACGAGAAGGGCACAAGCCGGTTCCTGTACCAGCTTTTCCCCCAGGGACCAACCACCCAGGCGTGCAGGTATGCTGGACTCCCTCGTCCGCTTAGTTGCGTTTGATTGTTCCAGTTGGGCGCCATGGCCGCCTTTAACCCTTACTGCCAACCGGCTTTGCAAAGGAACCACCAATGAAACAACTTATCTCGGTAATACATGGAGACGGGATCGGCCCGGAAATCATGCAGTGCACGTTGCGGGTGCTGGATGCTTTGAACTGCGGGCTTGAGTACCAATGTGTCGAAGCCGGACTGGCCGCTTTGGAGCACCAGGGCGAACTCCTGCCGGAAAAGACCCTGGACTCAATGCGCAGCAACAAGATAGTCCTGAAGGGCCCTTTAACCACGCCGGTGGGCAAGGGCTTTCGTTCCATCAATGTGTCCTTGAGAACCACGTTTGACCTGTATGCCAATGTGCGCCCCGTGCTTTCCATTCCGGGAACGAAATCGCGCTACGAGGGTGTTGATATCATCACCGTGCGGGAAAATACGGAGGGCGCTTACCTCGCAGCAGACGCCTATGTCAGTGAGGACGGAAGTCGCGCCGAGTCAAAAATGGTCATTACGCGCAAGGGATCCGAGCGGGTTGCGAGGTATGCCTTTGAACTGGCGCGAAGAGAAAAGAGGCACAAGGTTACGCTGGTACACAAAGCCAATATTCTAAAGGCAGTATCCGGGCTATTCCTTGACGTCGCACGGGAGGTGGCGAAGGATTATCCGGATATTGAAAGTGAAGAAATGATTGTTGATGCGACCTGCATGAACCTCGTGCTCGATCCCGGGCGTTTCGACGTGATTGTGACCACCAACCTTTTTGGCGACATTATTTCAGATCTGTGTGCCGGTTTGGTCGGTGGCCTCGGGTTGGCACCAGGTGCAAACATAGGGCTTGAGGCCGCCATGTTTGAGGCCGTCCACGGCTCGGCGCCGGATATTGCCGGGAAAAACATTGCCAACCCGTGTGCCCTGATGCTGGGTGCCGCCATGATGCTGGCTCACCTAGGTATGCTGGAAAAGGCTACCGCGTTGCGCCGGGCTATTGTCGATACGATAGTCGCTGGTGACCGCACCACCCCTGACCTTGGTGGCAGGGGGCAGAGTGGCACGTTTACAGATGCCATCATTGAGCGCCTTGGTGCCTGAATCCAAGCAGACGAATTGAGCCCTTTAGCGGTTGGTGACTGTGTTTCAGGCATTTCTGGACATAGGCGATGCCGGCCGACACCGCTTCTTCAAGCGCTTTGCCCGAAGCCAGTCCGGCTGTAATTGCGGCGGACAGGGTGCAACCGGTGCCATGGTATTGTCCGGGCAGGGCAGGATGGGAAAACGATGTCGTGTTACCAACGGTCATAAGTAAATCCGTGAGTGTCCCGCTGCTGGCAAGATGTCCGCCTTTCATCAGGATTGCAGTGCAGCCATAACCCAGCAATACACGACCGGCTGCTTCCAAGTCGTCCAGGGTGGTAATGGTAATTCCGGTCAAAACACAGGCCTCGGCCATGTTCGGTGTAACCAGGCGCGCCAGGGGGAAGAGGTGCTGCCGGAGCGCTGCTAGCGCAGGCGAACTGCTGAGCTGTCGCCCACTGGTTGCCGTCAACACAGGGTCGACAACCAGGTCCAAGGCATTTTTTTGCGGTCGAAGCAAGTCAGCTATCAGCTCAATCCCGCTGCTACCCGGCAGCATGCCTGTTTTCACTGCCCGCACTGGGAAGTCTTCAAGCACCGCTTGCAACTGTGCCACCAGGGTCGCGTCCGAGATTTGTTCCACTGCGGAAACGCCCAGCGTATTTTGCGCGGTCACTGCACTGACAACACTGGCGCCATACACGCCAAAAGCGCTGAAGGTTTTTATGTCGGCCTGGATTCCAGCCCCGCCGCAACTGTCCGAACCGGCAATGGTCAGGGCGAAATGTGGAGTTTTTTCTATCGGCATATGAGCACGCATTGGCACGTTGATGTGGTGTGTTGCATTCTAGCAACGTTGCCCCCCGAAACAAGTCTGTGCACACGCGTTCAACGCGTCGGGCATCCGGTAGGCTGACTTGCATAGAGCTTTTTAAATCAGTAACTTGTCCTGAGTGAGGTCAGCGGCCCCGCAATTGATGTCGAGATCTGGCGGTGGCCGTTGACAGTGTGTTGTATTCCTGCCATATTTCCGCGCATATCACTTGAATTAGTGTGTTATACGTGCCCAAAGTGCAAACCAAAATTGTCGGCTTGATTGCAATCCTGATGGGGTTGTCACCCTGTGCGCTCAGCGCGCAAGGGTTTGGCTTGCCTGTTATGAGCTACTCAGCCGGTGGTACAAGCCTCGCGTCTTTCTATGTGTTGGGGTTCGAGTTGGGGCCGTGGCAGGCATACCTGGCGCAGGAATTGACGCCCATCTACATGCTCCCGGAAAATGCGACGCCGCTACACATTAGTTGGTTGCGTTACAGCGATGTCATGATCCTGCCGGAATTCGCAGAGGATTTGCAGGCCGATCCCGATACGTATTTTTTCATTGATATGGATTGGCAGACATCGTCCCAGTACCTATCACCGGAGTTTTTCTCCACATCACCTTTCCAGGGCAGTATGTTGGAACGGAGGCTTTTTACTCCCGGGGTTGAGCAGGAGTTGACCGACACGAGTGTGTTGGGTGTGGCAGCTGTTGTCGCGTATCAAAGGTACAGCGCTGCAGGTCTGGGGATGTTGGCGGCAACCACTCCTGAAGACATGCTGTGGCAGACGACAAGTCACTCCCCGTACCAGGAATCCGGTAATGGTACCGGCGTCCGATTGATGCTGCGACAGGAATTGTTTTCAGGCCTGGCTATTGAGGCAGGTTACCAGTCCAGTATTGATATGCAGGAATTCGCACAAGTCAGGGGTGTTTACGCAAGCGCCGCAGACCTGGACATTCCGGCCCGCACCAGCGTCAGTCTGGACTTCAATGTTACCGAAAGATCCGCTATAAACGTGGCAGTCGAGCGAGTGGTATATAGCGACATCAATGCCTTTCCAAGCCGTTTCCTGCCAAACCGTTTCCTGTCACTGCTCGGGGATTCCACCAGCCCTTCGTTTGACTGGGAAGACCTGACAATTTACTCCGTGGGTTGGACCTGGAACGACGGCTTGAGCCAGCAATGGTACATTGATTTCAGCACACGCCCACAACCTTCTCCAACATCTTCCATACTCAGCCAGGCCTTGGAAAGCGAGTTGGCGGACAGTGCGATTACCGTGGGCTATTCACGTCGCACCGGGGCCAACAGTCAGTTTAACTTCAGTGCCGCCTATGCTCCGCCGGAGTACGCGTTTGGCGGTAGTGTTCTCGGTGTGACTACAGACTATCTTGACCAGCAATTTGAAATGGAAGCGTTCTGGACCCTTGCGTTCTGATCCGGCCGAATCGCAGCCAGTTTAGCTGGCCCGGTAATGCAACTCCCTGTTTGAAATTCTCCTGATCACTGTGTGGCAACATCCGTCATGAGTCCTGCATAGCTGTGGGCTTGCAGAGTGCCGGGGCTAGAGAGCTTCGGAGGCAAAATCTGCCAGCCGTGATCGTTCTCCGCGCCGCAGCGTGATGTGTCCTGCGTATTTCCAGTCCTTGAAGCGGTCAACGGCAAAGGTCAGGCCAGAGGTGGTTTCTGTGAGATAAGGTGTGTCGATTTGTTCCACGTTGCCGAGGCACACTATTTTTGTGCCTGGACCGGCACGCGTCACAAGAGACTTCATTTGTTTGGGCGTGATGTTCTGGGCTTCGTCGATTATGACGAAGCGATTCAGGAAAGTCCGTCCACGCATAAAATTCATGGCGCGAATTTTCACCTTGCTGGCTAACAGGTCGTTGGTGGCAGCCCGGCCCCACTCACCGCCTTCCTGTGGTTGGGTCAGAACTTCGAGATTGTCGGTCAACGCCCCCATCCATGGCGTCATCTTTTCTTCCTCAGTTCCGGGAAGGTATCCAATGTCTTCACCAATGGAAACGGTGGCGCGGGTTACGATAATTTCGCTGTAACGCTTTTTATCCATGATCTGCGCCAGACCAGCGGCCAGCGTCAGAAGGGTTTTGCCGGTGCCTGCGGTTCCCATCAGGGTCACGAAATCGATGTCCGGGTCCATGAGCAGATTGAGGGCAAAATTCTGTTCACGATTGCGCGCGTGTATGCCCCAGACATTCTTGTGACCCTCGTAATAGTCGTCTACCAGTTGTAACTTTACCGAGGATTTGTCTATCGCCTTGACGATTGCCTCCACCCCATTTTGCTCGCCGATGGAAACACACTGGTTGGGATACCAGCCGTTTTCGTCCTTTAGGTTAAACCGGTATAACGTTCTTCCACCTTCGCTCCATGATTCAAGTTCTGGGTAGTTGTCCCAGAAATCTTCTCCATGGCTGCGCATTCCCCGGTAGAGCAGGCTGAGGTCATCCAGCGCGCGATCGTTGAAATAATCTTCGGCAGGTACGCCAAGAATTGCTGCCTTTATTCGCAGGTTAATGTCCTTGGAAACCAGTATGACGCTTTGTTCCGGGTTGGTTTTTCGCAAAGCTATGGCTGTGCTGAGAATTTCATTGTCGGCAAACGACCCATCCCGGAGCAGGCTGGAGTGGGCTTCAGGCATGGTGGTTTGGAAGAACAACTTGCCGCTGCCTCTGGCCAGGTCAAGGCCGTCCGGGACCACCAGGTCCAGGCCGCCTGCGAGATTTGTTACCTCTTGCCGCTGCATCATCTCATCAATGAAGCGACTGACTTGCCGCACGTTACGTGCGACTTCAGACAGGCCTTTTTTTGCCGCATCCAGCTCTTCCAGAACCATCATGGGCAGAAAAATATCGTGCTCTTCAAACCGGAACAGGGCCGTCGGGTCGTGCATCAATACATTGGTATCGAGAATGTACAGGCGTTTTTCACTTCCCATTGGCGGGCAATTCCTTATGGTTTTTCAGGGGGGCGGGTTATTTGGGGAGCAGCTGGACGGCTAGCAGCACTTCATCGGCGTGACCCTTGACCCGAACCTTGCGCCATTCCTGTCGCAGCACGCCGTTTCGGTCAATCAGGAACGTGCTGCGCTCGATGCCCAGGTATTTGCGTCCATACAAGGACTTTTCCCGGATCACGTCAAACAATTCGCACAAGGATTCTTTTTCGTCAGATAACAGATCAAACGAGTATCCCTGTTGGGACTTGAAGCCTTCGTGGCTTTTCATGTTGTCCCGGGACACGCCCAGGATTCTGGCGCCGGCCTTTACGAATTTCGGGTGGGCATCGCGGAAATCGCCGCCTTCGAGGGTGCATCCCGAAGTATTGTCTTTGGGGTAAAAATACAGGACCAAATGGTGGCCTGAGAAGTCTTTCAGTGACAACGTCCTGTCGCCGGTGGCGGGTGCGGAGAAATTGGTGACCTTCTTGCCGATGCTGACCATTGAGCTCCAGGTTCCAGTGTAGGGATTTTACTGCTCTGTTTGGCAGGATACTTGTCAGCCATGAGTACCGCAAGTACCATGCAGCCGGTCCCCGTTCATTGGCTGATTGCATGATTAGAGGCAGTATTGTTGCGCTGGCAACACCGTTCACGGAAACGGGAGCGATTGACTTCGCTGCGCTTTCATCGCTGGTGGCGTTTCAGCTCGAAGCAGGTACCCAGGCGCTGGTTATTGGCGGAACGACAGGTGAGTCCGCAACATTGCGGTCAGGCGAGTTTGAGGTCTTGCTGGATGCGGTGGCAGAGCAGGTTTCGGGAAGTATCCCGGTGATTGCGGGTACCGGTTCGCCGGCAACGGATCGAACCATTGTCAACACGCAACTGGCGGCTGCTCATGGCGCTGATGCAGCTCTGGTGGTTACACCTTATTACAATCGCCCGACCCAGCATGGGCTGGTTGAGCACTTCCGCGCTGTGGCAGACCAGGGTGGATTGCCAATCATCCTGTACAATGTTCCGTCGCGAACGTCGGTGGACATGCTGCCTGCGACGGTGCGACAGTTGGCTGGACATGAGCGCATCGTTGGTCTGAAGGAATCTGTGGGTCACCTGGAGCGACTGCGGGCTTTAAATCCCTTGTGCACCGATGATTTCGTGTTGTTCAGTGGTGATGACCAGACGTGCGTTGAGGCCATGCGCCACGGGGCCAGTGGAGTGATCTCCGTGGCCGCGAACGTGGTCCCACGCGCATTCAGGGATATTTGCCAGGCCGCGGCACTACACGACTGGGACGCAGCGGAGGCGGAATCAGGGCGTTTGTACAGGCTTTTGGAACTGATGACGATCGAAACCAATCCAATTCCTGTAAAATGGGCTCTGCATGAAATGAATTTGTGTGCAGCGACTGTGCGGTTACCCCTGACCCCTCTGTCGGAAGAATTTCGCGGAATGTTGCGCGATTGCATGTCCGATTTGGGTCTTTTGAGGCCGGGTCATTGAAAACTGTTCTGCGCGTCACCCGATTTTATCGGGCTCGTCCTGCCTCAAGAAAATTGGAAATGTGAAATGAAATTGCAGCTGACTACAGGAACGGTGGCTCTGAGAATTGCAGTGGTGATGCCGCTGGCGCTCTCGTGCATTGCACTGACCTCGTGCAGCATGTTCCATCGCGACAATAAGCTGCCGCAATATTATTATGCGGTTGAGTCACCGGCACTGAACGTGCCGGAGGGATTGTCCGTTCCATCTTCAAGCGGTGCGCTCCTTATAACCAGCCCGCCCGCACCTTTGCCGCAAAAAGAGATTCGCGCCTTCCCACCTCGCGTTGACAGCACATCAACTGATGCGCAGACAGGGTCAGGAGTGCGCTGGTCCGCCGGGGTCGTTTACCTGCAGGTGAAGGATACCCAGCCCAGTGTGTTTCGCCGCCTCGGGTTTGCCGTCACTCGCAGCGGGATGTCTGTATTAAGCACCTTGGGCGACAACGGATACAGTTTTGAGTACCGCCATACGCCCAAGGCCTCCGACGAGGGATTTTTCGGTAGATTTTGGGGGAAAATGGCATTCTGGCGGGATAAGCCACCAAATTACAGCGGGAGCTACGAGGCTGTGACACAGGCTGAAGGAGAAACTACCCGCGTTTATATCAAGAATGCAGACGGGTCTGATGCCGATCCGGATGCTTCCGAGCACCTGTTGGAAGTTCTGGGGCAACGCCTGGGTTGATGACCTGTTTGACCCTGGGTGTTCAATCCAGTGCCGGGTGCATTAATTATCTTTCCAGCAAGTCCAGCTTGCCTTCTTTTCCATCCCATTCCGCGGCATCGGCAGGAGGTTCTTTGCGTTGGGTAATAACCGGCCACTGCAGTGACAATTCCGCGTTCAGCTTGGTAAAGTGTTCCTGGCCGCCAGGCAGGTCATCCTCAGGGAAAATGGCCTCGGCGGGGCATTCAGGTTCGCACAAGGTGCAGTCAATGCATTCTTCCGGATCTATAACCAGGAAGTTAGGCCCCTCGTGAAAGCAATCCACCGGGCATACTTCCACGCAGTCCATGTACTTGCACTTGATACAGTTTTCAGTGACGACAAACGTCATTTTCACACTCGCCCGAGACTTGGGGGCACCGCAAGCGGCGCCCATGGCGCTCCCTACGAGAATCGAACTCGTGTTTCCGCCTTGAGAGGGCAGCGTCCTGGACCGCTAGACGAAGGGAGCAGTTGGGTGGTTTGGTTTACAACTGGCCGCACATGTTAAACTAGCGAACACATCTTATCCAATCTGACTACGCAATCAACCACAATTACACAGACTCGCGCCAGCATTTTATACAGATAGTCTGGACGACCAGGAATTTTTATCAAACCATTTATTGAAATTCCACAATCCGAGCACGGTATTCCCGTAAAGCAGT
Source organism: Lysobacterales bacterium (assembly GCA_031362985.1). Lineage (GTDB taxonomy): Bacteria > Pseudomonadota > Gammaproteobacteria > Xanthomonadales > SZUA-36 > SHZL01. The sequence continues at coordinate 43,643 of JANLTO010000129.1, read as the reverse complement.
TGTGCCCGCATGCCTCGGAGGTGGTGACAGATCTTCAGGAAGCCGGGTATGAAGCCTATATTGTTGGTGGGGGCGTGCGGGACCTGCTGCTGGGAAAAGTACCAAAAGATTTTGATGTTGCCACCAGTGCCACACCGGAAGAAGTGCAGGGCATTTTTCCGCGCTGTCGACTCATCGGGCGCCGGTTTCGCCTCGCTCATGTGCGCAAACGAAACGCGTTGATCGAAGTTGCCACGTTCAGAGGCCAAAGCCCTGTTGCAGGTGATCACGAAACAGCCAATGGCCGGATTTTGCGCGACAATGTCTGGGGCACGGTTGAAGAGGATGCCATTCGTAGGGACTTCACCGTCAACGCCTTGTTTCTGGACCCCGTCACGGGGGCCATTCGAGACTACGTCGGTGGCTACGAAGACCTGAAGAACAAGAAACTCAGACTGATTGGTGATCCGGATGTGCGCTATCGCGAAGACCCGGTGCGGCTGTTACGCGCTGCGCGATTTGTGGCCAAACTTGGTGTGCAGCCCGATGCAGCCAGCGAAGGTCCGATTCGGCACCTCGCATACCTTCTCCATGAGGTTCCACCAGCACGCCTTTTTGAGGAAGTGTGCAAACTGTTTCTAACTGGACACGGAGCCCGCAGCATGGCGGCTCTGCAGCGTTTTGGACTGAGTTCAACTTTGCTGCCTGCGGTCGGCGCGGGGGAGCACCCTGGACAAATCGTCATCGGGCCCTTGCTGCATAAGGCGCTGGAGAACACCGATGCAAGGCTGCTGGAAGAAAAACCAGTTACGCCGGCCTTTCTGTTCGCTGCCTTGTTATGGGAGCCAGTGAAAAAGCAGAACGAGGCGCTGGTTTCTGCGGGAATGTCCGAGTCAGAGTCCTGGCTGGAGGCGGGTGAGGAAGTCTTTCTCAAGCAGTCAGGCTCGACTGCTGTGCCGCGGCGATTCAGTTCGGTAAGCAAACACATCTGGGCAATGCAGCCGCGCTTCAATAAAACCAGTGGCAAACGTTGGAAACGAATCTTCGGGGAACAAAGGTTTCGGGCGGCTTACGATTTTCTCCTGTTGCGGGTGGAGGAGGACCCGGCCCTGGCCAAGCTGGCGGAATTTTGGACCACCGCTCAGGAGGGGATGATCGCGCCAGTACAAGTATCCCTGGAACCACCCGGCGGACGACGCCGGCGTTCCCGCTCTCGACGCCGCAATGCTAAAAAGCCGGTCGGCTGAGCCCGTCCGCGCGTATGTCGGGCTGGGGAGCAATCTCGGAGACGGACGCGCACTGATTAACCAAGCTTTGGCCGAGTTGGGTCGCAATCCCAGCATCCACCACCTGCGCCGATCGAGCTTTTATCGCAGTGCGGCCTGGGGTGTCCAATCGCAAGCGGATTTTGTTAATGCCGTGGCGGAACTGGATTGCTCACTTTCCGGAATGGAGTTGTTGACCGTTTTGTTGGCTACAGAGGAGAAAGGCGGGCGGGTGCGCGGTCCGGAGCGCTGGGGACCAAGAACAATCGATCTCGACCTATTGTTATACGGGCAACAGGTGCTGCACAAGCCGGGTCTGGAAGTGCCTCACCCGCGTATGCATTTGCGCGCCTTCGTATTGTTACCGTTATTGGAGCTTGCCCCGGAACTGGAAATTCCTGGTGTCGGTTTGGCCCGGGAAATCTTCGGCTCCCTGGAAAGCCAGCGTGTCGAGAAGATAGATTGAAAAGGATTTGCTTTCTTGCACGATAGTGGTATTATTACCACCAACCTTGGTAAAACTGCAACGTTTAGCAAGGTCGCAGGGCGCGAAAGACGGGTACATCACTCCAAAAGCCTACCTCTCCCCTTCCAGGGGAGAGGTTTTTTTTTGCCATTAATTTTAGCAAATAAATGCACTTCAATGGCCAGATTTAGCTTTGTAAGCATTTGATACAGAGGGTTTTGTTGCGGAAAATGGCATCTGCACCCGATGCAGAAAACTGAGCAGCGGGAGCTCTGCACACCTGTTTAATGCAGGCGCAGAGTCGTGCAAACGATGGTCAGCAGTCACGGAAAGTATCATTCGGGCAGGCGAAAAACCTGAATTGTTGCGAAAAAGCAACAAATTATTGATTCAAAAAAAATTTCATCTGGAGTTTGCCAGCGAAAATCCGGGCTTAAAAAGGTGCAGCGACCGCCCTATCGTCCCTTCCTGATTGCTCCTAGTATGCCGCGCATGATCTCCCTTCCAAGGGTAGTGCTCACGCTGCGCAGAAAGCTCTTGGCAGCGGCCTCGGTGGCAGACTGTCTGTGGCTGCTGCGTTTCGGTTCCGGTTTTGCTGGGGTTTCTGGTCTGCTGCTTTTGCTTGCAGCTTGTTCCGTTCGTTTTAACAACACTTCTGCGGCTGACTCGCGGTCGAGAGCGACGTTGTAGCGACTGCCTACTGGGCTGCTGGACTTTGCCGCACCGCGTTCCTGATCAGTGATGGGTCCAATGCGCGAAGTAGGCGGGCAAATCAGGCAGCGATCGACAATTCCAGGGATGCCTTTGTCCTGCAGCGTGGAAACCAGTGCCTCACCGACACCAAGCTCAGTGAGCGCCTGTTCGATGTTAAGTCCGGGATTGACGCGAAAGGTCTGTGCCACTGCGCGCACCGCCTTGAGGTCTTTGGGAGTATAGGCGCGCAAAGCGTGCTGAATGCGGTTACCGAGTTGTCCCAGTACCGTGTCGGGGATATCGAGCGGACTTTGCGTAACAAAGTATATTCCCACTCCTTTGGAGCGGATCATGCGCACCACTTCCTCAATTTTTTCAAGCAAAGCCCGCGGTGCGTTGTTGAACACCAAATGGGCTTCATCAAAGAAGAACACCAACCTGGGCTTCTCCGTATCGCCGGCTTCCGGCAGCGATTCCCATAGCTCTGACAGGATCCACAGCAGGAGCGTGGCGTAAAGCCTGGGCTTTTGTATCAGCTTGTCTGCCGCGAGGACATTGATTATGCCTCGGCCGGTGAGGTCTGAACGCATCAGGTCGCTCAATTCCAGAGCCGGTTCGCCGAAGAAACTCTCGGCTCCCTGGTCATCAAGGACCAGCAAGCGTCGTTGAATGGAAGCCACTGAGCTGGCACTCACGTTGCCATACTTTTGAGAAAATTCCCTGGAATTCTCAGCAAGAAAACGCAACAGCGCGCGAAGATCCTCAAGATCGAGTAAAAGCAGTCCTTGCTCGTCGGCGATGCGGAAAGCAATGTTAAGAACTCCCTCCTGAGTGTCGTTCAGCTCCAGCAGACTCGCCAGCAGCAGGGGCCCCATTTCTGAAATCGTGGTGCGTACGGGGTGACCGCTTTGTCCGAAAACATCCCAAAACACCACGGGCCAGGCGGTAGGACAGAAATCCTCCATGCCGATTGCCCGGGCCCGCTCACTAATTTTTGCGTTCGGTACTATTGGCTGACTCAATCCAGCAAGGTCGCCTTTAACGTCAGCCAGGAAAACGGGCACCCCTATCCGTGACCAGCCTTCCGCCAGCACTTGCAGGGTTACGGTCTTGCCGGTGCCGGTAGCACCGCTCACCAGCCCATGGCGGTTACCAAATGCAGGCAGGAGGTACTGTAGTTCTGCACCCTTGCCGATGAGAATAGGGTTTATTTCACTCATTATGCTGCCCTTTGCCTGGTTCACCTGTTCCAAGCCTAACCCGATTTTCAAGCCGATAACAGAAGGGATTTGCACAGGGGAGATGCGTTAAACTGCAGGCACCTTTTTAATTGTGGACCGGTCAGTTAAGCTGCCGCATTCGCGTATCGGCGAGGCGGTTCGGAAACCGGTCGCAACAAGGAACCATTACCAAGATGTCGGAAAAAATTTATTCACCAGCTGAAATTGAGCTGCGGATTCAGCAGATTTGGGCGGAGAATGATGCCTTCCGGGCGCACGAAGACGCAGCGGGAGAGAAGTACTACTGCCTGTCGATGTTGCCTTATCCATCGGGCGCTTTGCACATGGGCCATGTGCGTAACTACACAATTGGTGATGTGATCAGCCGCTACCACCGCATGTGCGGCAGGAATGTGCTTCAGCCCATGGGTTGGGATGCGTTTGGATTGCCAGCGGAAAACGCAGCCATCAGCAATGACACTGCGCCAGCGACGTGGACCTACGCAAACATCGAGCACATGAAAGCCCAGTTCAAGCGGCTGGGTTTTGCCTACGACTGGTCCAGGGAACTGACTACCTGCAAGCCGGAGTACTACCGCTGGGAGCAGCTCATGTTCACCCGGCTGATGAAACAGGGGCTGGCTTATCGAAAAGACTCGGAGGTGAATTGGGACCCTGTTGACCAGACGGTGCTGGCAAACGAGCAGGTCATTGACGGGCGGGGTTGGCGTTCAGGCGCACTGGTAGAACGCAAGTCCATACCGCAATGGTTCCTGCGCATCACTGATTATGCTGAAGAGCTACTTACAGGTCTGGATAAGCTGGAAGCCTGGCCGGACGCCGTAAAGACCATGCAGCGCAATTGGATTGGCCGCTCGGAAGGCGCAGAATTTTGCATGACAGTATGCGATGAGAATGGCGTGCCGGATGCAGCCAACCGGCAGGTCACTGTATTTACCACGCGACCGGACACAGCCTTTGGCATGACTTACGCGGTGCTGGCGCCGGAACACCCTATGCTCGCCACAGTTACTACCCATGAACGCGCTGCCGAAGTTAGCACGTTTGTTGCAGAAGCCAGGCTGGCAAGCGAAGCAGACCGACTGGCCGAAGCGAGTAGCGAGCGCAAAAGAGGAGTGTTCATTGGCGCCTACCTGCTAAATCCATTCACCGGAAAACCCGTGCCCCTGTATACCGCGGATTACGTCCTGATGGCTTACGGTAAGGGCGCCATAATGGCAGTCCCAGGTCAGGATCAACGCGACTGGGATTTTGCCGTGAGCCACAATCTGCCGATAGTTCGAACAGTGCAACCGCCGGCAGACTGGCAAGGCGGCGCCTGGACCGAAGACGGCCCGGCCATCAACAGCGCGTGGCTCAATGGTTTAAGCGTCATAGCCGCCAAGGAAAAGGCAATCGCCTGGCTGGAACAGCGTGGCATGGGAGAGCGCAAGGTTAACTACCGGCTGCGTGACTGGGGTGTCAGCCGCCAGCGTTACTGGGGTTGCCCAATACCGGTAATTTACTGTCCGCAGTGCGGCGCAGTGCCGGTGCCGGAAGATCAGCTGCCGGTGGTGTTGCCAGAAAGCGTATCGTTCACTGGCGTGCAGTCGCCCATCAAGACCGACCCGGATTGGCGTAAAACAATGTGCCCACAGTGTGGCGTCGCTGCCGAGAGGGAAACTGATACCTTTGATACGTTCATGGAATCTTCGTGGTACTACGCACGTTATTGTTGCCCGGGTGCGGAGTCGCAGCTCGACGAACGCGCGAAGTACTGGCTGCCGGTGGACCAGTACATCGGTGGCATTGAGCACGCCATATTACACTTGATGTATTTTCGCTTTTACCACCGCTTGCTGCGGAATGCAGGTTTGGTAGAGGGAGATGAACCCGCAATTCGTTTGCTTTGCCAGGGTATGGTTGTGGCTGATACCTACTACCAGCAAACACAGGACGGGGCCGTCCGCTGGATAAACCCGGCGGATGTAGAGGTTAAGCGCGACTCCAGAGGCAAGCCCCTGGGCGCTGTGCGACGCTCTGACGGCAAGCCCGTGACCATTGGTGCAGTTGAAAAAATGTCCAAGTCCAAGAACAACGGCGTTGATCCACAGAGACTGGTGGATCACTATGGGGCCGATTGCGTGCGACTGTTTTCCATGTTTGCGTCACCACCGGATCAATCGCTTGAATGGTCTGATTCCGGTGTGGAGGGCGCATCGAGGTTCCTGCGCCGGGTCTGGACCCTGGTAATGACGCACCTGGAAGCAGGGCCATGTGTGCCACTGGACCTGGCTGTGCTCAGCCAGGAGCAGCGGGACATTCGGCGACTGGTGCACAACACGGTAGCCAAGGTCAGCGATGACATAAGCCGTCGCTATACCTTTAACACAGCTATTGCCGCGATCATGGAATTGACCAATCACCTTGCCAGGTTCGAAGATCAAAGCGAACAGGGCAGGGCGGTGACTCAAGAGGCGTGGCTTGCTGTTGTTCGCCTGATGAATCCCATTACACCGCATATTTGCGAGGAACTTTGGTCCGCGCTGGGGGAGAGCAAGCCTTTGTACGCGGCATGCTGGCCGGAAGTCGATGAATCAGCCCGCGTCCGTTCACAGGTTACTGTAGTTGTGCAGGTCAATGGCAAGGTCCGGGCCCGGCTCGAACTGGAACCGGGGATGGAACAGGACAAGGCCATGGCCATGGCCCTGAGAGATGGGAATGTTCAGCGGCACACGGCAGGCAAGGAGGTACGTAAAATTATCCATGTACCTGACCGCTTGCTGAATATTGTAGTAGGCTGAGCAGATGACGAGAATGTGCAATTATTTCGCCCTGGGAGCACTGTCGGTGTTGCTTGCAGATTGCGGCTTTCATCTGCGCGGTGATGCCCAGTTGCCGCCGCAGATGAGCCAGACGCACCTGGTGATCGCTGACGAATACAGTCCTTTTGCCCGGCGCGTACGAGCTCTGCTGGAGCGGTCCGGCATCCAGATTGTTGCAGCCGACAAGGCGACCGCCATCCTCGAGATTCCGCGGAATGACGTACTGACCGAAGTGCTGACGATCAGTGACAATGCCCGCGTGCGCGAGTATCGCATCAGTCATACCGTCCAGTTTCGTCTGGTGGCTGCGGACGGCACTGAAATAATTCCGCTGCAAACCATTCGCCAGGCGCGTGAAATAAGCTTTGACGAGCAGCGCATTTTGGCTATTTCACGCGAGACTGAATACGTCAAGGAAGACCTTGCAGAAACCATTTCCCGATTGTTGGTCTCCCGGCTGGAAATTGTCGGCAGCCAAACCTGACCGGTACTACAGGTGAATATCAAACCGGAACGCCTGGCCCAAGCTCTGGAAGGAGTTTTGGCGCCAGTGTATCTGGTAGCGGGCTCCGAACCGTTGTTGGTCCAGGAATCTCGAGACCTCATCATTCTAGCTGCCAAAAAGCAGGGCTATCTCGGGCGCACGGTGCAGGTGGCTGGAAACACGTTTGACTGGGATCTGCTCACTAATGCGGGCGTTGAGCAGTCCCTGTTCTCTTCGCGCAAAGTTGTGGATTTGAGGTTGTCATCTGGCAAACCCGGGCAGCTGGGCGGCAAGGCTTTGAGCAATTGGGCCAAGGCGCCGGATCGGGATGTCCTGCTGATTGTTTCTTGCGATACCTGGGAAACGGCTTCGCGAAAATCCCGCTGGGCGGCTGAATTGGCCGGTGCGGGTGTGCTGGTGGAAATCTGGCCGGTTAAGCCACGAGAACTCCCCGCGTGGATTGAGCGCCGCATGCGGACAGCGGGTTTGCAGCCGCAACGGGAGGCGGTAGAGTTGCTCGCGGATCTGGTTGAAGGAAATCTGCTGGCGGCGCAACAGGAAATTGAAAAGCTGGTCTTGCTCGGTCCCGGAACAACGGTCAGCGCCGACACGATTCGGCAGTCAGTGGCGAACAGTTCGCGGTTCGACGCTTTTCGTCTTGCGGAATGCTTGCTGTCGGGCCAGGCTGATGAATCGCTGAAAGTTGCAGCCGGTCTGCGCCGCACGGGTGTGGCCATCCAGGCGGTTGCCGGTGCTTTGTACTACCAGCTGAGCCAGCTGAGTGCAGTTCAGTCTGCTGTAGGCAGCGGGGAAAACGAAGCGCGCGCATTTGGGCGCTTGCGCATTTTCAACATGGCGCAACCGCTGTTTAGCCAGGCATTGCGCAGGATTTCTGAATACCAGTTGGGAGAGTCATTTCGTGCCCTGGCCGTGGTTGACCGCCAGGGTAAAGGGCGGGCACCGGGAGACCCCTGGCAAACACTGGACGGCATCATTCTCGGTCTGTGTGCGATCTCAGCATGAATGGCGCTCCCATGTTAGGCATATTCGGCGGAACGTTTGACCCGGTGCATTGCGGCCACTTGCGTGCAGCGAGTGAAGTGCTTGAACTCCTGCCGTTGACAGAGCTCAGGGTGATGCCGGCCGGGAATCCACCGCATCGTTCGGGTACGTTTGCTTCCGCAGGGCACCGCCTGGCCATGTTGAAACTGGCTCTCGCCGGGCACACCGACTTGCTTGCTGATGATCGTGAAGTTCGCCGGGCTGGTCACTCATACATGGTCGATACGCTTGAAGAGATTCGCCACGAGGAAGGATTAAAACCGTTAGTACTGATTATTGGCCAGGACTCTGCCAATGCGCTGGACAGTTGGCATGACTGGCAACAGCTCTTCAGTCTCACCCATATTGTAATCATGCGAAGGCCGGATTCCCGCAATGTGTATTCCGGACAATTGTTCAGGGAAATTCAGCCACGACTCGTGCACGAAGCCCGTCATCTGCAATCAGTTCCTGCCGGCAGGGTGCTGGCAGTAGAAGTGACCCAGCTGGCCATTTCCTCCACCGATATCCGACGGCAGATTGCCCATGGATCGTCGCCGCGCTTCCTGCTTCCGGACCCGGTCCTGGACTATATTTACCAGCACAGCCTGTACCGTTAAGGAAACTCTGATTTATTCAGAGCATCCTTAGATTTTGCGGTGCTGGCGGGGAAAGGATAGAATTCCATACAATTTATCATAGGTGTACAACTGTTGACAATTGAAGCCGCACCAAGCGCGCCAACCGTAGACCAACTCCTGCAACTCGTCCTCAGCTCACTGGAGGATTTCAAAGCCCTCGATATTCAGGAAATCGACGTATCCCCGCAAAACTCGCTGGCAGATTACTTTGTCATTGCTTCCGGGAGTTCTACCCGGCATGTTAAGTCAATGGCAGAAAATCTCGTGATGCGCGCAAAAGCTGCAGGCTGCCCCCCACTGGGTGTGGAGGGGCAGGCTCAGGCAGAGTGGGTGCTGGTCGATTTGAATGACATTATCGTGCACCTCATGTTGCCCCAAACCCGCGCCTTTTATAACCTGGAAAAACTCTGGGAAGCCAGTTCTGCCCGACGTTCCAGTGCCGTCGCGCCTGCCTGACCGGTTAAGGCGCCGTGCGTCTCCACATCGTGGCCATTGGGCAGCGAATGCCATCCTGGGTGACCAGCGGCTGGTCTGAATACTCCAGGCGTTTTCCACGCGGATTCAGCATGCACCTGCGGGAGTTGCCAGCCATCAAGCGCGGTCGCAATGCAGATATTGACTCAATTCGCCAGCGGGAAGGGGAGGCCTTGCTCGCAGCAGCACCCACTTCCAGTTATCTGGTTGCTCTGGATGAACATGGAAACCAGTGGTCAACCCTGGAACTTTCCATGCACCTGACTGAATGGATGAAGAGCGGTCGCGATGTGGCATTCCTGATAGGTGGGCCGGACGGACTCTCGGCCGCCTGTCGGGACAAGGCTCAAACCTGTTGGTCCCTGGGAAAACTTACCCTGCCACATCCATTGGTCAGAGTGGTGCTTGCAGAACAGTTGTATCGGGCCTGGGCCATTACCCAAAACCACCCGTACCATCGTGACTAGGCGCCAGGGAGCCGGGCAGATGACTGCAAAAATTATTCTCGCTTCCGCATCGCTGCGACGGCAGCAATTGCTGGACCAGATTGGTGTGGCCTACAGGGCGGTCTGCGCCGACGTGGACGAGTCAGCGGAGGCCGGTGAGCGGGCGGCCGACTACGTGGCGCGCGTCGCAGCCAGGAAGGCACATTGGGTTGCGGCGCGCGAGCCGGGTGAACTACCTGTGCTGGCGGCCGACACAGCCGTTGTGCTGCACGGAACAATACTTGGCAAGCCAAAGGACCCCGACGATGCCCGCCGGATGCTGGCCAGCCTTTCGGGCCAGGTCCACGAAGTGTTTTCGGCAGTTATCCTGTTGACCCCGAAGGGTGATGAATTTTGCCGGACGAATGTCTCAAGAGTTACGTTTGCGCCACTGGACCCCGCTTGGATAGACGCATATTGCGCGTTGAGAGAGCCGTTCGATAAAGCAGGTGCGTATGCAATCCAGGGCTATGCCGCGCAGTACATCAGCCACCTTGAGGGCAGCTATTCAGGTGTTATGGGTTTGCCCTTGTTTGAAACCATGGATGTGCTGAATTGTGCAGGCCTGAGCGTGTGGCCTGCACGTAACCTGGAATGAGCACAATGAAATCTTTCGGGTGGTATCTTGAGGGACTGTTTTTTGTGGGTAAAGGTTTGTGAGCGAAGAAATCCTGGTTAATGCCACTCCATCGGAGTCACGGGTAGCTCTGGTGGAAGGGGGTATGTTGCAGGAAGTCTGGCTGGAGCGTGCCGGATACAACGGCTACACGGGTAGCATTTTCAAAGGCCAGGTCTCCCGCATATTGCCCGGGCTGCAAGCAGCTTTTATAGATATTGGCCTGGAGCGCACGGCATTTCTGCATGCCTCCGACATGATTCGGCAAGACCCATCGCTGGATGAAAGTGACGCTGCACCTCCTGTGATTTCCGGGTTATTACGCCCTGGCGGAGAAGTCATTGTGCAGGTGATCAAAGATCCGATCGGCAGCAAAGGCGCACGCCTTACAACGAACATCAGCATTCCATCCCGCTTCCTTGTACTGCTGCCCGATCATGAGACCATTGGAGTATCCATCCGGATTGAGGATGAACAAGAGAGAGCAAGACTAAGAAATTGTATAGCCACATTGCGGGATGATTCCGCCGGCCATGGATACATAGTCCGGACGAATGCAGAGGGTGCCAGCGAATTTGCGCTGTCTGCTGACATGGCCTATCTAAGTAAAGTGTGGCAGTCCATAAAGGATCGAGCTGCCGCGGCTGGAACACCGAGCTGTGTGTATGAAGACCTGTCACTGCCGCTGCGCACTCTGCGTGACCTGATGCATGAACGAGTGGATCGGGTGCTGATTGATTCGCCCCGGATGTTGCGCACGGCCCAACAATTTGTGCAGAGTTTCATTCCTGACTGGTGCGATCGCATTGAAGCCTATACTGCAGACCGCCCGATCTTTGACCTTTTCGGCATTGAGGATGAAATTGAGGCGGCGCTGCACCGCAGCGTCTCGCTGAAGTCCGGTGGCTACCTTGTGTTCGACCAGACTGAAGCCCTGACCACGATAGATGTGAATACCGGAGGTTTCGTCGGTAGCCGAAATCTTGAAGAAACGATTTACAAGACCAACCTCGAAGCAAGCCAGGCCATTGCCAGGCAGCTCAGGTTGCGCAATTTGGGTGGCATCATCATCGTAGATTTTATCGACATGAACAACGAAGAGCACCGTCGCCAGGTGCTGAGATCAATCCAGCGAGCGCTGGAGAGTGATCATGCCAGAACCAGTGTTTCGAATTTTTCCGCACTGGGCCTGGTCGAGATGACCCGTAAGCGCACAACCGAAAGCCTTGAACACCGCCTGTGCGTTCCCTGCCCGGTTTGCTCAGGACGCGGAAGCATCAAGAGTCCGGACACTGTGTGCCAGGAGATTTTCCGCGAAATCATGCGTTCCGGCCAGGAATTCGAAGCAAGCAAACTTATGGTTCTGGCCGCACCTTCGGTGGTAGAACGGATTCTGGATGAGCAGTCCAGCAACGTTGCCGAAATCGAGGAGCTCACCGGCAAGTCCATTCGCTTCCGGGCAGAAGAACAGTACTCGCAGGAGCAGTTTGATGTTGTACTGCTCTGAGATCTCTACGGTCAGTACATCTGGAGCAGTTGCCGCGTGACTGCGCTGAAAAAAACCTTTATCCGTGCGCGTACGCTGCTGTGGACTGCACTGTCCTTTACAATCATTGCGGCCGCAGTGCTGGTTGGCGTTGGTAAATTGCTCATGCCCTACAGTGGGCGCTATCAACCACAGCTGGAAGAGTGGTTGTCTCGGGAATTTGGCCAGCAGGTAAGCCTGGAAAGTTTCACTGGCGAGTGGAAGGCCTTTGGTCCCCGGCTATCCCTGCGCGGGTTGCGCCTCAAGAGTGCAACCGGCGGCAATTCCGAAGTTGCCATAACGGAAGCTGCTCTTGATTTGCATCCCTTGAATGTGCTGGTTCCGGGCAAGGCTTTGTATAACTTCCTGGTGATCGGCGCGGACTTTCGGCTGGTACAAAAGCGCGATGGGACATACGAGTTATCCGGCCTGGGTGTTGGCGGTCAAAATTCGACTGAGGAAGAATCCGGACTACGCGGTTTGATCGGCATCGGGGAGCTCATTCTGGAAGATTCCAGTCTGGAGTATTTCGATGAGACTCACGCAACCCACCTGCAACTTGCAGATGTGAATGCGCGACTACAGCTTGATGATGACTCGCTGGCGCTGCAGCTCAATGCTCAGTTCTTTGACCAGCTCAACGGGAAGGTTTATGGGAAAGTCGACGGCAGTGGCTTACTCAAACTTGCCGCGAAAAGCGGCCTGCGGGAGGCCAACTGGCGGTTTGCCGTCCGTGATGTATCTTTGTCTGATTTCCACCAACGCCTGCCATCCAATCCGTTCCTGCCACAGGAGGGTTGGGTAAATGGAGAATTCTGGTGCGATTGGAATGCGAATGGCCCAATGCAACTCACTGGTGTGATTGATGTGAAAAATGGCCGTTTGCTGAACAGCGACCGGGAAATTCATGTAAAGCACCTGAATAGCCGCCTTGCCTGGACCCTAAACCCTGGTGGGGGCTGGCGACTGGATTTTGACCAGTTGCTTTACAACGACGGCGAAACTACCTGGACCACGCCCAGCCTTGCCATTGCCCGGGATCCAAATGACGACCTTGGCTTGTGGATCAGCGCTGACTACTTGCCACTGGGTGTCCCTTTGAGATTGGCGCGCAACATCATGGCGATGAACGGCAAGGACTGGCCAGGCTATCTCCCTGGCGCAGCCACGGGCAACGTCAGCAATTTTGAATTGGTCCTGGACCGGGACTGGCGATTGGTTCTGGCGCGAGGCGCGGCAAGGGAAGCCGGGCTTTCCCAATGGAGTACCTGGCCTGATGTGCAGGGAGTCGATGGCGAACTGGACCTCGGGCGCGGCTTCGGCCGTATTGAGCTAAATGCAAGCAGGCTGGAGCTCAATTGGCCCCGAATGTTCGCCGGCCCATTGGCTTTTACTTTTCCAGGGTGCGAAGCAGATTTGTCCTGGGGAGAAGGCTGGCAAACGACATTAGAGGGCTGTCGTTTGATCAACGAGGATATTGCCCTGGGTGGCGACGTACTTATTTCAGGTAACGAAGGGCGGCCCGCCGTTGATATCAACGTTGTGATAACGCGCGCCAGACTGGACAAGGCGTCGCGCTATTGGCCACAAGGCATCATGAGAGAAAAGGTGCTGGCGTGGTTACGCAAGGGATTTGTCGGCGGTGAGATGGTCAGGGCAAGGGCGCAAATAAAAGGTGACATGGATGACTGGCCGTTTCGGAACGGTAAGGGGCGGTTCGAGGCAGTTGCCAATATCGTTTCCGCCGAACTCGATTATGCGCCAGGCTGGCCGCACGCCCGGGGGGTCGACCTGACGGCCCGTTTCCTCGGGCCGTCCATGTACGTCGACGGTAGCATAAACAGCGTGGGTGGAATCGCGGCACACAGGGTTACTGCCGATATTGAGGATTTTCATCTGCCCCTGCTCCATGTTCAGTATGAGGCTCAATCACGACTGGATGCCATCATCGGGTTCGTGGCCGGTTCGCCACTGGGGGGGCAGATTGGCACTGACCTGAGTCAATTTGATTTTTCAGGGCCTGCCGCTACGTCCGGCCTATTGACTGTCCCGCTTGGCGCGACGCCGGGTGTATTGCAGGTTGACGGCAGAGTCGTGGTGCAGGGCGGCCGGTTTTTTGATCCGGGTTCCGCAGTGGTGCTGGACGGCATAGACGGAGTGTTGAACTATAATCGCAATGGCGTGAAAGCATCCGGTCTGAATGCCACTTTCAAAGGCAAGCCCGCGCGTCTCGATTTAGCTGCGAGCAAGCTTACGGCTGAGCGATTCCGTGTTGACATGACGGGTGTGTTTGATGTGAAGGAAATTCTCCCTTCTTATCTGCCTGATATCTATCCGGCGCTGGCCAGGGTGGATGGCGTGAGTGATTGGACTGTGTCGGTGGTAGTGCCCGCCTCACTGCCCGCCGAAGAAAGGCAGGTCAATCTGGTGGTTGCGTCCGGGCTGGAGGGCATCTCATTGAATTTCCCGGAACCGTTGTCAAAGCCGGCTGCAGCTTCCTGGCCAATGCACTTGCAGTACTCTCTGGCCGGGCCTACTCGTTCACTCGACCTGGATTTGACCGGCCGCATGCTGGTTAGTCTTGAGGCGCCGCGGGCGGAAATGCCTGCACCAGCTACATTTTCCGCTGGCCGCGCGGCTGTGCATTTTGGTGCCGACGGTTCGACCAATCTGCCATCGCAGGGCCTCATCCGTGTTGAAGGGGAAACACAGGTTCTGGATCTGGACGGGTGGGTGGAGTTGCTGGTCCGCAGCTTAAAGGAGGGTAGCAGCCTGGGCGACATGCGTCTGGAACACTGTGAGCTGGCGAGCAAGGAGTTGTTATTCCTGGATCGCTCATTCAGCGAGATACAGCTGGACGTGAAACCCATCCCATCCGGCTTTGAAAGTAATTTTTTGGGTGAAGATATCGATGGGCAGGTAGTATTTACGACCGCAACCGACTCGGGCAACAGTATGTCTGCCGAGTTCGAACGGCTGGCACTCGCAGAACCCTTATCGGGCGGACTGAATGTGGACACCGACCCTCGCGAGCTGCCTGCACTGCATTTGTTTGCGCGCTCATTCCGCTATGCCGGACTCGAAATGGGTGAGACACGAGTCGAGGCTTATCCCACGAAGCAGGGGTTTCACTTTGAGAAAGTGGAAGCGCATTCTGAACAGCTGAGCGTTCAGGCCAGCGGGGACTGGAATTTGCTTGAGGGTGCCTATCGCTCTGACTTCAACATCATGATCACCGCTGAGTCCCTGGGTGAGTTACTCAGTTCCATGGATTTTGGCACTTCGCTCCAGGGCGGGCAAACGGTGTTGCAGTTTAACGCCTGGTGGCCGGGTGCACCGGCCGCTTTTGCACTTTCCCGCCTGAATGGAAAGCTGGACTTCACGGTTTCCGGTGGGCAGATAGCCAATGCCAATGCCGGTTCCGGCAGGCTGCTTGGCTTGTTGAGTATCCAGGCATTGCCACGGCGACTTTCTATGGATTTCAGAGACGTATTTGATACAGGTTTTGATTTCGATGAGGCTACCGGAACGTTCGACATGCAAAATGGAACAGCCCATACGGATAACGTCGAGCTGACTTCCTCAGCAGCCAACATCAGTCTGGTTGGCAGCACAAACCTCGTGACGGAGCAGTACGACCAGGTCATGACCGTCCGTCCCGGATTGGGTAATACGCTGCCCATTATTGGTGCGTTGGCCGGAGGTCCAGCCGGTGCTGCCGCCGGTCTGGCGCTGCAGGGTTTATTGCAGAAGCCGCTCGGAGAAGCGTCACAAGTGCAATACACTATCCGTGGCAGCTTTAGTGACCCATTGATCGAGCCGGTGGGCAAGGATAGCGCCGATGGTTAAACAAGGTACACCCGTCATGGCGGATTCACAGGGAAGAAATGCATGAGCGATATGATTCAATTGGCCGAGCGGGAACTCTTGATACCGGGTGGTCTTGATCAGCATGACCTTGAGCGCGTGTTGAGTGGTTTGATGGGGCCAGCCGTGGATTCGGGTGATCTCTACTTTCAGGCGACCAGCCACGAGTCGTGGACCATGGAAGATGGCCTCGTCCGCAGTGGCAGCTATGCAGTTGAGAAGGGCGTCGGAATTCGCGCCATCAGTGGCGACAAGACCGGCTTTGCTTATGCTGATGAAATAATCATGCCGTCGCTGCTAAAGGCCTCGCACGTAGCCCGTGCGATTGCGAACCACGGCAGCCAGGGCCAGGTCCAGGCGTGGAAGAGAAAAGATGCACCGGAACTTTACCAGCCGCAGAACCCAATGGACGTTCTGGGCGCCGCTGAGAAAGTTGACCTGCTGAAAAAAGTTGACAGCTATACCAGGTCGCGCGACCCGCGTGTGAGCGAGGTTATTGTTAGCCTCGCCGCCACGTTTGAAACGATCCTCGTGGTGGCAACTGACGGCACGTTTGCCGCGGATGTTCGCCCGTTGGTGCGATTGAATGTCAGCGTCATTGTCACCCAGGACAGTCATCGTGAACAAGGAAGCGACGGAGGTGGCGGCCGTTTTTCTTACGCGGAACTGGTGCATGATCAGGTCTGGCAGCGCTTTGCCGATGAAGCCGTGCGTCAGGCTTTGGTAAACCTCGACGCTGAACCGGCGCCAGCTGGTTCGATGACTGTTGTGCTTGGCCCGGGCTGGCCGGGTGTTTTGTTGCATGAAGCCGTGGGGCATGGGCTTGAGGGAGACTTCAATCGCAAAGGGACTTCGGCTTTTAGTGGGCGGCTGGGCGAAAAAGTGGCGGCGTCCTGTGTCACGGTAGTCGATGACGGCAGTTTGCCACGCCGTCGGGGCTCACTGGCCGTTGATGATGAAGGTACGCCAACGGAACCAACCGTATTGATCGAAAATGGTGTTCTGCGGGCCTATATGCAGGACAAGCTCAACGCGCGCTTGATGAACATGCCCACTACCGGCAACGGTCGGCGTGAGTCGTTTGCCCACCTGCCGATGCCACGAATGACCAACACGTTTATGCATGCTGGAGACTACGCGGCCGAAGAAATTATTTCTTCCGTCAAGAAAGGGCTCTATGCCGTTAATTTTTCAGGAGGCCAGGTTGACATCACCTCGGGGCGCTTTGTGTTCTCGGCGAGTGAGGCCTACCTCATCGAGAACGGCAAAGTTACCCGCCCGGTCAAAGGGGCAACCTTGATTGGCAATGGCCCTGAGGCCATGACCCAGGTTTCCATGGTGGGAAATGATTTGCGTTTGGACTCGGGCATAGGGGTGTGTGGCAAGGACGGGCAAAGTGTGCCCGTTGGAGTCGGTCAGCCTACCCTGCGAATTGACGGCCTGACCGTGGGTGGTACCGAAGCGTGATCGCCTGCAGGCTCAGGGGCAAGGCGGTAGTGGCTGCTCCATGTCCAGGTCGCGCAGCGCACGAAAAAGTGCCCGCGATGCGGCGGGTGGTTTTCCCGCCTTCAGTTCATACATCGCATTGCGAATCAGTTGGCGCAGAGACTGGGCATCCATCCCGGTACGTTGCTGCAGCAGGGCACCGAGAGCTGTATCGCCTTGCTGCAGCAGGAAGTCCCGCCAGGCTTCACTGCGGCGCTGTCTTCCGGTGAGTGCGAGCGCCTCGGATTTAAACCCTGCGATGGCTTCTATGATGGGCGAAGGGTCGGTGCGGCGTATCAGCTTCGAAAGGTACAGCAATTGCCTGCGGCGGGCTCCGTGGGAACGAAAGGCCTGGGCTTGCTGGATGGCCAACAGTATGTCTTCGTCCAGCGGCAGCTTGCTTAGCTGTGCCTTGCTTAGTTCCAGTAATTCGGATGCAAGGTCTTGCATGGCATGGGCTTCGCGTTTCAGTTGGCTTTTGCTGATTAGCTGTTCTTTTTCTGAAAGATCTTCCAGCCCATCGTTTTCATGTTTTCCAGCGGTCAAGGAGTACTCCGGAATTGCCTAATTGTTCCAGCAGGGGCCTTTCAAATGCCTGAAGTTTCCATGGTAACCCAGCCGCAGTTCGATCGCGATGCAGAACTCGATTCACTGCAGTCGCATGTTGAGCTGGCATTGGAGCAGGCGCGCCGGAAGGGCGCCAGCGCCGCTGAAATATCTGCGCATACCAGCCAGGGATTGTCTGTTGCAGTTCGAGTGGGCCAGGTTGAAACCCTTGAACACATGCAGGACCGCGGTATCAGTGTTTCGGTTTTGCTGGGTAAACGAAAAGGTAACGCGAGCAGTGCCGACCTCAGTCAACAATCTATCGACTTATGTGTTAGCAAGGCGCTGGAAATAGCCAGGTACACCCAGGAAGATCCGTGTAATGGTCTCGCTGATGCCGGGCTTTTGGCCACCGAGTTTCCAGACCTGGATATTTGGCACCCCGCGGCTCTGGATGCCACGGCGGCGATTGAACGGGCCCTGGCTTGCGAAGCAGCCGGGCGGGAGAATAAAAAAATCACGAACTCTGAAGGCGCATCTTTTGACGCCGGCCTGGGTATTGGCGTCTACGGGAACTCACACGGTTTCATCGGGCGCAGCGCGGGAACCCACTTCAGCCAAAGTTGCGTATTGATTGCCGGGAAAGGCGACGCCATGCAACGCGACTACAGCTTTGACAGCCGGCGTAGTCTTGCGGATCTGGAAGCGGTAGAACAGACCGGTCGTGAAGCGGCTGTGCGCGCGGTGCGCCGTCTTGGTGCGAGAAAAATAAAAACGGCAAAATTGCCGGTTCTGCTTGCGCCCGAAGTAGCCAAGAGCCTGATCGGCAACCTGGTGGGCGCCATTTCAGGCTCAACCCTGTACCGCAATGCATCCTTCCTCAAGGGCGCAGCGGGCCAACAGTTGTTTCCTGCCTGGGTAAATATTACGGAATATCCGCACCTCTTGCGCGGCGCAGGCAGTGCTGCATTTGACGGTGAGGGAGTTGCGACCAGTGATCATTGCATTGTGGGTGAAGGTATCCTGAAAGATTACGTGCTATCCAGTTATTCTGCTCGCCGGCTGGGATTGGCAACTACCGGAAATTCGGGGGGGGTGAGGAACCTTGTCTTCAAGCCTGGTGGCGAAAGCGGGCCGGATCTGGTCGCCAGCATGCAAACAGGTTTTTATGTAACCGAAGTCATGGGGCACGGAGTCAACCTGGTGACCGGAGACTACTCGCGAGGTGCCACCGGGTTTATCGTCAAGAACGGTGCGCTCGGCCATCCGGTGGAAGAAGTCACCATTGCCGGAAACCTGCGCGATATGTTTTTGAATATTGTTGCCGCCGGTTCAAGGCTGGATACCCGTGGAAATATTCATGCAGGGGAAATTCTGCTGGCCGAGATGATGGTAGCGGGCGGATGAGTCTGTTTAAACTCGTTCGGATCGTAATCCTGCTGAGTATCTTTTTCGTAATCCTGATCAGCACATGGATGAACGAACGTAGACTTGCCAGCTGGGAGCGGCCAATCTGGGTAACAGTTTATCCCATGTTAACGGACAATGGTCCCGTAACCCGGGCGTTTGCAGAGTCCATCCAGGAGTCCACGTTTGCAGACGTCAATCTTTTTTTTGAACGCGAATTGGGCTTGTATGATGTGTCTCTGACACCCCCATTCAATTTTCAGATTGCTCCTGTCAGTGACGAATTGCCCCCAGCCATTCCTGATCGTCAAGACGTGTTTGCAATCGCCTTCTGGAGTTTGCAGATGCGCTGGTGGGTTTGGCGCATGCAGCAAAATGATGGGTTGGTCGCGGCTGATATCCAGTTGTTCGTGCTCTACCACTCTGTGGGGGTCGACAGTGAAATGAAAATGTCCGTCGGAATGCGCAAGGGGATGTACGGACTGGTAAAGGCCTATACAGGGGGAGATATGCGTGACCAGAATAATGTCGTCATTGCGCACGAACTCCTGCATATTTTTGGGGCAACGGATAAGTACATAGCAGGCACGGGGCAGCCTGAATTTCCTTTCGGGCTCGCTGACCCTGAACGGCAACCGGTGTATCCCCAGGTGGCAGCAGAAATTATGGGAGGAAGAATCCTGTTGAGTCCGTACGAATCCATCATGCCCGATTCCCTGGATCAATGCCGGATTGGACATAAAACCGCCGAGGAGATCGGCTTATTCGCGCAATTACAAAAGTGAGCGGCTAGGCCGGTTGTGACCGGAAGAAGCGGGACATGCGGCGGGTCAGTTGCATGGCAGTACCCATGGGCAGCCAGCCCACCAATCCTGCGATCGCTCGGTTCACACGGCCCGGGATGGCAACGATCCTGTGCTTTTGCATTACCGCATCAATTCCAAAAGAAACTACCTCGGCCGCGCTCATCCACATCCAGGAAGGCATTTTGCTTACCAGTTCACGGGTGCCCGAGACATCATGGAACTCGGAGTAAGTGAATCCCGGGCACAAAGCGGAAATGCGCACTCCAGTGGTCTTGTTTTCCATGGCGAGGGACTCAGAAAATCTGATCAGGAACGATTTACTGGCCCCGTAGAGCGTGTGTGCAGCAGAGCCCGGTACCAGCCCGGCCAAAGAGGCCACATTGATGATGTAACCTGATCTGCACGCGAGCATGCCTGGCAGTAAGCGCCAGGTGAGGTCGCAAACTGCAGTAATCATGACCTGGATGAACTCGGCATGAGTGCGCCAGTCGGGCACGGTGAAATGGCCCGGCACACCGTAGCCGGCATTATTAACCAGAAATTCGACGCTGATGTTCTCATTCTGCAGGTTCTGGGCAAGTTCGGCCCCTGCACCAACCGCTGCCAAATCCAGTGCATAGACCCGGGTTTCAACACCGTGATCGCGCTGCAATTCGGCAGCCAGGGTTTCCAGCCTGTCCCTGCGCCTTGCCACCAACACTATTGAATAGCCTTGAGCAGCCAATTGGCGACAAAACTCGGAGCCGATGCCTGCCGAAGCCCCTGTGACCAGCGCCCACTTCAGCGCCGGGCCGGGTGGGTTTGATTGGGATGTCATAAAATGGATTTCCTCACCGGAGCGCACGCATTGCGATCTGCGGGCAGCATGGGTATCCTACCGCCCGCCAGCCTGAATTTCAGCAACCGGCGTGAGCTTGGTTCAAAAACTCGGAGAATCTGATGAGAAAGCCTCTTGTTGCTGGAAACTGGAAAATGCAGGGCAGCAAGTCAATGGTGAACGCCTTGTTGCAGTCTCTGGTCGCAGGCATCCGCCCGGAACTTGAGGTTGAACTGGCGGTTTTTCCTCCTTTTCCCTATCTATATCGTGCGCAGAAATTGCTGAGAGACAGTTCCATAGCCTGGGGGGCGCAAACTTTGAATCCAGTGGCTTCAGGCGCACACACGGGCGAGGTGTCGGCTTCCATGCTGCTTGATTTGGGTTGCCGCTATGTTTTGGTGGGCCATTCGGAACGGCGCCAACTCTATGGAGAGAGTGATTCTGCGGTGGCTGCTCGATTTGAGGCAGCTGTGCAGGCGGGGCTTGAACCCGTGTTATGCGTAGGGGAAACCCTGGAGCAGCGCGAGCGCGGGGAAACCAATGCCGTGGTTTGCGCGCAAATTGACGCAGTGCTCACACGTTGCGGAATTGATTCCCTGGCTTCAGCTACTATCGCCTACGAGCCGGTGTGGGCCATAGGCACCGGAAAAACCGCAACGCCCGACCAGGCACAGGAAGTTCATGCATTCATACGTGACAAATTAGTGGCACAGGATGATATGATAGGCGGTCAAATACGAATTTTGTACGGCGGCAGCGTGAGTGGTTCGAACGCCGCCGAATTGTTTGCCCGGGAAGATATTGATGGCGGGCTGGTTGGAGGGGCGTCCCTGAAAGCTGGGGATTTCCTCGCCATACGGGACGCTGCTGTTTAATACCTGATTTAGGCAGGGATTTTTCTGACCTGGCTTTGGCCATCGAATGGAAGTAAGACATGGTTGTTCTGAATATATTTCACGTGCTTATCGCGATCGCGATGGTGGCCCTGGTTCTCGTGCAGAGAGGGGCTGGCGCCACTGCGGGAGCGGCTTTCGGTAGTGGCGCTTCCGGAACGGTTTTCGGAGCTCGAGGGGCAGGTACGTTCCTGACCAAATCCACATGGGTGCTGGCCGCGCTGTTTTGTAGTATCAGCCTGACCATGGCGGTCATGGTTTCCCGCAGCGGTATTGCACCGGTTGAGAGCCTTGGAGTGATAACGGCCTCAGAGCCAGTGCAACAGGAAACCCGGGAAGTACTGGCTACCGAAGCTGCCACGGAAGGAAAGGGCGTTCCCCAAGCTGACCTTCCGACCATGATGATCAACGAAAACAAGGCCGACACCGCGCCAGAACAGGCAGCACAGGACCTCCCCGGGAGAAATGACCCGGCTGAAGAATCAACTGAAATCAACCAGGGTCAGGAAGCCGCAGGGACAGATTCAGACGATTCCTGATACGAAGGCGCTAATTGCCCACGTGGTGGAATTGGTAGACACGCTATCTTGAGGGGGTAGTGGCGAAAGCTGTGCCGGTTCGAGTCCGGCCGTGGGCACCACTTTGGATGAAGAAGAGGAAGGGCTCTTCTTCAGGGTAAAATACAGGCATGCTGTCAGATTATTTTCCCATCCTTGTTTTCCTGGCGATCTCGATAGCGCTGGGTATTGTCTTGTTGTCCCTCGGTGGATTACTGGGACCTCGTCGACCCGACAGCGAAAAGCTTTCGCCCTACGAATGCGGTTTTGAGGCGTTCGAGGATTCGCGGACACGGTTTGACGTCCGGTACTACCTGGTGGCCATCCTGTTCATCATTTTTGATCTGGAAATTGCCTTCTTTATTCCCTGGGCACTGGTGCTGGACCAACTCGGAACCTACGGTCTGCTCGCGATGGTGGTTTTCGTGATTGAACTGGTCATCGGATTTTTCTTCGTCTGGAAGAAAGGGGCGCTCGAATGGGAGTAATCAATCCTGTACCGATCAGGGCTGTTGATGACATTCTGCGACCCCATGCGGATCAAAACCCCCTGCTCGAGCGGGGCATGGTCACAACTTCCCTCGATGCACTGGTCAATTGGGCGCGAACGGGGTCCATGTGGCCCATGACATTCGGTTTGGCCTGCTGTGCTGTGGAAATGATGCAGGCCGGCGCCGCGCGTTATGACCTGGATCGGTTTGGCGTGGTGTTCCGGCCCAGCCCGCGTCAGTCGGATGTCATGATCGTAGCCGGCACCCTGTGCAATAAAATGGCCCCGGCGTTGCGCAAGGTATATGACCAGATGCCGGATCCGAAATGGGTGATTTCCATGGGGTCCTGCGCCAATGGGGGTGGCTATTATCATTATTCCTATGCAGTTACCCGGGGCTGCGACCGTATAGTACCCGTGGACGTTTATGTTCCTGGTTGCCCTCCCACTGCGGAGGCGCTGGTTTACGGAATCCTGCAATTACAGGCAAAGATTCGCCGTACCAACACGATTGCAAGATAATCCCATGAAAGCGATCCCCAAGGCGGTATCCGAGCAGTTTTCTGCAACTTTTGGTGGCCGCGTAGTCGTCACGGAAGTGCGATTCGGCATTGTTACCCTGGAAGTTTCCACCGAAAACTGGCTCGAGGTCTGTCGTGTGTTGCGCGCTGACAGGGAATTTGCTTTTGAGCAGTTAACCGATCTTTGCGGCGTGGATTACCTTGGCTTCGGCCAGTCGGAATGGGAGACCGGTAGTGCCACCTCGGAAGGATTCAGCCGCGGCGTTGAAGGTCTGGGGCCCGGAAGATTTGCGTGGGAGCAACGCCCTTTGCCCGCGCATTTGGAGCACCGCTATGCGGTAGTGCTGCATTTGCTGTCCCAGGTGCACAACCGCCGCCTGCGCCTGCGTTGCTTTGCCCCCGACGACAGTATGCCAATGGTGCCTTCCCTGGTGGATATTTGGAGTTCCGCCGACTGGTATGAACGCGAAGCTTTCGACCTGTTTGGCATCATCTTTGAAGGTCACCCGGACTTGCGCCGTATTCTCACGGACTACGGATTCACCGGTCATCCGTTCCGCAAGGATTTCCCGTTGATTGGCAATGTTGCTGTGCGCTACGACACCGAGAAGAAACGGGTTATCTATGAACCTGTAGAAATCGAACCACGCGTGCTCGTGCCGCGCGTGTTGCGTCATGATGCCCGCTACAAGGCTGATGATATAGACCGGACAGCGCAGTTGGGCATTGACGGGAAAGCTGACTGAACATGGCGGAGATTCGCAACTACACGATGAACTTCGGCCCGCAGCACCCGGCTGCGCACGGAGTTTTGCGCCTGGTTCTTGAAATGGATGGAGAGACAGTTGTGCGGGTCGATCCACACGTGGGCCTGTTGCACAGGGCAACGGAGAAACTTGCTGAAAGCAAGCCATTCAGCCAGTCCATCGGATACATGGATCGGCTCGACTAC
Source organism: Lysobacterales bacterium (assembly GCA_031362985.1). GTDB lineage: Bacteria > Pseudomonadota > Gammaproteobacteria > Xanthomonadales > SZUA-36 > SHZL01. Next base: position 19,588 of record JANLTO010000129.1, on the reverse strand, counting down.
GTGTCCATGATGTGCAATGAGCATGCGTACGTGCGCGCCATTGAACAACTGCTCGGTGTTGAGGCGCCGGTAAGGGCGCAGTACATCCGCACGATGTTCGACGAGCTGACACGGTTTTCCAATCACCTGATGTGGATCGGTTCCTCGGCACTGGACCTCGGTGCCATGACCATATTTCTGTACGCATTTCGCGAACGGGAAATGATCATGGACATGTATGAGGCGGTATCCGGTGCACGCTTGCACGCAACTTACTACCGGCCGGGTGGTGTGTACCGGGACATGCCCGACAGCATGCCCGTGTATCAGGAGTCGCGCTGGACCAAGGGCCCGGCGCTGAAACGCAAAAACGAATGGCGTGAAGGATCACTGCTCGATTTTATTGAAGCGTTTACACGCGATGTGCCGGCTCGAATCGACGAGTACGAGACCCTGCTGACCGACAATCGCATCTGGAAACAACGCACTGTCAATATTGGTGTTGTCAGTCCGCAACGAGCCATGCAGTTGGGCTTCAGCGGACCGATGCTACGTGGGTCCGGCGTGGAGTGGGATTTACGCAAGAAACAGCCGTATGCATCCTACGACAAGGTCGAGTTTGACATTCCGGTTGGCGTTAATGGGGACTGTTATGACCGTTACCTGGTGCGCGTGGAAGAGATGCGCCAAAGCGCCCGGATCATTCTCCAGTGCGCTGCCTGGTTGCGAGCCAATCCCGGTCCGGTCATGCTGAAAAATTTTAAAGTCGTTCCACCCACGCGGGAAGAAATGAAAGACGACATGGAAGCCCTGATTCACCACTTCAAACTTTTTACTGAAGGATATTGTGTGACGGCGGGTGAAACTTATGCGGCAGTGGAGGCGCCTAAAGGAGAGTTCGGTTGCTATCTGGTTTCGGATGGGGCGAATAAGCCATTCAGGGTCCACCTCAGGGCTCCGGGGTTTGCTCATTTATCGGCATTGAATGAAATGGCACAGGGACACATGCTGGCCGACACGGTTGCCATTATCGGTTCCCTGGACCTGGTATTCGGCGAGGTGGACCGCTAATGAATTCTGTCGGAAACCATACTGCGAACCCCAACGGAAACCATAAAGACTTCGAGGGCTTGCTCAGCAGCAACACCAAGCAGGCCATTGATCATTGGCTGGCCAAGTTTCCAGCGGAAAAGAAGCGTTCGGCCTTGATCCAGTCCCTGATGGCCGCGCAAACGCAAAACGGAGGATGGCTCAGCACGGATTTGATCGAAGCCGTGGCCAGCTACCTTGATCTGCCTCCTGTGTGGGCGCACGAGGTTGCGTCTTTTTACTCAATGTTCGACCTTAAGCCAACCGGGCGGCACAAAGTCAACATTTGCACCAATATTTCCTGTTGGCTCAATGGCGCCGAAAACATGGTTGCCCACGTCGAGAAGAAACTGGGAATTCGCATGGGCGAAACAACCAGCGATGGACGAATCACCTTAGTACGCGAGGAAGAGTGCCTGGCCGCCTGTTGCGGAGCTCCGATGATGGTAGTTGACGGGCACTATCACGAGCGCCTGGACTTGAACAAACTCGACTCCATCCTTGACGGCCTGGAATGATGGTGGGCAAGTAACATGGCAAATCACAACGTAGTATTTACCACGCTGCATGCAGACCGGCCCTGGTCGATGGATACTTACTTGTCCATTGATGGCTACCAGGCATGGCGCAAGATTCTCGCGGAGAAAACACCGCAGGAAAAAATCATCGAGACGGTCAAGGAGTCCTCCTTGCGGGGCCGTGGCGGCGCGGGCTTTCCGACCGGGCTGAAGTGGAGTTTTATGCCACGTTCTGCGCCGGTACAAAAGTACCTGCTGTGCAATTCCGACGAGTCAGAACCTGGCACTTGCCATGATCGTGACATCCTGCGGTTTAACCCGCATGCCGTGATCGAAGGCATGGCGATCGGTGGTTATGCCATCGGAGCATCCGTTGCATACAACTACCTGCGAGGGGAGTTCCACCACGAGCCATTTGAGCATTTTGAACAGGCACTGGCCGAAGCTTATGCGGCCGGCTTGCTGGGAAAAAATATCCTCGGCTCGGGTGTCGATATGGACATCCATGCGGTATTGGGTGCCGGGGCCTATATTTGTGGCGAAGAGACTGCGCTGATGGAGTCCCTGGAAGGAAAAAAGGGGCAACCGAGATTCAAACCCCCGTTCCCCGCTAACTTTGGCCTGTATGGCAAGCCCACCACGATCAACAACACCGAGACCCTTGCATCGGTGCCGCACATCATGCGCAACGGTGCCGGGTGGTTTTTGAAGATTGGGAAACCCAATAACGGCGGACCCAAGGTGTTCTCCGTTTCGGGGCATGTCAACCAGCCAGGTAATTTCGAAGTGCCCTTGGGAACGCCCTTTGCCGACTTGCTGGCCATGGCAGGCGGTGTGCGTACAGGCAGAACACTCAAGGCCGTTATCCCGGGTGGTTCTTCCATGCCCGTTCTGACCGCTGACGTGATGATGAATCTCACCATGGATTATGACGCCATCAGCAAGGCGGGTTCCGGGCTGGGATCGGGTGCAGTAATCGTTATGGACAATACGACATGCATGGTGAAAGCCTGCACCCGTATCTCGCGTTTTTACCATATGGAGTCCTGTGGCCAATGCACGCCTTGCCGTGAGGGCACAGGTTGGATGCACCGTATGCTGCAAAGAATCGTGGATGGGCAAGGCCGCGCCGGCGACCTTGAACTGCTGCGTTCTGCTGCCGGACAGATCGAAGGGCACACGATTTGCGCTTTTGGTGAAGCTGCGGCATGGCCGGTGCAGGGGATGCTGCGACATTTTTGGCCGGAGTTTGAATACTTTGTGGCACACGGCCGTTCCATGGTCGAAGAACAGCAAGGAAAGGCTGCATGAGCGCTGAAATCAAACCCGCCGCAATGCCAGCTACAGATCTGGTGAATATCGAGGTCGATGGCATAGCCATGCAAGCGCCTAAAGGTTCCATGATTATCCAGGCAACGGACAAGGCCGGGATCAGCATTCCGAGGTTTTGCTATCACAAAAAATTAAGTATCGCCGCCAATTGCCGTATGTGCCTGGTGGACGTTGAAAAATCGCCCAAGCCCATGCCTGCTTGTGCCACTCCCGTGATGGATGGCATGAAGATTTTCACCCAATCGCGCCGCGCTGTTGATGCCCAACATGGCGTGATGGAATTCCTCCTGATCAACCATCCGCTGGACTGCCCTATCTGCGACCAGGGCGGTGAGTGTGAGTTGCAGGATCTGGCCATGGGTTATGGCCGGTCAGTTTCGCGTTTCACGGAACGCAAACGGGTGGTGAAAGATAAAAACGCCGGTCCCCTGGTGCAAACCGACATGACCCGTTGCATTCACTGTACGCGTTGCGTGCGTTTCCTGGAAGAAATTGCAGGTACTACGGAAATGGGCGGTAGTGGCCGTGGCGACCGGTTGGAAATCGGCACATGCGTTGAGAACAGCATTAATTCTGAACTCTCCGGAAACATCATTGACCTGTGCCCCGTGGGAGCATTGACCAACAAGCCTTTCCGGTTCGCTGCACGCGCATGGGAACTGGTAGCGATGCCATCTGTTGGCGTGCACGATGGCGTAGGCTCGCTGTTGTACCACCATGCAAGAATGGGACGCATTTTACGTTCCGTTCCCCGCGATAGTGAGTCAACCAACGAAACCTGGTTATCAGACCGCGACCGGTACAGCCAGGCCGGGCTTTATTCGCAGGATCGCATCACTCAACCGATGGTCAAGAAGGATAATGAGTGGCAGACGGTATCCTGGGACGAAGCGGTGGGGGTTGCAACGCGAATTCTGCGTTCAGCCAGTGAAAGCAAGCCGGGCTCGATATGCGCGCTGATGTCTCCTGGGGCTGCGACTGAGGAGTACTACCTGGCGCAAAGGCTGGTACGCAGCCTGGGCAGCTCGCATGTAGACCATCGTCTGCGTGAGCAGGACTTTTCGGATGATGAGTTGCGTCCGGCTTCGCCCGAGTTTGCCATGAAAATTGCCGACATGGAAAAGGCGGACGCAGTGCTTTTGGTGGGCTGCAACCCGCGCCACGAGGCGCCCATATTGGGCCACCGCTTGCGCAAGGCGTGGCTCAAAGGCGCCGTGATTTCTTCGCTCAATCCGCTGGACTGGGAATTCGTTTTTGGCACCAGCAACAAGATAATTGTAGCGCCGCAGTTCCTCGTCTCCGAACTGGCCTGCGTGGCCATGGCGGTGGCGGCAGCCTGCGGAAAAGAGTTGCCAGGCGAATTGTGCAAGTTGTTGGGTGGATCTGCGCCGGCGGCGAGGCACGAGGCCATTGCAGCCAGCTTACTGTCTGCCCGCAAGGGATTGGTGCTGTTTGGGCAGTTTGCCATGAGTCACCACCACGCCGGGGCGTTGCGCCAGCTCGCGGAATGGATCGCTGCGGCCAGCACCTGCGCCCTGAATCTGCTTCCTCACGGCGCCAATCCAGTAGGCGCATGGATTGCGGGAGCGGTGCCGCACCGCACCCCGGCAGGAAAGGTGAGGCAGCCTGGCCTGGACAGGCACGGCATGATCAGGGCGGGGGGCAATACCTGGCTGCTGTGGGATTTTGAGCCTGAGTACGATGTGGACAACCCTGCGGCGGTAGTTGCTGCTTTGCAATCTGCTGCTGCCGTGATTGCCGTGAGCGCTTTTGCTTCAGAAGACATGAAGGCCGTGGCGAACGTGATTTTCCCTCTTGCGCCGATAGCTGAGTCTGAAGGCAGCGTGTTCAATCTCGATGGAGATTGCATTGGATTCACACCAGCGGGCAAAGTGTCGGGCGAAGCGCGCCCGGGTTGGAAAATACTGCGCCGGCTTGGAGATGAACTGGGGCTGGAAGGCTTTGGCCAGGTGAGCCTGAACGATCTGCAGACCGAGATGCATGCCGCATTCAAATCCGCTGCAGGCACTATTTTGGCAGAACAGGGGCCATCTTGGCCGGGCCTGGCACTGGCCAACAGCGAGCCTGGCACAGGCTTATACCGCGTTGGTGAGGTCCCCATGTATTCGGTGGATGGGCTGTGCCGTCGCACGCCTGCATTGCAACAAACGGTGCATGCGCAAAACCAGTTTGTTGGACTGAACCCGAAAGATGCACAGCGGCTGGGCCTGGTTGAAGGTGGGTTGGCCAAAGTCGCACAGGGCGGCGCTGCAGTTGCCCTGGAAGTTCGTGTTAGCGCTGTTGTACCGGCTGGGGCGGCTTGGTTGCGCAGCGCAATCTGTGCGACGCGGGAACTGGGTTCGGCCATCGGGCCCGTCAGGGTGGAGGCGCTGCGATGAGCAACTCCCTGCTTGAACCATTGCTCTATGTCCTCGTTCTGGTGCTGAAGATTCTGGCCATCGTGGTGCCCTTGATCCTGACGGTTGCCTACTACACCTATTTCGAGCGCAAAGTGATCGGCTACATGCAGGTGAGGCTGGGGCCCAATACCATAGGCCCTTACGGTTTGTTCCAGCCGTTTGCCGATGTATTCAAGCTCCTGCTCAAGGAGGTTGTGCTGCCGCAGAATTCCAACAAGTTCCTGTTCCTGCTTGCGCCGGTGCTGGCTTTGGCTCCTTCGTTCGCCGCCTGGGCAGTGATTCCCTTCAATGAGTTTATGGTCCTGGCCGATATTGATGCTGGCTTGATTTTTTTGCTCGCCATGTCTTCGCTGGGTGTATATGGCCCGATCATTGCCGGCTGGGCATCGAACTCAAAGTATGCATTCCTCGGTGGTTTGCGTTGCGCAGCTCAAATGGTTTCTTATGAAATTGCCATGGGCTTTTCCCTGGTCGGCGTACTGATCATGTCGGGAACCCTGAATTTGAGCCAAATCGTAATGGCCCAACAAGGCGGAATCTTTGACTGGTTTTGGTTGCCCTTATTTCCCTTGTTCATCATTTACCTTATATCCGGGGTAGCTGAAACGAACCGGGCACCCTTCGACGTGGCAGAGGGTGAATCTGAAATCGTGGCAGGCTTCCACGTTGAATATTCAGGTGCTGCATTCGCCATTTTCTTCCTGGCCGAATACGCCAACATGATCCTGATTTCGGGTTTAACCACGATCATGTTTGCCGGGGGCTGGCTGTCACCATTCCAGGGAATTCCCGGCCTGGAAAACACCCTGCTCGGGCAGGGGAGCATTTTCTGGTTCTTGTCCAAAACTGTATTCTTCATGTTTCTCTTCCTCTGGTGGAGAGCAACATTCCCACGCTACCGCTATGACCAGATCATGCGACTGGGCTGGAAAGTCTTTGTCCCCATAACAATTGTTTGGGTATTGGTTGCGGCCGTTCTGGTTGTGGCCGGCACGGTAGTGAAAGGGAGCTGATGATGGAGCGGGTGTCGCGATATTTCAGGAGCCTGATGCTGATGGAACTGGTCAGCGGGCTGGGCGTGACGCTCAAATATTTCTTCAAGCCCAAGTTCACTCTGCGTTACCCTGAAGAGAAGACACCAAAATCTGCCCGGTTCCGTGGATTGCATGCTTTGCGCCGTTACCCCAACGGCGAGGAACGGTGCATCGCCTGCAAGTTGTGCGAGGCAGTGTGCCCCGCCCTGGCCATTACCATTGAGTCTACTCAACGGGAGGATGGCACGCGGCGTACCACCAAGTACGAAATCGACTTGTTCAAGTGCATCTATTGCGGGTTCTGCGAAGAGTCTTGCCCGGTCGATGCCATCGTGGAAACAGATTTCCTTGAGTATCACTTTGAAAATCGTGGCGAGAACATCGTGAATAAGGAGCAATTATTGGCGATTGGCGACCGGTATGAACAAAGCGTGGCCAGCAATCGCAGAAAGGATGCGGCTTACCGCTAGGCGGAGCAGACAGATGCCAATAATCGAAATTGTTTTTTACACTTTTGCCCTGATCCTCACTGCTGCTGGTGTGATGGTCATTACCGTGCGCAATCCTGTGTATGCAGCCTTGTTCCTGGTATTGGCTTTCTTCAGTTGTGCGGCAATCTGGCTGCTGCTGGAAGCGGAATTCCTGGCCATTGTGCTGGTGCTGGTTTACGTGGGTGCAGTCATGGTGCTGTTCCTGTTCGTGGTCATGATGCTGGACATCAACCTGGCGCCGCTGAGTGAGGGGTTCATTCGTTATCTGCCTGCGGGAATTGCAGTCGCTGCGGTCATGGCGGCGGAGTTGATGGTCGTGTTATGGGCCCGGGGACGGTTCGACGTTTCCGCTTTTCCCATTCCTGCACCACACCCGCAGGGCTACAGCAATACCAGGGCTCTGGGAGAGTTGCTCTTTACGCAGTACCTGCTGCCATTTGAGACAGCCGGAATCATCTTGCTGGTTGCCATCATTGCTGCCATCGCGTTGACATTGAGGAAACGCAGCGGTGCGAAGACCCAGAACCCTGCCAGGCAGGTGATGGTGCAGCGTGATGAGCGCATCCGCGTGGTGAGCATGAAATCTGAACCCAGGCAGGATGGTTGAGGTGCAGCGATGTTGACATTGGCCCATTTTCTGACTCTCGGTGCAATCCTGTTCTGCCTCAGCGTTGCTGGCATATTCCTGAATCGCAAGAACGTTATTATCCTGCTGATGTGCATCGAATTGATGTTGTTGGCAGTCAACATGAATTTCGTGGCATTTTCGCGGTTCCTCGGCAATCTCGATGGGCAGGTGTTTGTGTTTTTCATCCTGACTGTTGCCGCTGCCGAAGCAGCAATTGGGCTTGCCATCCTGGTGGTTTTGTTCCGCAACCGGGGCACCATCAACGTGACTGATCTCGACGAATTGAAAGGCTGACATGGCCCTCGAAACTACATTACTGCTGATACCCCTTCTGCCTCTCGCAGCCGCCGTGATCGCCGGCCTAATGCGCAAGCAGGTGGGCAGAGCAGGTGCTCACTGGGTGACCATACTGGGCGTGGCGGTTTCTTTCTGCCTTTCGGCATGGGTTCTCTACCAACAGCTGTTCAATGGTCTCGGCTCACAGAACATTTCGGTTTACACCTGGATGGTTTCCGGTGGGATTCACTTTGAAGTAGGTTTCCTGATCGACCACCTCACTTCGCTGATGATGTGCGTGGTGACTTTTGTTTCCTTGATGGTGCATGTCTACACCATTGGGTATATGGCCCATGATCCGGGATACCAGAGGTTTTTCAGTTATATCGCGCTATTTACTTTTTCCATGCTCATGCTGGTTATGTCCAATAACTTCCTGCAGCTGTTTTTTGGATGGGAAGCAGTCGGGCTGGTTTCCTATCTGCTGATCGGCTTCTGGTTCCACCGGGAGTCAGCGGTTTTTGCCGGCCTCAAGGCGTTCCTTGTCAACCGGGTAGGGGATTTTGGTTTCCTGCTGGGTATTGCCGGCATATTGTTTGCCACGGGTTCGCTGGACTATGCCGAAGTATTCAGCAAAGCCCCTGACATTGCGACGCGAACCATCAGCATCATTCCGGGAATGGAATGGCAATTGATTACCCTGATTTGTGTGTGTTTGTTCATTGGTGCAATGGGTAAGTCCGCCCAGGCACCGCTACACGTGTGGTTGCCCGATTCGATGGAAGGCCCGACGCCTATTTCGGCCTTGATTCATGCAGCAACCATGGTTACTGCCGGTATCTTCATGGTGGCGCGGATGTCGCCACTTTTTGAATTCAGCGATGCTGCCTTGAGTTTTGTGCTGCTGGTTGGCGCATTCACCGCGCTGGCCATGGGTTTGATCGGTATCGTGCAAAATGACATCAAGCGCGTGATTGCATATTCCACGCTGTCCCAACTGGGTTACATGACCGTGGCGCTGGGCGTGTCGGCTTATTCCGCCGCAATATTTCACTTGATGACACATGCTTTTTTCAAAGCCCTGCTGTTCCTCGGTGCAGGTTCGGTAATCATAGCCCTGCATCACCAGCAGGACATGCGTTTCATGGGTGGCTTGCGGCGCAAAATGCCGATTACCTGGGCAACCGCGTGGGTAGGGACCCTGGCCCTGGTTGGTTTTCCGTTCCTGTCAGGTTTCTACTCCAAGGATGCCGTGATAGAAGCTGTGGCTGAATCGCACAGATATGGCAGTGATGTGGCTTACTGGGCAGTCTTGCTGGGTGTGCTGGTGACTTCTTTCTACAGCTTTCGCCTGTTATACCTGACATTTCATGGCAAGCCTCGTTACCGCGTGGAACATTCAGCTGGCGAGCACCCACCCGATGGCGTGTTGCAACACGAGGCGCACGAGTCGCCGTGGGTGGTAACAGCGCCCCTTATCCTGCTTGCCATTCCCTCCGTCATCATTGGCTACCTGACCATCCAGCCCATTCTGTTTGGCGGTTGGTTGAATGACTCGATTACAGTGCACGCCAAAAACGATGTGGTGTCAGACCTCGGCCAGCATTTTCACGGCGCATCGGCAATGGCGATTCATGCGCTGGGCGCCGCGCCCTTCTGGTTGATGATTGCGGGATTTGCGCTGGCGACGTTTATTTACCTGTTCAGGCCCTCGGTGGCTGATGCCTTGCAGCACCGCCTGCCCGGCTTGTACCGGTTTGTGCAAAACAAGTACTACATTGATGAGTTGTATCAGGTTGTATTTGTCCGGCAGGCTGTCTGGATTGGCAAGACCCTGTGGGAAAAAGCCGATGCCGGGCTGATTGACGGCATCATGGTGAATGGTCCGGCCCGGTTGGTGGTAGCAATTGCAGGTCGCATACGATTGTGGCAATCCGGTTACCTGTTTCAGTATGCCTTCGCCATGATCATAGGCCTGATCAGCCTACTCGCGATTTGGGTTGTATATTGATGAAGGTGTGGAGTTGACATGGAATCCACCTGGCCCATGCTGAGCTTGCTGATCTGGATACCTATAGCGGGCGGTATGCTAACTGCAGCCTTGGGAGAGCGCAGAGCGCCCCAGGCTCGAGTGCTTGCGCTGGCAGTTGCTCTGCTGACTTTCGTCTTGAGCATTTCGCTGTTCACAGACTTTGATCGCAGTACAGCCGATATGCAGTTCCTCGAGAGCCAGGCATGGATAGAGTCCTTCCGGATCAACTATTTCCTTGGTGTGGATGGCTTTTCAGTTCCGCTCATCCTGCTGACGACGTTCTTCGGCTTGGTGGTGGTTATTGCCGGATGGGATGTCATTCGCATCCGCGTGCACCAGTACATGGCCTCTTTCCTGGTAATGGAAGGCCTCATGGTTGGCGTGTTTTCCGCGCTGGATGGTTTTTTGTTCTACGTTTTCTTCGAAGCCATGCTGATCCCGATGTTCCTGGTGATTGGTATGTGGGGCGGGCCGCGCCGGGTTTACGCCACGATCAAGTTTTTCCTCTACACGTTCCTGGGTTCGGTGTTCATGCTGGTGGGGTTGATTTACCTGTACATCCAGTCCGGGACCTGGTCGATTCTGCAATGGCAGGATCTGCCTTTGGGAATGACGGCTCAGACCTGGTTGTTCGTGGGCTTCCTTGCGGCATTTTCAGTGAAAATTCCCATGTGGCCCGTGCATACATGGTTGCCAGATGCCCACGTGGAAGCGCCAACCGGTGGTTCGGTGATCCTGGCTGCCATCATGCTGAAAATCGGCGGATACGGGTTCATCCGTTTCAGTTTGCCAATAACTCCTGATGCAAGCAGTTCGCTCGATTGGCTGATTATCCTGCTGTCTCTGATTGCCGTGGTGTATATCGGCTTTGTCGCACTGGTTCAGCAGGACATGAAAAAACTGATTGCTTATTCATCCATTTCCCACATGGGATTCGTAACTTTGGGCTTGTTCATCGCCTTTGCAATTTTCCGCCACGGACAGGGCGGGAGCGCTGCTGCGTTGGGTGTGGAAGGGGCCATGGTGCAAATGATCTCCCACGGTTTTGTTTCCGGCGCCTTGTTCCTCTGTGTTGGAGTGTTGTACGAGCGCCTGCACAGCCGCATGATTCGGGATTACGGCGGTGTCGCGGATTCGATGCCCTGGTTTGCCACTTTTGCCGTGCTCTTCTTCATGGCAAATTCCGGGTTGCCTGGTACCAGTGGGTTTGTCGGTGAATTCATGGTTATCCTGGCTGCCTTCAGCGCCAATTTCTGGTATGCCTTCCTCGCCGCTTTGACCCTTATCCTTGGGGCAGCCTATAGCTTGTGGCTGGTCAAGCGAGTGATATTTGGTTCAGTGAAAAGCAAAGAAGTAGCAGCTTTGAAAGACTTAAGCCGGCGCGAAGCACTGGTACTGGGCAGCCTTGCGGTCGCAGTGATCGTGGTGGGGTTGTGGCCCCAGCCCTTGGTAGACCTGATGCATGCTTCGGTGGAAAACCTGTTGACTCAGATGCAACAATCCAAGCTTCCAGCTGCAGTCATAGCGACCTCGGGCATGTGAGGACCTGTGTGAAATGAACCTGTCGAATATCTTGCTGGCCGCACCGGAAATATGGGTGTTTGGCATGGCCTGCGTCATCCTGCTGGTTGACCTTTTCTTGCGCGAAGAAAGGCGTGGAATCATCCAGTTGCTGGCAATGGTCACGGTAATTTTTGCCGGTTTCATTACTTTGCGCGGAGAATACGTTCACGACGGTGGTGGAATCGCAACTACCTTCGGCGGTAGTTTTTTGCGTGACCCCATGGGTGATGTATTGAAGCTGTTTTCCTATTTCACCGTGGCGCTGGTGTTCATTTACGCGAAATCCTACCTGCGCCAGTTCAACATGTTTCGTGCCGATTTTTATACGCTTTCCCTGTTTGCGCTGCTCGGCATTATGTTGCTCATTTCGGCGAATAGCCTGGTTATGATTTACCTTGGGCTGGAATTGACCTCGCTCTCCACGTATGCGCTGGTAGCTTACGACCGGGATTCCAGCCGGGGCTCGGAAGCGGCCATGAAGTATTTTGTCCTCGGAGCGATGGCATCAGGAATGTTGCTCTACGGCATGTCCATGATTTACGGGGCAACCGGCAGTCTCGGCCTGGACGCCATTGGTGCAGCAGTGAGCAGTGGCAGCCGTGATGACCTGATCCTCATGGTCGGGCTCGCCTTCCTGGTGGTAGGCCTGGCGTTCAAACTCGGCGTAGTACCTTTTCACATGTGGATTCCGGATGTCTACGAGGGCGCGCCGGCCGGAGTAACACTGTTCATTGCTGCAGTGCCCAAAATGGCTGCCTTCGCGATGGCTTTTCGACTGCTGCAAACCGGCTTGGGTGAATTGCACGCCGACTGGCAGCAAATGCTGGCGGTGCTCTCCGTGCTCTCGATCGTGCTGGGAAATGTTGCCGCCATTGCCCAGACCAATATCAAGCGGATGCTGGCCTACTCGACCATTTCCCACATGGGTTTCATCTTGCTCGGTTTCATGCCCGGAAATGGCGCAGGCTATGGTGCTGCCATGTACTACGTTATCGTGTATTCCCTGATGACGGCTGCGGCGTTTGCAGCAGTTATCCTGTTGTCCTCACGAGGTATTGAGGCAGAACATCTGGATGATTTTAAGGGACTGAATCAGCGTAACAACTGGTATGCCGCAGTCATGGCCATGGTCATGTTCTCGATGGCGGGCGTGCCGGTTTTTGTCGGATTTTTCGCCAAGTGGCTGGTAATACAGGCGGCGCTGCAGGCCGGTATGTTGTGGCTGGCTGTTGTAGCAGTAGTTTTCTCAGTTGTCGGGGCTTTCTACTACCTGCGGGTGGTCAAGCTCATGTATTTTGACGACCCGGAGACCGAGGAACCGGTCAATGCGCCCCTGGATTTCAGCCTAGCCTTGTCGCTCAACGGCCTGCTGGTGATAGGTTTGGGCATTTTTTCCGGGTCGCTGATTGCGGTTTGTATGCGATCCTTCGGAAGCTGAAATCGGGTCCAGGCCCCTTACTTCCAATTGCTACCGGTTCCCCTCGGGGACTGACCTCGCTGACCGCGCCTGGCTGGTTCTGAGCCATTACATAGGTTAGATAGTGACACTTACGAGAGTAAATGTTATTGTTCCGTTAGAAGTGAAAATACACGTTCGGTACGCAAACCGAAGACGAATTCCATAACCTGAACCACAGACCTATTTGTTCCCGACGCGTTCGGGTCAGCAGTTCCTAAGTTTTGGATTAATTACCACATTTTTTCTGTATCAGCCGACAAGCTGAACGGCGTGGAATTTTGAACCCTGAATTCCGAAGTTGCGCCCACGCACAGTGGTTGCTCCGGAAGAAAACTTTGGCCAAGAGAAAAGCAATGAACACATTACACCCCGCACTCCGACCGGTCGTTTTCCCGCTAGTTTTCATTCTGATGACGCTGTCGCCCCTGCTCCTGTGGGCACAGTCCAGTCCCACCGCGCCGGGGAAACCCAGCTGGACTTCGCCTGCCAATCAACCCACTGCAGACGGCAATTTCCGCCTGGAATGGAAGCCTAACGCATCTGATGTGGTGGACATCTACCGGCTGCGGGAATCGTTTCAGGGGGTTGAGCGGATTTCCTACGTGGATGGGCAGACGCTTGACGTTTTTCGCGGCGAACCCGGTGCCTACACGTTTCGCCTTGAAGCCTGCCGACGCTTAGCTGAGCAATTGCCGGTCTGCAGCGCGAAATCCAATAGCACCCAGGTGACGGTGTCCGAGGACATCTGGGCCCCTTATCTGCAGGCCGGTCCAAGCGCCACACCAATGACGCAGGCGGCAGTTGTTGGTGGCCCGGACGAACTGCAACCCGGTCACTGGCAAAACCCCGCCAAGAACGGCCAGGGCTGGAGCATCTACTGGGCCAATCGACTGGCGCTGACGCAAAACCCCACCAATGCCTATGACCTGTACATTATTTGGTACACCTACGAAGCCAAGAAGCTGGTCACCTATTGCGGTGGCCCCAACGGCACCTGTCCGCCCTTGATAAGTGAGTATTCCCAATATCGCCCGGTAGTGGCGACCATGAGTCTGGTCAAGCACGCGACCAATAACACCTACGTCGGCGCAATCACTATCCGGCGCAGTGGGGTGAGCACCAATGTAGGCACGGCGACGGTGACCTTTGGTGCAACGAAGACTGACGCAAGTATCAGCTGGAGTGCAGATTTCAAGAAACAGTCGCTCATCGCAGATACCGACAACATCAGCCTGCTGGTCGGCACCTCCACCAGCTTACCGACCGATATCTCCTATCTGTCGGGTTTGTGGGGCAATACCACCGCAAGCAGTTTCGTGGTGGATAATGTCGGCTCAACAAACGAAACTATTCAAGCCATTTTTTACGACAACAACGGCGACCCGACCTGGATCCAGGCGCACCGATCGAGCCCACAACCGGCGCCTGTAAGCACCACCACCGACCTGTGTTTCTATCATGTGCCAGGTGGTTATCGACCGGATTTGGATCAGGCAACGCTGCCTGTGGCGGTCTACTCCACCTGCGATCCAGATACCTACACCGCCAGCACACGCAACGGCCGACGCTACTTCGACTCGGCGGAAGTCGGGCGCTATTGGGTGAGCTTCACCCTGCAGGGTGGCGCGGCGAACTCCAACGATGCAGTCGGCGGGAGTCTCAGCCTCGGCACATCCGGCACCCCGGCCACACTCGCCAAGGCGGCCAACTTCCATCGCATCAAGTTAGCTGGGGGAAATTCCTGTCAGATCAGCACTGCAGCTCCCAGTTGCGCCACAACCCTCACCTGGTTTACCGATGGCGCTTTCCCCAGCGCCAGCGCCTGGGCCTATAACCAGACCACCGGCGTGCGTACCCTGGTAGCGGTCTCGACTGCACCCGCCATGGAAAACGTGGTCACTACGCTCTCCGCCGCAGGTACTTATGTATTCGAGCTGCACATGGGCAGTACTTCTTCTTCGGCCCTGATGGCAACTTCCAATGCGTTCACCGTCACCAGTGTGATTGCACCGGCGAATCCCGAAACAGCGCCCTTACCGGCCAGTGCGCCCAGCACGACCCCGGATGCCGCCTCTTCCAGGGTGGGTGCAACGGCCGGTGCTTTTCGTGTGGACGAATCCGGGAATGCCACCTACAGCATTCCCATACTTACCGCGCCCGGGTCGGGTGGTATGGCGCCGGAAAACAGTCTCAATTATTCCAGCCAGGGCGGCAATGGTCTGCTGGGTGTGGGTTGGTCGCTGGGTGGGCTCTCGGCCATCAACCGCTGCGGTCAAACCTTCGAGCAGGACGGCCCCACTGCGGCGCGTGGGGTTTCACTCACCAGCACTGACCGCTTTTGCCTGGACGGGCAGCGCCTGATGCTGGTTGCCGGAACCTATGGTGCGAACGGTGCGGAATATCGCACCGAAATCGACGGCATCAGCAAAATCGTCTCTTCGGGTACCGCTGGAACCGGGCCGCAATCCTTCACGGTTTGGCGCAAGGATGGTTCAGTTAGCCTCTACGGCGCAACTGTCGATTCGCGCATCGAGGCGCGAACCACCACGGATACCACAACGGTGTTGACCTGGGCACAGAGTAAGGTTACCGACTCGGCCGGTAACTACATGAACTATGTCTACAGTGAATTTACGGGCGCCGCCGGCGCGCCGGTGGAATTCGTGCTCACCCGCATCGACTACACCGGCAATACCGCAGCTGCAACAGCACCCTATTCCCAAATCGACTTTGTCTATG
Source organism: Lysobacterales bacterium (assembly GCA_031362985.1). GTDB lineage: Bacteria > Pseudomonadota > Gammaproteobacteria > Xanthomonadales > SZUA-36 > SHZL01. The sequence continues at coordinate 4,028 of JANLTO010000129.1, read as the reverse complement.
ATGTGAATCGCTTGGATACCACTGTAGCTGCAGTGGCAGGCGCTCAAGTCATGCAAAGCCGTTTGCTCAAGCGGGTGGACTCCAAATCACGAGTGAGTGCTGGCAGTACGCTGCTGAATCTGCGCTCTTACCACCTGGGCTACAACGCGACCATGGATGGATACGGGCGCTCTGCGCTGACGTCGGTCACGGAATGCAATGATGCCAACAAGACCTATTGTTTCGCGCCCACGACCTTCGCCTGGCAGTTTAGTGGACATGCCTTCAACACGTCCGGCATTACGGTTGGCTCCGTGTTTAACAGTCAACACGCCGGCCTGGCCATGGCCGATGTGAATGGCGATGGCCGCCCTGACCTGCTGTTAACCGAGAAGGCCGGCAGCACCTTCCAATTCCGCGTTGCGCTGGCCTTGTCCACGGGCGGTTTTGCGACCGCTGGTACAGCCAAAGTCATACCGAACAACGGTGTGGCCACCAGTCCGGTGACACTGTATCCCATAGACCTGAACGCCGATGGTTTCCAGGACGTCATCTACCCGACCTCCAGCGACTGGAAAGCGCTGCTTTCCGACGGCTCCGGCTTCGGGTCGGCGGTTTCCATTGCGGCCGGTTGTTGTGGTCTGACCGATCCTCCCCAGGTGCGCATCATGGATTTCGATGGAGACGGTCTGAGCGATCTGGTAACACAACGGGCAGTAGGCACGTCGGATAAGGAACTGGTATTCCTGCGCAACATTTTCTCACCAGCCAACCCGGGCAGCGTGGGTTTTGCCGCGCCCGTGGTACTGTCCATCGATGTATCCACACTCAATTTGTTCCCCGCTGAATCGACGACTGACGGCTATTCTATCGACACCGAGTCACCGCATTTCGATAATCCCAACGGCACCAGCGCGGCGCTCGCTCGAGTGTTCGATTACAACGGCGATGGCGCGGTTGATTTGCTGGTGCGCCTGAGCCAGCGCTACGTGCAATGTGGCGTCGGCTGCACCCCAAATCTGCTAAGCCCCGAAGCTCTTCAATCCGGTGCACAGACCCAGTTTATCTTCGGTGGTGACACCACAGCCGGGCAAGTGGCCCCACTGAGCGGTGAGTCGTATGCCTGGGCAAGTTTTTACGTCGTACTTGTGTCAGACGGCGCCAACGCTTTCCGAACGCCTGTGCTCGTGGCAATGGGCGATGATTGTTTCGTCGATGCCGCTTGTGATCCCTATGCTTCCACGCTACCGATGGCGGGCAGGGTCCAGGCGGTGGACATCAATGCCGATGGACTAGGGGATTTTGCCTGGCAGGACCCGTTCTATGACTGGAACTTCAGGATTAATTCCGGCAAGGGATTCCTACCCAGCCAGACCGCGATAGCCAGTTTTGACGGCACCACTTCCTGGCAAAGCAATTTGGGTCGCTTCGAAGATCTCACTGGCGATGGCCTGCCTGAGTTCATTTATCCCAATTTGCTCGACAATGCTTCTGCAAAATGGGTGGTTCATGAAAACTTCTATGGCCTGGCATTTGACGCTGCCGCGGTAACGGGAGCGATCTACGGCAAATCCTCTGAGCAGGACAGCAGCATTTTTGTGGATGTCAACGGTGACGGCATGCTCGACAATCTGTTTGTGGACCTGAGCAGCCTGGGTGTCGTGCAATCGAGCACCACCAAAGTCTACCTGGGTGTCAATGCTGCGGGCGGCGCCACCAGCAACGCGGTCAACGTCATCAGCAGCATTACCGATGGTTTTGGCGCACAAACGACTCTGACCTACAAACCCCTTACCGACACCACCGTCTATTCGCGTATGCGCGACTCGAAAAGCGCCGATTGGGGTGACCCTGTCTGGGGTAGACATCCGGTCGTGTACGACTTGATTGCGCCCATCTATGTGGTCAGCCAGGCGGCCAGTAGCGCACCCGTGTTTGGCAGTGCCTCCGCTACCAGCCAGGTGGAATACCATTACGTAGGCGCCAAAATGCAAGGTGGCGGGCGGGGCTTCCTCGGCTTTGGAGAAGTGATTTCCTACGATCCGCAATCGGGCATTCGCAGCAACACGCGCTACCGGCAAGACTTCCCCTTCACTGGCCTGCCGGCAGATACCACCAAGGCACTGGCCAGTAGTAGCCAGAAGTTCAATACCATGAGCAATTCTTCGGCCAGCACCCCGGTGGCCTGGAGTGCCGTCACTGCGTCCACCGCTGCCGCAAGTTTGCCAAGTGGCACCTTGCTGAGTTATGCCATCAACGGTTGGGGCAAGCTCGAAACCGTCGCCTCAAAGCGCACTTGGTTTCCGCATATTGCCACCAGCCTGGAACGGGCCTATACGCTGACGGGCGCCTTCAACCGCAAAGTGCTTACCACCAATGGCTACAGCAATTATGGCGACCTGACCAGTGCGGCAATCAATACCTACGCAACCGATGGCACAAGCGCATTCTCCACCCAGACCAGCAACCACACCTATGCGGCGGCGGATACGGTCAAATGGTGGCTGGGCCGATTGAGCTCAAGCACGGTCACGCACGCCCGCAGTGGGCTCTCGTCGATTACGCGCAAGTCCAGCTTTGCCTACCACACCGGGACCGGTATTCTGAATCAGGAAATCATTGAACCGGACGACGCAACACTCAAATACAAAGTAACCACTGACTACCTGCTGGACAGTTTTGGTAATCGCATTCAAGCCACGGTCAGCGCCAGCGGAGTGACGGCTCGCGCCAGCTACACCACCTATGATCCGCTCGGCCGATTTGTTATCGAGACCAAAAATGCCTACAACCAGATAACCCAAAAAGTGGTGACCTGGGACGCTTTTGGCAATGCATTGGCGGTCGACAACATCGACGGAGTACGAACCACTGCCGCCGCTGACTACATGGGCCGCCCGTTCATTTCCTATACGGTGACAGGGGCTTGGAGCAAAACCATCCAAAGCAGCTCCAGCAACAGTAATTGCCCCAGCGGCGATACTGCCTTCTATACACTGACCACCGGCGGTGGCCAGCCGAACCAATATCGTTGTTTCGATCGCCTGGGTCGTGAAGTACGCACTGCCACCCAGGGTTTTGCGGGTGTCATGGTGTACGTGGACCACTACTACGATGCGTTGGGCCGGGCCGAACGGGTATCGGAACCCTATAATTCCGGCAGCACCCGCTACTGGAATCAAACCGCCTACGACGCCGTTGGCCGGTTGGATTCTGTCCTGGCAGCCGATGGCAATGACATGACCTATGATTACGACCAGGCTGCCAGTGCCTGCAGCATCGCTGGCGCGGCCAGGCAGGTGGAAATTACCAACGGGCTCAGTCAGATTCAGTTGGAGTTGCGCAATGCCCAGGGTGAGCTCCTGTCGGTCTACGACAATGCCTGCGGCCGAGTCAGTTATGTCTATGACGCGGTAGGCAACATCACCAGCGTCACCGGTGCCGACTCAGTGATAACCACCACGACCTATGATCTTGCGGGCCGTAAAATCACTTTGAACGATCCGGACAAGGGTAACTGGCAGTATGTCTATAACCCATTGGGCGAACTTACCCGCCAACTGGACGGGAAAAATCAGGCCATTGATTTCTATTACGACTTGTTGGGCCGGGTAAACGACCGGCGCGAACTCAGCGGCACCAGCAGCCTGACACCTGGCAATGGTACGGTACAAAACCGCGAACTAACCACCTGGAACACCAGCACGACAGCGAGTGTGAAGGGTAAAGGTCAGGTGACCACTGCGCTGTATCGCACGGGCAGCACCGGCACCATTTTGCACCAACGCGATTACAGCTACGACAGCTTTGGCCGGCCCAGCCTGGTCAGCACAACCCAAGGCACTCTGCAGTTGCCCGAGGAAACCACCTACGACCAATTTGGCCGGGTATTTCAGCAGTTCGATGCTTCGGGCGATGACCACGGCGTGCGTTACCACTACAACGCCAGGGGCTATGTGGAAAAACTGCAGGAAGCCCGCGAGGGCACCAGCGGGGTGATCTACCAGCACATCCAGGATATGAATGAACGGGGTCAGGTCACCTACATG
>JANLTO010000125.1:0-26607 GCA_031362985.1 Lysobacterales bacterium | reverse complement strand
ACGCGTTCCGGCCATCACGCGCTTCGACGGTCCGTGTGTCGAGTTTGCTGATGGTTCCGAATTTGCGCCGGACCTGGTGATTTTTTGCACGGGCTTCGAGACGCGCGTGGCGTTTCTCGACCCGCTCATTGCCCTCGCGCCGCGATATTTGCATGCATTCAATCCCGATGTTGGAGCCAGCCTGGGTTTCATCGGTTTCCTGCGGCCTGCTTTTGGCGCCATTCCACCGCTGGCCGAGCTGCAGGCGCGCTGGTTCGCGCTGCTGCAAAGTGGAGCGGTGCAGCTGCCTTGCAGGGAAGAGATGCAGCAATCGATCGACTATTGGACACATTACCGCGCACACTTTTTTGGCGCCCTGAAAAAAGCCTTGCCCCATCTGGTCGAACACACGCCATTTTGCGATGCACTCGCGGAACGTGTCGGATGCAAGCCTGCCCAGGCTGATATTCGGCGCGAGAGCCGCCGTTTTCGGCATAAATTCATGGCCGGGCCCTTCGTTGCTGCGCAGTACCGCCTGGTGGGTCCGCATGCCAAGCCAGAAATCGCGCGCGCGGTGATCGAGAATGCACCCGTGATGCATCCGCTTCCTGATCGTCTCAATCTCCGGTTGCGTTGGGCGCTGTCACGCACCCTTCATCGTTTGCGGGGTCCTGAATACGCTCCCAAGCTGGAATTGAGCGAGAAATAGCTTGGAAGGCACGCGCATTACCGTCGTCATTCCTACGTTTGAGCGCCCCGGTCCCTTATCGGCCTGTCTTACAGCCCTTGCTGTCGCGTTCCCGGCGGACGCGGAGACCATAGTCGTCGCAGACGGTGGTACGCAGGACGTAAGTGCGGTGGTTGCGGCATTTGTTGAGCCATTACGCTTGCGATTGTTCAAGACAGCAAACTGTGGTCCGGCCGCCGCGCGCAATCGCGGTATCGAGCAGGCACGCGGAGAAATCATCGCATTCACGGACGATGACTGCCGGCCTCAGCCAGGCTGGCTGAAAACGCTGGCCTCCGGCGTGGTTACTGATCCTCCACTCGCAGTGGGCGGTTCGACTTTAAATGGTCTGCCCGGCAATGCTTACGCCGACGCCGCCCAGCTCGTGCTCAACCTCCTTTCGCGCCACGACCGCGATCTGGTGCATCGCGAACGCCTGCTGCCATCGAATAACCTGGCGTTCCCCACGGAGGCGCTGCGCCAACTCGGAGGGTTCAACGAAGCATTCCGCACGGCGGAGGACCGTGAGCTGTGCCGCCGCTGGGCTGCAGCGGGATTTGCGCTGGGCAGAGTTCCGGCCGCCATCGTGGAACACGACCCGGAACTCGATTTCGCAGGATTCGTACGCAAGTTCTTTGCTTATGGAAGGGGCGCCTCGAAATTCCACCAATCGGGCGCAAACCTGGGGCTGCGAGAGAGCGCACGCTTTCATCTGCGGCTTCCGGTGTTGCTGTTACCGGAATTGCGTCAGCGCGGGCTGCTCCGCGGCGCGGCGATTATCGCCTTGCTCGCATTGTGGGAAGCGGCCAACCTGGCCGGCTTCATTGCCGACAAAATACGTCTTGCAGGGGCCTCGGATAAAGCGCCAAAAAATCACTCTGAAGTTGCACCATGACGCCGGGAGTTTCGCCCAGAGTTTCAGTGCTGGTGGCAACGCACAACCGTCGCAAACTGCTCGCCCGGGCGCTGGCGAGCGTCAATTCGCAGCGTTACCGTGACTTCGAGGTCATCGTGGTAGACGATGCGTCGATCGACGGTACAGCCAGCTGGTTGCGCATCGACCATCAGCACATCGTTTTGCTTGAGCTAAATGCGCAGAGCGGCGCTGCTGCCGCGCGCAACCGCGGAGTGAAGCAGGCGCGCGGTGAAATAGTGGCTTTCCTTGATGATGACGACGCCTGGCACCCATCCTATCTTGAGACCCAGGTGGCTCAATTCGACGCGCATCCGGACATCCTGCTTTGCTCCACTGGGCATGTTGAAATAGATGGTGCCGGACAGATCAGGCAGCCGTACCTGCAGCCGGTGTTCAACTATGCAAATCCGCTCGTTCATATGCTCGCTGAATGTCCTTTGCACACCCTCTCGCTGGTCGCCTGTCGCCGCTCGGCGCTTGAGCGTTTTGGTCCATTTGATGAGACGCTGGCCATCGTTCACGACCTGGACTGGTATGTTCGCCTTATCGTTGCGGGCGGACGACTAGCACATGATCCCTCGCCGCTGGTCGAACACACCGTGCCCGGCGGGCTCGTGACGCGACATCGCCAGTGGTATGCCGAGGAACGGGGTGTACATGAGCGATTGTTTGCCGACACTCCAGTCGCCCAACGCGATCAACGCCGCATTCGTGCCTGCCGGGCGATGTTGTTCGCCCGGGTTGGACTCAGCAAAGGCGACATCAGCTTCGGGCTGGCCCGCCTCGGCGAGGCTATTCTCGCGTCATCACTTGACTGCCTACGCATCGTGGTTATACGGTTGCTGCATCGCCTCAGGCGCAAAACTACTAAGCCACAGATTGTGAGCCCCCTGGAGGCGTCGTGACCGTCGTTACATCATCAGTTTTGGACCAGGCGCTGGCTGTGGCCTCCACGCAAAACGCGGCTGAAAAACCCGTGTACGTCACCAGCATGGCGCGAAAAATCACGCGTCGTGGCGTGCTGTGGCTGGGGCAAACCTGCAACCTGCGCTGCCACTTCTGCTATTTCCTCGACCGCATACAAAACGAGAACCATCCTGAGCACGCCTTCATAAGCCTCGAAAAAATGAAGACGATCTGCAGCACACTGGTCGACTACTACGGCAACAACTCAGTCGACATTCAAGGTGGAGAACCCACCCTTTATCCCGAAATCTACGAGCTCGTTGGCTACTGTGCGCAGATCGGCCTGTCACCAACCATCATCAGCAATGCGCAGGTGCTGTCCAATCGTGCAGCCACTGCCCGCTTCCGCAAATCCGGATTGCGCGATTTCCTGCTCAGCATCCAGGGCTTGGGGACCGTCTACGACGAAATTGTCGGACAGCAGGGCGCCCACGTGCGGCAAATGAAGGCCTTGCGTAACCTGCAAGAGGAAGGCATACCATTTCGCTTCAACACGGTGCTATCCAAGCCGGTGTTGGACCAGGTGGTCGATATCGCGCATCTTGCCATCAGCACAGGTGCTGAGGTGGTGAACTTCCTCGGTTTCAATCCGTTCAACGACCAGGAAACAGGCAAACGCAGCACCCGGAATGTGCCACGTTACGCGGAGGTCAGCGCACCTCTCAACGAAGCTCTCGATGTGCTGGCTGAGGCGGGAGTAGAAGCTAACGTTCGCTACTTGCCCCTGTGCGTGGTCGCCGAACGCCACCGGCAGACGGTATACGACTTCAAGCAAATCCCGTACGACTTGCACGAAAACGATTTCGCCAGCTGGTCGTGGACGGACCTGCCTGCGCAGCGCATGCGTAACGCGCCGCTCACGCCGCCCTTCGGCCTGGGTACCAGGCTTCCTCTGGGCGCGTTGCGGGCTCCGCTGCGCCGCATGGTGGTGCAGATGCCCCGCGTTGGCGACAAATTACATGAAGTCAAGCAAGCGCTGGAGCGGCAGTGGGCAGCGCGGCCTAATAGTAAATCCCGTGACGAACTGTACCAGGATGACGCGCAAATGCGGGCGCAGGAGTATACGGGTTATCGTCACGGTGCGGCCTGTGCGTCATGCGACGTACAGGCAATTTGCGATGGCTTGTACGGCGACTATGCTGACCTGTTTGGAGACGGTGAAGTGCGCCCGATTGCAGTGGGGCGACCAGTCTCCAATCCGCAGCATTTCACTCGGCAGCAGGCAAAGAAAATTCACCCCGAGGACATGGACTGGCTGCACATGCCCTGACTGCCTGTTTATAGGCTGCAGCGCAACAATTTTAGCAAACAGGAGTGCTTTATGAATCCAATGAACAGACGACAAATGCTTCACGCTGCGGCTTTCACCGGTGCTGCGCTTGTGAGCGGCCTATCCATTAAATCGGCGGTTGCCGCGGAGGGCACGACCGAAGGAGAGGCTAGCCTGCTCGAGCCCAGGCCACTCCCATTTGACCCCGGGAAGTTAAATGGAATTTCCGAAAAGCTGATCGTCTCCCATCATGAAAAAAATTACTCGGGCGCAGTCAAGAATCTGAATAAAGTTCGAACCGAGATCGGCCAGCTGACGAAGGACTCGCCACCATTTCTGGCCATTGCGCTCAAGGAGCGCGAACTGCTTTTCCACAATTCCATGGTCCTGCATGAGCTTTATTTTGGAAATCTCGGTGGCGACGGAAAGCCATCGGGCCAGGTACCCCAGCGATTATCCGATGCATTCGGCAGCGCGGCCCGGTGGGAAGAGCTGTTTCGACTGACCGGCATGGGACTTGCCGGCGGGAGCGGGTGGGTAACGCTCGGCTATGATCTTCGTGACCACAGTCTTACGATCTCAGGGGCTTCGAATCATGCGCAGACTCCAGCCCAAACGCTCCCGCTACTCATGATGGATATGTACGAGCATGCCTATCAAATGGATTACGGCGCGGATGCCGCCAAGTACATTGACGCCTTCTTTCAAAACGTTCCCTGGGATCAGGTGAATCAACGCTTCGATCGGGCCGAACGCATCGCGAAGGAATTCCCGGCATGAAGTGGGTCACCCGGGAACGGCCAAAGATCGATCGGATAGCTTGCCCGTGGCTTATCCAGAGATTCATTGATCCCAAGGCTGAGTTTCTTTACGTGCCGACAGACGATGTACTGAAAGTGGCCAAGGCCCAGGATGCAATCCCGTATGACATAGCTGGAGTGGAACTGACGCATGAAGGGCCGAAGTGCAGCTTCGACAAGTTCCTGAGCAAGTACTCCCTCACCGATCCGGCGCTCGCGCGCTTAGCGGTCATTGTAAGGGCGGCTGATACGGACACGCTGGAAGACTCAGCACAGGCACCTGGACTGCTCGCAATCACCCTGGGACTTTCAAAAAATATTCCGAACGATCACGAGATGCTGAAAGCCGGGATGACGATGTACGATGCGCTCTATTCCTGGTGTCAGTCACTGCACTCCGAACGTCATGGCTGGGATCCGAAGGCTACGGTTCCGCAGCGCCAGGGCTGAATGGCACAGGCGCAAGCATGCCATTTCGCCAAACCCTGCCTGAAAGGTGTCTGAAAGGTGTCAGAGCCCTTTTTTATTAATGAATAATCCCGAATCCAATGTTTTTGCCTCGCTCGGTCGATGGGTGTGCCGCTACCGCGTTTTTACACTCAGTGTGTCCGCCACTTTCCTGGTCGCCGCGCTGGGAGCACTTTGGTACGGAGGGTCGCTAACCAGCGGGAAAATAGAGGGGCTTGAATCCGAACGGGCGCAAGCCCTTGCCGCTGGCGTGGTGGGGCAAGTGGGCGAGATGTCGGTGATTGCGATATTCCGGCCCAAAGAGGCCGATTCACAGATGTCCCTTGTGGACGTGCAAGCTGAAATGGGGCGAATTCTGGCCCCTCTGCAGGGCGATGGGCGTGTGAAATCGATAATCGCGCCGACCGGGCAAATACCCATGCTCGAGCAGCGCATGACCAATCCACAGACGCGTTCGGCTTTTGCAGTTCTCGAATTATCCGGCGATTTCCAGGCCGCAATGCGTGCCTACCCAAACATTCGCACACAGCTTCGGTCGGCGAGTCTCGATATTGCATGCACCGGGCAAGTCCCTTTCATGCACGAGCTTGACCGAACGCTGGAGCACGATCTGATTCGTGCGGAAATCGTGTCCCTGCCGATTGCGATTCTCGTGCTTTTACTGGTTTTTGGCGGTCTCGTGGCCGCGGTGATTCCGGTAGGAGTTGGGTCCCTGGCCGTGGTCGGCGGGATCGCAATTGTTGTGCTGTTGTCCCACATTACCCCCATGGCCCAGTACACCATCAATGTGTGCTCCTTGATCGGATTGGGCGTGGCCATTGATTATTCCTTGTTTATCGTCAGTCGTTATCGCGAGGAGTTGGCACTGGGCCATGCGACCACCGGGGCTATAGTGCGCGCGCTATCGACTGCCGGGCGCGCCGTGGCGTTTTCGGGGGTCGCTGTGGTGGTGGGGCTGTCGGGATTGCTGTTTTTCCAGGGATCCTACCTGGTGGCAATGGGAGTGGGCGGCGCGATCGTCGTCGCATTGGCCGTAATTTTTGCCCTGACGTTTCTGCCCGCACTGCTCGCTGTGCTTGGGCCAAAAATCCACCTTGGGCGGGTGCCGATGCTGGGGCGTGGTGGGCAAAATCACTTTTGGCGCCGCATGACAGTGCTTGTGATGCAGAGGCCTGTTCTCGTCCTGCTCTCTACGTTGAGCATATTGATCATTCTTGGAATTCCTTTTCTGCACTTGCGCGTGGCGACGACTGATGTGCGCGTCCTTGAGCAGGGCCTGGAGTCACGTGATGCGTACGAGCTTTTGCAGCGGGACTTTCCGGATCAGGGTGCAACCCGGTTTATCGTGGCCATTGAACTTCAGTCGGCGTCAATTCCTACTCCAGCGCGGGCTGAGGCATTGGGAGCATTGAGCGAAAAAATAGCGTTGATCCCACATGTGCGTAAAGTCGAAAGCCAGCCGGGTGATCGTGTGACGCTGTTTAATGTGCTTTCCGAAGCGCCGCCGGAAAGCGCAGAGGCCCGCGGGATTGTGCGTAGCATTCGTCAACTCGGCGAGGAGTGGCCTGCGGAAGATGGCTTGATGCTTGTTGGCGGGGTGACGGCTAACGATATCGATGCAACGGAGTTCCTCGTCGAAAGGGCGCCATACGCTGTCGGATTCGTGGTGTTGGCAACGGTCGTGGTGCTTTTTTTGCTGCTGCGATCCGTGGTATTGCCGCTTAAAGCCGTGGTCATGAATTTCATGTCGATGGCGGGAGCTTTCGGGGCACTCGTTTGGGTTTTTCAGGATGGACATCTTTTTGTGCAGGATCCGCGACCGCTTGAGCCCACACTTCCGGTACTGCTTTTTTGTATGCTCTTTGGGCTCTCGATGGACTACGAAGTGCTCATCCTTTCGCGCATCAAAGAGTCCTGGGAGCAGACTCACGACAACATTTTTGCGGTGGCCGATGGTCTGGAAAAAACAGCCGGTTTGGTTACTGGTGCCGCCGCAATCATGGTGGCTGTGTTCGGCGCATTTGCGCTGGCCCAGGTGGTGTTGATTCGTGCCGTGGGATTCGGGATGGCACTCGCTGTTTTGCTCGACGCAACGATTGTGCGCGTGCTTTTGGTCCCTGCAACCATGCGTCTGTTTGGGCACATGAACTGGTGGGCTCCAAAATGGATGGGGGGAAAGGGCTATGTGACTCGGGCAAAAGGAGTAAACAGCGATTAAAAAAGACCAAAAATCAGGTATTGCGTTTGAATAGCGTTGCATGAAGACGTGTAGCGATGCGGGGCAAGTGTGAAGGAAGTGGCTGACGAAAATGTCATCATCAACGTTTCCGCCCCGCCGGGTGATCCGGTGGTTGTGTTTGTGGCAGATGATCGCGTCGCCATGCCTCTGGCAGCAGCTATATGCTCGGTTATTGCCAACCTTGGCCCGGCAAACCGTGCGCGGATCTTTATTGTCGATGGAGGGGTTTCGCCGGCGAATCGGGACAAGATAATGCTGTCGAGCCATGGGGACCGGGCAAGCGTCCAATGGCTTCAACCAACCGAAGCGCACCGAACTCTTCTGCAGTCATTGCCACGCGGATACCTGGGCAGAGCCCCTTATTACAAGCTGTTGATCCCGGAACTGCTGGACCAGAGATACCCCCGTGCGATCTATCTGGACTGCGATGTGATTGTCGAAAGAGACCTTATCGATCTCTGGCGTGCCGAAACCGGGACGCATCATATCCTGGCTGTGCAGGACCTGATCAATCCATATGTCAGTTCCCCTTTGGGGCTCAGGAACTGGCAAGAGCTGGGGAGGAAGAAAGACGATGGGCTCTTCAACAGTGGCGTGCTCGTGCTAAACATCGCCAGATGGCGACAGGACAATGTTACGCAAAGCCTGGTCCGATATCTCCAGACCCATTACCGGGATGTGCAGCTGTGCGACCAGGATGCCATGAATGGTGTGCTCGGCGACAGCTGGGGGAGGCTGGACAGCCATTGGAACGTGTTGCCCCACATGCGCCTCGCCCGTAAATACAGCTCGCTGAGGAAAGCCGATCACGAGGAGCTGTTGCAACAAGCGTACATTCTTCATTTCTGTGGGCCGAACAAGCCGTGGACCGGCAGGTCGAGCCATCCGCGAACAGATCGCTTCTTTCACTACCTCGACATGACGGCGTGGTCAGGCTGGAGACCGCGATGGTGGGTTCCAGATAGCGGCATACTCACGTATTACGCGAGGAGGGCGCTGGCCGTGGCGGGAAGGTAGTGGCGGCTGCACTGCCTGATCCCCCGGTTGGAGTGGAATCAGGCAGCGCCATGTTCAAACATAGAGCCAGACCTCGAATGTGAAACTGCTCCAGCCGGATTGCTGACCACGGCCTTGCCCAGCGCGGCATGAGCTCAGCAGGAAGCCCGCGAGTACAGCAAGATTTTGATACACACAGCTCTCCCCAAAAAAAACCCCGCGGTTTATAACTCCGCGGGGTTCTTGTCACTCAAAGCTGCAGGGAATAATGCCCTGAGCGTGTTTACTAAGCGAAACGCCGGAACCCGACCAGGCCCATACCCAGCATCAACAACGCCAGGATGGCCATGCCGTACTGGCTCAGTGTGGGTATTCCTTCATAGAACACTGTGTTGGTGACCGTACAACTGTCACCACTGCCAATTCCGATATGAATGCCCGGTGATTGCTGGCTTCCGCAATCACTGCTTACTTCGACGGACTGGTCATAAACGTTTTCATCCACCCAGCAATACGTGCTGCCATCCCAATCCGGGTATACGTCTACCGCGTAAGGTGTGTCTGCGGTTCCGTTGCTGGAGCCAGAGTAAAGCAGGTAGGACCAATAGCTGTCCTCGTTTTCACCACCAACGATTTCACCGTTGCAATACAAGGTCAACCGGTAGTCCGGGTCGATGAAATCGCCTCCCGTACCGACGATGATCCATTCCTTGTTTACTGTCACATCGACCGGCTGCACCTCGTTGAGTATTTCACAATAGAACGTTCCGCCTTCGATTTCCTCAAAATGGCAACCGGCGGAGTCGTCGGAAATACCCCCAGCCACGCCGTCTTCTTCAACACCTGCCGAGTAACTGGAGGCATATCCCGCTGGTACTGGATCTTCATAAATAGTGCAATCCATCGCACCGGATTCGAATGATTCCACTATGAAGACTAAATCCCTGCCTTCTTTTACCCACTGGTCCTGCTTGATGGGCAGGCCGGTGTTGCAACTGATGTAGGCCCTCACCCACTGCGGGTTGTCGTCATCGAAGTCTTTGGTCACGTGGAAACGGGCAGCCTGGGCCTTATCGTCATTGGTCACTGTACAACTGATGTTTTGATCCAGAGTGGCGGTAAACGAACTGCCAAGGTTAACCTGGGTGTCCGTATCCACACAGACGATGCTGGTCAGCCCGTAACCTTCCGGTGCAGTTTCCGACACGGTGTAATTAACGCCGGCCTTAATGGTTGGAGTGGCGCCACTGGTATAGCCCACTCCTGCATTGTTGGTACCGTCTGCCCCGGTGAGAACGAGCGAGAAATCACCTGGGGTTAATGTACCCTCATTGTTGTTGACCACGACTTTGGTCAGCGCCAGGGTGGGTGCAATGGCTGTGTTGGTGATGGTGCAGGAAATGTTGTCGCCGTTGTTAATGGTCAGGACATTGCCGCTGAGCTGTCCTTGTGCGTTACCGCAATTCCACGCGCTGGCTGAATAGCCATCCGGACCACCGGTTTCCGTTAGTGTGTAGGTATCACTCACGTTGACTTTTGTGCTGGCAAAGCCACCGGCACCGGATTTTGGCGTTGGCCCCTGGGCATTAAGCGTCCAATCGGCCGCAACTGCCGTACCACCGCCTGTGTTCGTTACGCTCTTGGTCAGCGCCAGCATGCCGCCGGCGTCGGTATTGGTAATGGTGCAGACAATGGCCTGGTCTGAAGTAGGGTCTACCACCGGGTGGGATACAGGTGCATCGCCGTCATTTGCATCAACACACACTACACCGCCAACCTGCGAGTAGCCCGCCAGCGCCTCTTCGGATACCGTGTAGGTGCAAATATCGTCCACGTCTATTTTGTCACCCGAATAGTAAGTGGTCGTTCCATCCTCGCCGCAATCACCGGCGTCTCCATTATCACCGGTAATGTGCAACACGAAATCACTGGGCAGTGCGTCACCGCCATCGTCATTCTGAACTTCCTTGATAACCGTCAGCGTGCCGGGGGGTACAAACAGGTTGGACAAAGTACAGGTGACTGACTGGCCTTCATTCAGCGTGACCGGATGACTAACAGCTGTTGCTGTTCCGGTAATGACACAAGCGACACCTTGATCGGTGTAGCCTTCAGCCGGATCTTCGGAAACTGTATAGGCACAGTTGGCTTGTACCGGGGCTACTGAGGCGCCGCTGGCATAATCCGCGGTTCCGTTTTGCCCACACAAACCGCCAGCTCCGGTGACGTGCAGAACGAAATCAGCGGGTACCGCATCACCGCCACTGACCGATTTGACCACGATGAGCGCTGGTGTGATATCGGCGTTGGTATAGGTGCAGGTAACATTCTGCCCTTCACTCAGCGTAAACGGCGATCCCAGGCCGCCCACCACCGCACCACCCATGTTGTTGGTGCAGGAAATGCTGGACAGCGTGTAGCCGGAATTGGGCGTTTCAGTGACGGTGTATTGCACGTTGGACTTAACGGTAGGTGTCGCACCACTGGCGTAATTCACGCCGGCATTATGCGTGCCATCAGTGCCGGCAAGTCGCAAGGCAAAACTGGCTGGCAGGTCATTGCCGCCGTTGGTGTTGTTGACGGTTTTGTTCAGGGTAAGACCGGGGGCAGTATCCTGGTTGGTGATGGTGCAGCTGACGTTGTTGCCTCTCACCAGTGCTATCTGGTCAGGCGGTGTGAACGTGCCGCCCGTACCTGTGCAAACCCAGTTGCCAGCTGTGTAGCCCGCGCTGTTGGCAGCCGGGGTCTCGCTCAGGGTATAGGTACCTACGCTAACGCTGGTGCTGGTGAACCCGCCTGGGCCGGAAGTGGCCGGATCAGCGCCGTTATTGGCGGACAGAGTCCAGGATGACGCCGCGTTATTACCGCCAAAATTGTTGCTTACGGCCTTGACCAGCGCCAGCAAAGGCAAAGGCGTTTGGGCGACACAGGTGGTCTGGGTAGCAGACCCGCTGGGGGTGGTGTAGTCAATCTGCATACAAACTGAATCGACCTTGATGGATGATGTCTGAATCTTAGTAAATATCAGGCCAAAGGAGGAGGCATTGACGATGGCCGGGGTCAGGACCGGGTTGCCCCAACTGGCAAGCGTTGTTCCCACGACTACTACGGTCGTGTCCGAGCAACTGCCGCCGGTACCCAGCACTGAAAGTGTGCGGACGGAACCAATCGCCGTGGGCGGATCAGTCGCAGCATTAGTCGCCAGTTGCATGTTGACCGACTGGGGCCCGTTTTCTCCGGCCTTGGTGTACGTGGTAACGCCGGTGATGGTTGCATTGCCAGGAAGATTGAAGCCAAAACTGGATACAAGGTTGACTTTTCCTACTGAGCCCATGTTCGCACAGGTGCCATCCGGTGGGCCCTGGATCGCGCCACCTGCGCCGCCCCAGTCACCCGCATCCGCTGCGGGGTAGCCAGACTGACTGTTATCGACCGCCTGGGCCGCTGTGCTGAAGGCGCTCCCCAAAAGCGCCAAAAGCAGTACAACTGAATTCATCCGAAAGTAACGCGCAAGTCCGCATGTGCCTGGCTTGCCTGCTTGTACATCGTTCATTATTCTCTCCCTTCGACTTCGCAACGAGCGAAATCGCCTTACAGATAGAAGAAACCACAGCAACCGCCGTGGCCACCCTTACAGCAGCTCCCTCTGCAGATTCATTTCAGCGACATCCTGTCCCTGACCGGCATTTTTTGCACCAGCGAGTCACTGGTTTTCAGTGACTTGCGCACCATACTGAACTTTCAGTCGGAATAAGTCAATTTACGTAAAGGTTTAATGTGCGCAAAAAAAAGGGGCGTCGCAGAACGCCCCTTATGTCTCCTTATATGTATAAGACGAAAATCTAAGGTACAGGCTGAGTCAGAAAAGCATTAACTGTTGACACGCCCCAAAAGCAACTGGCCGCTGAGGCCCCGGTGGGTTTCAGGAAATTTATCACGAATTGATCAATAGAAATGTTTCTCGGATCATAAAACGGGTTGGAGTTCCCCGTATTCGTCAACAGTCCAGCAAATGTAATAGTGGCATGGTCTGCAACTCCGCCAGTCAGGGCAGCAACGTTGCCGGTGAGAGACATCCCCATTTTTACCGTGCATCCCTGTGCACTGTTGCAATCACCCGTATATGTCACGGTGAAATTATCCGGGTTACCAGAGAAGCCAACACCATTGATGACGCTAAAGCTTTTGCAGATACCCAAAGTTTTGTTGCTCGTTGTCAGCGAGCCAATGCCGAAGGTGTTGATCTGGATCGTTGGTGGCCCGGAAGCGCAGCCTAAAGTACCACTGGCAGTGGTAGCCTCACCCTGCGGGATGCAAAGTCGCCCCTCTGGCCCCGAATTGATGTGTGAGCCGACAAAACTGCTCAGAATGTCGTTCAGAGTTACCGGACCAGGAGGAGGCGGCGGTGGAGGCGGCGGCGGTTTTCTGCCGGCCAAAGCAGGTGAAGAGCAGAGTAAACCCGACAACACCAGCAACAACAAAGAACTCAGGATATTGGTCCGGAGCAAAGTACTAATAAATCTGGAGCGACTCATCGCCAACTACTCCCCATGACTTTAGCCAATGGTGGTAGTGCGACTTGAGTCCGTTTCAACCCTCCATGGTTTAATGGTTCACACACTTACCGTGGCTGGTCAAAATGTCAGTTACAAACGTAATGCCGTTCGGTCCTTCGCGGGCCCCCAAATTAACGGATTGTTACGCATGCAGTGTAGTAGATAAACCGCAACGAGTAAACGGAAATTTCGCTATATGCCGGTCCAGTCGCTGGTTCGGCCGTGTGCGTGGGGGTCCGTTTTACCACCTTGCAGCGCTTTAATCGGTAATTCGAAGACCCCTCGAGGCGCCCCTTGGTGTCTCGCTGGCCCACAGGCCCTATTGCTTTTGCCAAAGAATCCACTCTGGAAGGAAAACCGCGTATGGCCTGATTCTGGCCATTCCTTTTGGAAAATGTTCCTTGTGGAAAATCTTGCACTTATGTCACAAATAGTGGATTCTATGTGAAGTGTTCCAAGGATGAACACCGATGAAGCGAAGGCTTTGTCGAAACGCACTGATCATGGGCAAGTGCTGGAGCAAGGGATATGCACACAGTCAATACACGACTTATCGTCGTCGCAATCGTCTTTATTTCCGTTTCGCTTTTGGCATTAACTGTTGGCAGCACTTCAGTGTGGGCTCAGTCCGCACAGGGACTGGCGGCGAAGCAGTTTGGTCATGGTCAACCGAAACAAATCAGTGATTTGCCCCCGGGTCAGCTAAAACGGAAATTGGAAAGCCTGCCACCCCAGGCCAGCGCGAAGGCGCTTAAATGGCTGCAGGATATAGAATTCACGGGTACGGACCTTGATGTCCTGAAGGTGGATGACGCAGGCGGAGTGTATTTCGAAGATACGCTGCGCCCGGACCCCACGCTGGCACAGCAGGCACCTTCCGCCACGCTGCCCGACGAAGCGCCGGGAACCACATTGGCTGATGCGTTTAAATTACACAGCCGCCCCGGCGCCCCCAATATCGTGTTTATCGACTTCGATGGGCACGTATTTACAGCAACTGCCTGGGGCGCTGGCAGCATCAGCGCTGTGCCTTACGATCTGGATGGCGTCACGGCCACTTTCAACGACACGGAGCGAAAGCGGATTGTTGACATTTGGCACCGCGTTGCAGAAGACCTGGCGCCGTTCAACATCGATGTCACTACCGCAGAACCCGCCAGTTTCAATCGCTACACCGGGCGAATCCTGGTAACCAGGGATACCGATGCCAATGGCGCCGATATGCCCAGCAAAGGCGCAGGCGGCGTAGCGTACGTCGGCGTGTTCGGCGCTTCGAATTACCACACGTACTATTCACCTGCTCTGGTCTACTACAACAACCTGGGAGGGGGTGTAGAAACCTACGTGGCGGAAGCCTCTGCGCATGAATTTGGCCACAATCTGGGTCTGTCACACGATGGCACGACAACGGGCACCACGTATTACGCTGGACACGGCAGCGGCTTGGTTTCCTGGGCGCCCATCATGGGTAATGGCTACTACAACAATGTCACAGAATGGAGCAAGGGTGACTACCCCAACGCCAATCAATCCCAGGATGATGTGGCTATCATCCAGGGTGTGCTGGGACTTGTGCCTGATGACCATGGCAACACCATAAGCTCGGGTACTGCACTGTTGGTCGACGCGAACGGCAGTGTGGTTTCTTCCAATCCGGAACTGGACCCGCAAAATGTATTGACCCAGAACAAGGGGGTTATTAATTCAGCCGCAGATGTGGATGTATTCACTTTTTCTGCTGGCACGGGTGCTATCAACCTGAGCGTGAGACCAGCCTGGGATGCGTTTTACCGTGACACCACGCGACGGGGTGCAAATCTCGATATCAAGGTTGAATTGCGCAACGCTGCCGGAAACCTGGTTACATCAAACGATCCTTCAAGCGATACCGCAGCCGCAGTAAGTGCAACAGTGAGTGCCGGCAGCTACTATTTGCTGATTTCAGGCGAGGGCGTTGGCTCAACTTCCACCGGCTACACCGACTATGCAAGCATCGGCCAGTATTTTATCAACGGCAGCATGGTCGTCGGATCGGGGGATCAGGTACCTCCAAACCCCAATCCAATGAATTGGTCCAGCCAGCCCACCGCTACCAGTTCCAGTGACATCACGATGACGGCCATGGTAGCCACGGACGAAACCAGCAGTGTTCAGTATAATTTCCAGTGCCTTGCCGGTGGTGCCGGTTGCGTTAGCAGCGGCTGGAAATCGTCTAACAGCCACACGATATCCGGACTGGCGGCCAGCACTGCTTATACATTTAATGTCAGTGCGCGAGACCAGGCTGGCAATATGACCAACTCCGCGCCCAACGTGACTGCCGCGACCATGGCAGCGCCACCGCCGCCACCACCACCTCCTCCTCCTGTGAGCGAAGTCGTCGCCAGTAGCGATACTGCGGTTGCCGGCGCGGTTAGTGGCACGTACAGCGCGACCCAGAGTGACGATGCTGCGTTCCAGTCCATCCTCGAAGTTGTATCAGGCGGCAAGCCGAACAAGCGCTATTCTTACCTCGAACACCGCTGGAATTTTAGCCTCGGTTCCAACAAAAACGTGGTGGTGCATGCCAATGCCTGGAGTAGCGGTTCAAGCGACGGAGATCAATTCAAATTTGAGTACTCAGTCAATGGAGGCAGCAGTTGGAGTGCAGTGTTTACTGTTAGCTCGACCAGCAACAGCAACGTTCAAACCTTCGCCATACCCGGTGCACAGAGCGGATCGATCATCATCCGGGTAGTTGACACCAACCACGTGGCCGGCAAGCTGGAACTGAATACAGTTTATGTGGATCGCTTGCATCTCGAGATGTAGCACGCGCCCCCAAGGAACGCCGGCAGGATAATGCAATTTGAGCCACCGGAAATCCGGTGGCTTTTTCCTTAGTGGAAGCGGCTTCGTGTCCAGCAGCCAGCCAGGCGTTGTCTATTCGCCATCATAGTTACTGGCCAGCCGGGAGCACGTCCGCCAGCTGCCCGGAAAAGTGAATGTTTTACCAAACGCCCCGAGTGACGAACAGCCACAAATTTCATGTTGATCCGACTTAAAAATTGTAATCGATTGATAACATAGATTTTATCATCGATTAAAAATCACCCCATTTCAGCAAAAAAAATTGACACAGATCTTTTGGCGGAGCAGACTGATGCTCAGCTATTTTTCAGGGACAGAAGAGCTGTATTGATTTGGGTTTTTGAATTGGGGCGGGCCAAGCTCCAAGCAGAATCGAGCTCCAAAGGTGTGTGTATACACTGGTCGAACGTGTATGGGTTTCGGTTACCTGGTAGCGTCTGATTTCAAGGCGAATTCAAAAACTACATAATTATTAGCAAATTAAAACATTTTGGGGAGTGCAGCTTATGTCTTCGGTCCTTACAAATTCCACGCCTTGTATGCGAAATTCCCGGGGCTTTTCATTGACATCAGTTTTCACATTACCCGTTCTCGTCTTGCTGCTTGGCGCAGTCTCACCTGTCGCCCAGGCTGCGCTGGTGTCCCAGATTTCCAGCATCAATGGCGTTTGCGGCGCCGATGTGCAGGGTGGTGACTACAAAGGCTGCACGGCGGGTGAGATCAGTCTTTCCCAAGTCTCCAACGTGATAATTAGCGGCAATCCCGTCTCGTGTACCCTTGGCGAATCGCTTACGGTGCAGACGGCGACGGTTGAGTACAACATCAACACCTCCTCACGCAACGACCTGATCATGTGGATCGGTGATCAGCAGGGAACGGATCCGCGACTGTCATCCGGTGGCGGAGCAACCTGTTCCGCATTTTCGGTTCCTGCGCCGTTCAATGCCACGCCCAATGCCATCAATCCCTGGGGTGATGTCGACGCCGACCAGTGCGGCGATTTGGCTTTCAGTGTTGCAGCGACCTCGCGCAACTTTAGCAACATCGGCATTACCTGCCAGGACAACGACCAGAATGGCAAGGCCGACTTGCAGGTGCTGTTAACCTGGTCACAGAATGCCGGCCAGGCGTGCGGAACCGGCGCCGGCCAGTCCTTTCCTACTGTGGGTGCGGTGTCCAAGTGCGACTTCAACGTCATCAACACCACGGTTAACATCGTGCAACCAGTGGCGGGCCTGACGCTGGATAAAACTTCACCGACGGCTAATTACAGCGGCCCGGGAAATACCATTGTCTACAGTTACCTGGTGACGAATTCCGGCACCCTGGCGCTGAATTTCCCCGTTACGGTAGCCGATAACAAGGCCACGGTGACCTGTCCGGCCAACGACGGTGGCGCACCTAATAATGGCAATGCCGTGCTCGACCCGGGCGAAAGCATTACCTGTTCAGCCAGTTACAATGTGACCCAGGCGGATATCAATGCCGGCTCAGTAACCAATACAGCAACAGCCAGCGCGGCTGGTACCCAATCCAACCAGGATCAGGTCACTGTGCCCGCCGTGCAAAGCCCGGCCATGACCGTGGTCAAGACTTCAACCACGACCTCGATCAGTGCACCAGGAACCGTTAACTATTCCTACCTGGTGACCAATACCGGTAATGTCACATTGACCGGGATTTCCTTGTCGGACGACAACGACCAGAACAACATGAGCTGTCCAGGTACTTCCCTGGCGCCGGCGGCCAGCTTTACCTGTACCGCTTCACACCTGGTCACCCAGGCCGAGATCAACGCCAACGGTTCGCCCACTCCGGCCAGTGGCAACCTGGTGAACAACGTGACGGCGACGTCCACCCAGTCACAGCCGGCCATGGACGACCTGAGTATCCCCATAGTGCAGTCACCCTCTCTGGATGTGCTGAAAACCGGTGTCTGGAACGACGATGATCCCCCCCCGGGAGAAGCAGCAGTGGGTGAAACCATCAGTTACACCATCAAGGTAACCAACAATGGTAATGTCACGCTGACCAGTGTTGCAGTAACGGATCCATTGATTACTGGCGCGCCGAACAGCGGCACCATTACCTGCCCGGGCGGCAATCCCATTCCCAGCCTGGCGCCTGCTGCGTTTGTCAACTGCACAGCCACATACACCGTCACGCAGATCGATGTGAACAATGGCTCGGTCGATAATACGGCAACGGCCACCAGCGGCAACACGACTGACTTTGACGATGAAAATGTGATATTGCCGGCAGAAGGCAGTCTCGCCATTGTGAAAACCGGCGTCTGGGACGACGACGGCAGCATACCCACTGAGGCAGAGGTAGGTGAAACCATTACCTATACCTTTGCGGTAACGAACAATGGCGCCATAAGCCTGAGTAACGTGGCGGTTACCGATCCGCTGATTACAGGCCCACCAAATAGTGGCAGCATCGATTGTAGTCCGGAGGCAAATCCAATATTGAATTTGGATCCTACCGACACGGTGCCGTGTACCGGCACCTACGCAATTACCCAGGCAGATATCGATGCCGGTGAAGTCAACAATACAGGCACCGCAGACAGCGACGAAACCGTGCCAGTTGATGATGATGAAACTGTGACTTTACCCCAGAATCCAGCCGTTGAGATCGTCAAAGCAGGCAGCTACGAAGGCGATCCGGCAGGCGCGGTTCCAGGTGATATGATCGACTACACCTTCACAGTCACCAACACCGGCAATGTGACGCTGCACAATATCGCGGTTTCCGATCCAAAGGTGAGCACGATTACCTGCACGGGTGGCAACCCCATTCCCAGCCTGGCACCGCAGGCTTTTGTTGAATGCACGGGCAGCTATACACTTGCGCAAGGGGACATCGATGCCGGCACGGTGCACAACACCGCCACGGCTGTTCCGGATGAAGGCCCGCCGGACGACGATGAAGAAGACGTGCCCGTGCCACAAAACCCGAGCATGACCATAGACAAGACCTCGGGTACCACCGAGATCACTGCGCCCGGCGAGGTGCTGTACAGCTACCTCGTGACCAATACAGGCAATGTCACACTGACCAACATCGCGCTGTCGGATGACAACGACAACGAGGATATGAGCTGCCCGGCCACCGAGCTGGCGCCCTCTGATACCATGAATTGCAGCGCCTCGCACACGGTCACCCAGGCTGAAATCGACGCCAATGGCTCACCCGATGCGGCTAGCGGCGTGCTCTACAACCTCGTGACGGGTTTGGCTGATCAATTCGTGAAAGGTATCAATGATGACCTGAGCATTCCCATCATCCAGTCTCCGGCTATGACCATCGAGAAGGCGTCAGTAACCACCGGCTTGAGTGCGCCTGGTGCTGTCACGTATAGCTACCTGGTGACCAATACAGGTAATGTCACGCTGACCAATATCGCGCTGTCGGATGACAATGACAACGACGATATAAGCTGCGAGGCAGATACACTGGCCCCGGGGGCGCAGATGAGCTGTTCAGCAACGCACACGGTTACCCAGCAAGAACTGGATGCCAACGGCTCACCCACGCCGGAGTCAGGAAATCTGACGAACATCGTTTCCGGAACAGCCGACGAACTTGGCGAACCCGTTACGGACGATCTGGATATCCCGATGGACTACCTGCCGGCTATGACAGTAGAGAAAACCTCTGCCACCACTGAAGTGACAGGCACCGGGGCCGTGACGTATAACTACCTGGTAAGCAACACCGGCAACATAACGCTGACCGGCATTGCGCTCAGCGATACTAATGACGAAGATGATATGTCTTGTCCCGGCACCTCATTAGCCCCCGCAGCGAACATGCAGTGCAGCGCCACGCACAATGTCACGCAACAGGAGTTGGAGCAGGACGGTTCGCCGACTCCGGACAGTGGTGTGCTGTACAACCAGGTAACGGCCAGTTCCGAAGAAGCGGAGGATGCAACGGATGATCTTTCGATTCCGATAAATTACGTCAAACCCGCGCAGTTCCGCGTGACCAAGCATTTCACTGATGGCAATCCGATGGATGTCGAGGTGGAAATCAATTGCTTCACCGGCTTGCCGCTGACGCAAACCCAGGCGATTAACGAGAATCGGGACGTGGTGTTCATCGTTCAGTCGTTTAGCCCGGGTGAACTGGATTGCGATATCACCGAAGTCGTACCCACCGGTTACTCGCCGACGTATACCGCTTCGGCCACCGAAACCGGCATCGGCCTGGTGGATGATGATGAATCCGGTTGCCATTATGATGATGTCGTAGGCGGCGGGTTTGTCTGCGCAATTGTCAACACGCCCAATGCGGTAGACGTGGTGATCGAAAAGCTTTGGGTCCTGGAGGGTAACGGCGGAGATGAAATAGACACTCGTTACGAGCTGACCCTTTATTGTGATGGCGAAATTCTCGATGACAACGATCAATGTGGAGACATAGAAGGGACATTCAGGCAAGTGCAGGACAGCTGGTGCAAGAACTTCCATGGTGATGATTCGTACACCTTCACCGCACAGGTCGTACCGGAGTATCCATACACGTACTGTCACGTGGTCGAGACGGTGTACGACAACGCAGTAGAAGTCGACAACGGTTGCGAAAACATCACAGTCAGTGCGGCTGAAGGCGGCGACAGTTGCCTGATTACCAACACGGTATTTTTCGAAGGGATACCTGCTTTGAGCCAGTATGGTATGGCAGTTCTCGCGATATTGATGCTGGGAATGGGCTTCGTCGGCTTCAGAAGGTTTATTTGATGATTTGATGGAAGCCCCATCGACTGTTTAAATGTCATGTCACTTGACCCCGCGGTAGCAATGCCGCGGGGTTTTTCTTTGGTGCATCAGGATCTTTATTAATCAGTGACGTGCAGGGCTCCGGCGCGGCACCGAGCGTCGAGATGGTCAGCAAGCCGCAGCGACAGGGCGGCGATGGTCAGGGTAGGATTGGCCCAACCGCTGGTGCTGAATACGGAACTGCCTGCGATAAAAAGATTATCGTAACCGAACACCTGGCAGTCGGCGTTGACCACGCCGCTGGCCGGGTCCGCACTCATGCGGGTGGTGCCCATGTGGTGGTAGCCCGCAATCGGATGGTTGCCGACGGTGGGATCTACCGGCCATTGCCGATCTGTGCTGTCCAGCCATTCGCTGGCGTGAAATGTGCCGAGCCCAAGGCGGCGTAATTCGGCATCGAAAGTCTGGCCAAACACCCGTGCGCTGTGCTTGTCGGCCTCGCTCAATTGCCAGTCGAGATCGGCGCGAAAGCTTCCCAAACCATCGCGCTCGCCGGAAAGACGCACGCGACTATCCGGGTTCGGCGCCTGCTCCCCGCGCACGATCAAATACAGCCCGCTCTTGCCCTTGCGGGCACGAAGCTGCTCAAATTTGCTGCGCAGCTCGCGATGGAACCAGGCACGCACGGCACGATAGGCGTGATCCAGTGCGCGTCCGCGACGGTTGGGTGACATCCCGTGCTTGAGGTTCTGGTAGATCTTGTTACCCAGCGGCACGCCCAGAGAGGGTGGGCGCTGAAGTTTGAAGGTCACGACGCTGTTCAAGGCGCGGGCCGCACGCTGCGTGGCATCACCGAGTCTCAAAACCGGGGCCAGCGGTGGCCCGGAGGGCATGAAGCGCTTCTGGAATGCGTCCCACATGGCATAGGGTTTATCGGTATAAACCCTGCCTATCCGGCCACACGGATGTTCCATGAAATAACGCCCCACCTGGTCATGCCCATTGCCGACGCCCGACTTCTCCACATCGTTCGAGCTGAGCAGCAGGCGGGCGTTCTCAATCGCGCCACAGGCCAGCACGTAATGGCGCGCCTGCACTTCATGCGTCTTGCCACTAAACGCACGTACCACGATATGCCGGATCATGCGCGCTTCCGGACCGGCCTGCAGGTGCACAGCATTGGCGTGCAGCAGGATGCGCACATTCGGGGACTCAATCAGGTCCTTGCTGCGCGACACCCCAAATGGTTCAGCACGTTCGTCGAAGCGCCACAGGCCAGTGGTGAGTTGATCGGGACTGAAAGCATAGGGTCGAACACCGAGCGTTTCCCAGATAGCGTGTTCGTAATTGAATTCGCCCAGTTCAAATTGCTCGTGAGCAAGTCGGTAGTATGGGTCGAGGTCTGTGCGCTTGATTGGCCAGCCACTGTGCGGCACCCAGTCACGTCGTTCGAAATCGATAGGGTCGAGCAGGGCGCAGCGTCCGCCCCAGATGCCGAGGGTGCCGCCAAAAAAGCGCAGGCGTGACTGGTCCATGTCGTAGTAGGGCATGCCGACGTTTTCACCGCGATAGAGGTCCTGCGTGGCCTGTTCGAAGTCGAGACCACCGCTTTCGAGCAGACAGACACTATGCCCAAGCTGCGCCAGCTTTCGCGCCAGCGTGAGGCCTGCGACGCCGGCGCCGACGATGCACACATCGCTGGGGGCAATCGCAGCGTCACCTTGATCGCGCAGATCGATCAGCACTGTTGTTCACTCACCGGGCAACCCCTCTCTCTTTTTGGTCCTGCCACCAGCAACTGAACATGGTTATGGCATAGAGAATGCGCCCGTGATTAGCCGTGCCGGCGCGGTGTTCGTGGCAAATCGCTTCAACTTCCGCCGTGTCAAGGTAGCCCGACTGATCGGCTGTGCTTTCATGCCAGGCTTCGCGCGCAAAATCACTGAAATCACCCCGGAACCATTCCGCAAACGGCAACTGAAAACCCAGTTTGCGTTTGCTGAGCACATCAGGCGGCAACCACGGCTCGATCGCCTTGCGCAGCACATACTTACCGGCTTTGCCTTTTACTTTCATGTCCAGCGGCATGGTGAGGCTCCAGTCGACGAACTGGTGCGAAAGGAAGGGCACGCGCGCTTCCAGCGAGTGCGCCATGCTGGCGCGGTCCAACCGGTTCAGCAAAGACCCCGGCATATGTACGGTCAGATCAGCCAGCAGGAATTGTTGCAAGGGCGCGAGCAAACGCAGTTCCGGGGCAGGGAAATACTCCGCCTCAAGCCGGGCAAATCCATCGGGCCCATCCTGGCGTTGCCGGAATGCGGGATTATAAATGCGCGCACGCAGTGACGGAGAGGTGATTTGCGTGCCGGCAAAGAACTGCTGAAAGCCGCTGTCGAGCAGGGCGGCCTCGCGAAACCGCCGCGCGTTCTGCTGAAAATAGTTCCATTGCCGCAAAGAGGATTTGGGCAGGCGATCAACGAGTCCCGCTACCGGGCCCAGCGCCCGGATCAGTGGACGCCAGTGCTGCATGCGCAATGCGGTGCGTTGGCGCTTGTAGCCGGCGAACAGTTCATCACCGCCTTCGCCGCAAAGCACCACTTTTACATGCTGGGCAGCCAGGCGGGACAGGTACCAGATCGGCACGGCCGCGGTGGCGGCGCAAGGTTCGTCGAAAGATCGTTGTACGGACGGGAACAACTCGTTCGCCGCCACCGGTTGCATGGGCAGCACGATGTGCTCGCAACCCAGGTGCTGCGCAATCTGTCGCGCAGCGGATGTCTCATCGGTGGGCGATTGTGGAAAGCCTATCGTGAACGCCTTGATGCGGTGTTGCGTAGACCGCGTCATCGCTGCCACTATTCCGGCGGAATCAACCCCACCCGAGAGAAATGCACCAACCGGCACATCCGCCAGCATATGCTGTTTTACGGTCCGCAGTACGCGTTCACGTGTTTCTGCTATCCAGTCGTGCTCTGAGACCCCTTCGCGAATGCGCAAGTGCGGCTGCCAGAAGGCGTGACGAATCGCCGCCCCAGTGGGGCCAATATGCAGGACATGCCCTGGTTCCAGGCTGGTCACCTGCTGATAGATGGAACGCGGTTTTTGCACATGACCGAAGCTGAAAAAGTCGTGCACGGCACGTTCGTCGATGTCGAAGCGATGTTCAGGGAGCACCTTGAGCGCCCTGATTTCAGAGGCAAACGCGATGCCCCCGTGTTGCTGTGTGAAGTACAGTGGCTTGATGCCGAGCGGATCCCGCGCCAGTGTCAGAGTGCGGTCAATATGATCCCAGATCGATACAGCGTACATACCCTCGAGCCGCAACCAGGCGTCATCCCGCCAGTGGACGAAACTGGCCAGCAGGGTCTCGGTGTCGCTGTGCGTGAGGAAACGGCAGCCCGCCTTGACCAGTTCGTCGCGCAGTTCAAGGTGGTTATAGATCTCGCCGTTGAATACGATTGAATAGCGGCCGTCCTGGGTAGTAATCGGCTGATGCCCGCCAACGACATCGATGATGGACAGTCGGCGCATGCCGAAACCGAAATCCCCGTCCACCAGGCAGCCGCTGTCGTCCGGCCCACGATGCACAATACGGTCGCACTGCAGGGTGATGGTCTCGCCCGTGACCGGGCGCCCCTCTCGACGATACCAACCGGCGATGCCGCACATGGTTTAACACTCCACGGATTAACCGCTCCTATAAACTTCACGCCGGTGTGCAACCCGCACAATCAATATCACCAGTTGCTTGTTTTGCACCTCATACACAATCCGGTAATCCCCAATGCGAATTCGGCGCAGGCCGGAAAATTCACCTTTAAGCACACTGCCAGCAGTGGGGTTGGTCTGCAACTTTTCTATTGCTTCAATCAGGCGCAGACGTTGTGACACAGCAATTTTTGCCAGCGCTTTAAGCGCGCTTTGTTTAATGCTGATTGAGTAATTCATGCTTTACGACATCCCAGTCCAACACGGCATCTGCGGGGTCACGCAGGGCTTGCAGGGCCAGATTCAGGTCGTCAAAATCTTCCAGGTAATATTCTATGGCTTGTCGCACCACGTCGGCCCGTGTGCGGTTTAACGCGGCGGCTGCGTTATCCAACGATAAAACCAGCTCATCGGGAAGTCGTGCAGTAATTTGGCTCATAGTATTCTCCATTTGACATCGAGTGAATGTCATGAGATGTCAGTCTACACTTTAACGGTTCATTGTTAAACGGGCCAGTGTTAAAGGGGGTCCGCTAAAAGGGGTCAGTGCCCTTTTTTTGAATTAATATGTCTTTCGCTTCGGTCTGCTTTTTAAGGAGTGGTATGAAACGATGGATGAGGATGGTGCCGCTGACAGCCCTGGCCTTGACGATGGCCTCGCCGGTCGCCGCGCATACCCGGATGGAAAGGTCGGTGCCCGCGGCCGACAGCAAGGTGGTAGTGTCGCCACCCCGCCTGACGCTGTGGTTCAGCGAGCGCCTTGAGCCTGCGTTCAGCAAAATCCAGGTGCTGAATCCGGAGGGCAAACAAGTCGACAAGGACGATACGCAGGTTGATCCTGACGACGCCAGGCAGATCGGTGTGTCTCTGCCGGACCTTGCAGCCGGCGCCTACCGGGTGCACTGGCGCGTGTTGTCATTGGACTCCCACGTCAATGAGGGCGATTTCACGTTTGATGTGCGTCCCTAGGTTTTGGCAAGCGCCTTCGCGGATGTTTCCGCAATGAACACTCTGCTGGTCATTTCCCGTGTCGTTCACTACGCCTCGGCGGTTCTCTTGTTTGGAGAATTGGTGTTCGCGTTGTTCGTGGCGGCGCCGGCATTCCTGCAGGAACGCTCCGCTGACATGGGCGAAGACGCGCGGCGTTTCTGGAAAGTCGCGCGCTGGTGCCTGATCGCGGCCATCGCGTCGGGTGTGGCATGGTTACTCATCGCATCCGCCCTGATGAGTGGCCTGTCGATTGGCGATGCAATTACAGGCAAGACCATCGGCCTGATTCTCGGCAGCACCGTATTCGGTCAACTATATTCAGTGCGCGCCGGGCTCTTGCTGGCGCTGTGCGCTGTGCTGGCGCTCCTGTCACGAGCCGGCAATGGCTCCCGCCGCTTGTACCTCAGGTGCGTCGCCCTGGCGTTGGCTGCGGCGTACCTGGGCTCACTGGCAGGGTTGGGGCATGCAGTTGCGGGCGATGAAGGCGGGAATTTCACGCGGATCGCGGCTGATGTTGTGCACTTGCTGGCGGCGGGTGCATGGCTGGGTGCGCTGCCGGCTTTGGTGTTCATGCTCGGCCATGTGCGGATGCCACAGGAAGCCGCAGGCGCGCTGCGGCGCTTCTCGACATTGGGAGTGGTTTGCGTCGGCGCGCTCATTCTCAGCGGCGTCATTAACAGCTGGTACGAGGTCGGCGCGTTCCCCGCCCTGATGGGTACGGACTATGGCCGCTTGCTGCTTGTCAAGCTGCTGCTGTTTGCGGCCATGCTGGGTTTTGCCACGGTAAACCGCGGGCTTTCGCTACAGCTGGCACGCCAGGAGGATGGTGCGGCACTGCGGCACGTCAGGCGCAATGCGCTGTTTGAAGTCGCGCTCGGATTGTCAGTCATTGCCATCGTTGCAACACTCGGGGTGGTGGTTCCAGCCACGCATGAATCCATAAGCTGGCCATTCGATTACACGCTGAGCTATGACACCGTCGGGCAATCGGCGTGGATGCAACTTGGGGTGGTAGCTGCGGGCACTGCTGCAGTCATTGCCACAATCGCTCTGCTTGCGGGCGCACTGGGGCGTCCGCCGCGGATCCGGATAACTGCCCTTGCGGCCATTTTCGTATCGCTTGTGATTTATGCTTCGCTGCTGGTCGTGCCGGCCCATCCCACGACCTATCTTGTTTCAACAGAGCCCTACGCTGCGGACGCGATTGCGGCCGGTTCCGCCTTGTATATGGACAACTGCAGCAGGTGCCACGGCTTCGTGGGTCGTGGCAATGACGAGGCTGTAATCCCGCCGACAAACGCTCAGATCAGCCTGAACGACATCACGCCCAAGCGCCGGGCCGGAGATCTGTTCTGGTCGATTGCGCACGGCATTCCTGCAGCACCGATGCCGGGATTTGGCGGACAACTGGG
>JANLTO010000107.1:0-16819 GCA_031362985.1 Lysobacterales bacterium | reverse complement strand
CGCCGATGCCAATACCGGCTGGCTGCCGCACCAGGCCCTGCGGGTGGTGCGCGCAGTGCGCGACATCGATGTCTACATCGAGCAACCCTGCGACACGTACGCGGAATGCCTGGAAGTCCGGAGGCACACCGATCTGCCCTTCATCCTGGATGAATCCATCGATTCCATGCAGGCCGTACAACAGGCCTGTGCCGACCGGGCGATGGATGTGGCCAATATCAAGATCAGCAAGATGGGCGGCCTGAGCAAAGCCCGGCTGGCGCGGGATTTCCTGTGCTCACAAGGCATCGCCCTGACCATTGAAGATACCTGGGGCGGTGACATCGTGACTTCCGCCATTGCCCATCTCGCGCACAGCACACCGCAGCGCAACCGCTTTACCGCCACCGATTTCAATTCCTACGTGACCCGGCGTATCGCCGATGGTGCGCCGCAGCGCAACGAAGGCTGGATGGCGAGTTCGGGCGGGGATGGACTGGGAGTTGAACCCATACGTGCTGTGTTAGGCGAGCCCGTACTGACTTTTTCTGATTAACCCTGGAGCGCAATCCATGAAACGACGCCGATTTATTTCTGCTGCCGGCCTGCTCGGCAGCGCAGGTGCACTCTTGCCGGTCGCGCTGCAGGCACAGGATTCAACCGGCGGCCCGGTTCGAGCGGATGTGTTGATCCGCAATGCGCGGGTGTGCACCATGGATAGCAATCTGCCCCAGGCGCAGGCCGTTGCGCTCAGGGGTAATCGTATCCTGGCCGTCGGGTCGAACGAGGAACTCAGCTCCCTGCAGCATCCCGCAACCGAGGTCATTGATGCAACCGGGGCCACGGTTACCCCGGGGTTTATTGATGCCCACAGCCACCCCGACGGCTCCAATGAGGTCACCGGGGCCGATGTAAACCTCCCCAGCGTTGCCGCCATCCAGCAGGCCATGCGCCGGGAAGCAGCAAGAACACCCCCGGACGAATGGGTCATAGGCAATAAGTACGATGACACCAAGCTGAGCGAAGAACGGCCGGTTAACCGGCATGACCTCGATGATGCCGTGCCGCTGCAACCGGCTATTATTTTTCACCGCGGCGGCCACACGGCCGTGCTCAACACCCGCGGACTGGAGGTTGCGGGGATCACCCTGCAGCGGCCCGATCCGGAAGGCGGGCAGTTCGGCCGTGCCGATGGTGAGCTCACTGGCTTTGTTGCCGAAAAAGCCATGACTGAAGTGGTGCAGAAAGCCGGAAAATGGCCGGAAATCAGCCGCACCGTGCGCCAGCAAGGTGTTGCCTATATGTCACGCGCCATGGCGGCGGCCGGGCTGACCTCTACCACCGACGCCGCATGCTCCCTGGATAACTTCGTGGCCTACCAGGATGCGCGCGCGGCCGGCGAGCTCCTGACACGGGTAGCCATCATGCCTTACGGTCCATCCGATTTCTTTGCCCATCTTAAAGCGGCGGGTATACGCAGCCGCTTCGGCGATGACTGGATCCGGTTTGGCGCGGTGAAATACGCCGCTGATGGCTCCGCTTCTGAACGAACCATGCGCATGAGTACCCCATATGAAGGGCGCCCCGATGACTACGGCATCCTGACCATGAGCCAGCAGGAAATCGATGCAGCGGTGCAGGATGCCCTGGCGCACGGCTGGCGCATCGGTATTCACGCCAACGGCGACGTCACCATTAACATGGTGCTCAATGCCTATGAGGCCGGTCTGAAAGGCTGGCAGGGTGAAAACCCGCGCTTGCGCATTGAGCACTGCTCACTGGTCAACCCGGACCTGTTGCGCCGCATCAAGGCTGCCGGCGTCATTCCTGCGCCGTTTTACACCTATGCGCATTACCACGGCGAAAAGTGGGCAAATTACGGCCCCGCGAAGATGGAGTGGATGTTCGCCCACAAGTCGTTCCTGGATTACGGAATTCCCGTGGCACCCGCATCGGATTACACACCCGGCCCCTTCGAGCCGTTGATGGCGATCCAGAGCATGGTCACACGCAAAGATTTCAAAGGCCGTGTGTGGGGGCCGAGTCAGCGCATTACCGTCGACCAGGCATTGCAGGTATGCACGATGAATGGCGCCTACGCCTCCATGGAGGAAAACACCAAGGGCAGCCTGACACCCGGCAAACTGGCGGACCTCGTTATCCTCGGCGCCGATCCGAACGACACCCCGCCGGATGAAATCAAAAACATTCCCGTGCTGCGCACCATCGTTGGTGGAAAAACGGTTTTCGCGGCTTGAGTTCCAGGCTGGCCCCTATTCTCTTCCTGTCAGGACTGCTCCTGTCCTCCGCGGGCGTCACCGACGCGGCTGAGCCCGACGGGGACAACGAGCAGGATGAAATCCTTGAACTGGAGAGTTTCGTCGTTACCGCTACCCGGCGCAAAGCCCGGGTACTGGATGTCGCCGAGGCTGTGACGGTAGTGCAAGCTACGCGCATCACCCGCGAAGCACCGCGTGTGTTGGCTGAATTGCTGCGCGGCCAGCCCGGCACCTTCTTCCAGGAGACCACGCCCGGCCAGGGCATTCCCATCATCCGCGGCCTCAAAGGGTCCGAAATCCTGCACCTTGTAGACGGTATGCGACTGAATAACGCGTTCTTCCGCAATGCGCCTAACCAGTATGTAGCCCTGGTCGACAGTTATGCAGTCGATCACATAGAGGTCATTCGCGGTGCGGCCCCCTCCTTGCATGGCGCGGACGCCATGGGCGGGGTCGTGCAGATCCTTACCCGCGAACCCGAATTCCCCGGGCCCGCCTGGCAAGGGGAAGGCCGGTTTTATGCCACCTGGGACAGCGTGGACTCTTCCCTCATCGGGCACGCCAATGGCGCTGTGGGTAAGGCAGGCAGCGCACTTTCAGGAGGTGTGACCTGGGAAGATTATGGCGATCGCACCACGGGCGGGGGCACGGTGGTTGCCCCCACTGCTTTCAAAGTGCGTGCTGGCGATGTGAAGTGGAGTCAGGACCTGTCCGATTCGGCCGAACTCATGCTGTCCGCGCAAATCCTGGAACAACCCTCGACGCCGCGCATTGATGAACTGGTGCCGGGCTACGGCGAAGAAGAGCCAAGTTCATTGATCTACGAATTCAAGCCCAATCGCCGCTCCTTTTTGCATGCGCGCTATCGACAGAACAGTACCTCCCCATGGTTTGAACGCATGGAAATTCACGTGGCGCGGCAGGTCATGGTGGATGACCGCCTGAGCCAGGAGTTTGGTTCCACTGAACGGGTGGACGAGTCCAATCAGAGCACGCTGGATGGTGTAACCGCTCAGTTCAATACACCCTGGGGCTCGGTGGGTGGTGGCGCAAAGCCCGTGAGCGAGAATGAACTGGTGTGGGGCATTGAGTATTACACCGACACGATAGACAGCAGCAGGCTGCGCACGGACATCGATACCGGTGAAAGCGTGCCATCCCGGGGCCGTTATCCAGATGACTCCAGCATGGACAGTCTGGCGCTGTATGCCGCCAACCGCTGGCAATGGGGCCAGTTGGCCTTTGAAGCCGGCCTGCGCTACAGCATGTTCGATATCTCCATGCCTGCAGCAGGCAGTTCGCCGCCAGTCCGGCTGAAACCCAATGACCTGACCGGCGACATCCATGCTGCCTGGGAACTGCAACCCGGACTGCGCTTGGTGAGCAACATAGGGCGTGGCTTTCGCCCGCCGAATATCTTCGACCTCGGCAGCCTGGGCCCGCGTCCGGGAAACCGCTACAACCAGCCGAACCCGGACCTGCAGCCCGAGTCGGTACTCAGTTACGATCTCGGTTTAAAATCGGTGGGTAGCAGTTGGGAAGCCGAGTTTTTCCTGTTCTACTCGGACTACCGGGACAAGATCACTTCGGTGTTTACCGGCGAAACCACGCCCGAAGGCCGGCTAATCGTGCAAAGCCAGAACCTAAACAAGGCTGCCCTGTATGGCTTTGAATCCGGTCTCAACTGGCATTTTGCCAATGGCGTCGATGCGTATGCCGCGCTGAACTATACGCACGGCGAAGAAAAGGATGTGGTAGCAGGTACGGTACCTGCCGATCGTGTTCCCCCGTTGAATGGACGCTTGGGATTGATTTACGAACCAGGGCTGAACCTGCGCCTGCAGCCCTGGATAGACTTTGCTGCAGCACAACACCGACTCAGCCCGCGCGATGCCGCGGACCCGCGGATTGCGCCCGGTGGCACGCCCGCTTATGCCACATTGAATTTTCTGCTCAGCTGGCAGGCAACACCCGGCGTGGAGTTGGGCTTGCGCCTGGAAAACCTGGGGGATCGCAACTACCGCGAACACGGCTCAGGTATTGACGCCCCCGGGCGCAACTTTGGCCTGTGGCTGAATGCAGTGATTTGAGCAGCCAATTTTAAGCGATCAGTCCAGGCCAGCGGTTTTTGTTATCCTAAGCACCTGTATACAACCAAAACCGAAGGTCCGTTCCCCATGCGTTTTAATTTCCCCCTGACCTTGCTGCTGCTGGGCCTTGCCGAAAGCCTCTGGGCGCAGCCAGCCTACACGCTGGATCTCGCACAGGTATTTGATGGCGACGCCCGCCTGTTCCGCCTGCTGGGCTCCGTGGGCGAAGGAGCATGGGGAGTCCCGGTAGCCGGCGGCATGGACATGGACGGTGACAGCAAGGCCGATTTTGCCATGGCGGCTTTTACCGCTTCGCCCTTGGGCCGCGCCAGCGCAGGCCAGATTTTTTTGGTGTTGGGTGACGGGACGACGACCGGCAAGATTGACACGCTCAATCCGTCTACCCGCGTCCTGCGCATTTATGGCGACAAGGCCTCAGAGCACGCCGGTAGTGAGCTGTGGATGGCGGATGTAACGGGCGACGGGTTGGGTGACCTGATTATCTGCCGGCAGGATTATTCCCCGCCCAGTCGTATTGGCGGGGGCGCTTTGACCCTGATCCCCGGCCAGGCGCAACTGCGCACCATGGCGACCAATGGTGATGTGCTGGATCTGCGTGCCCCGCCGGTGGGCCTGCAGGTCATCACTATCCTGGGCGGTACAAGCGGCTCCCGCCTGTGCATCTGGGCGCGCACCGGCGACGTCACCGGCGACCGTATTGACGACATCGTGGCCGGGGCTGATCGAGAAACCAGTAATGCGGACTCCGATTCCGGAGCGGCCTACGTGTTTCGTGGTGGAGCCTACCTGGCAACTTCGCAAACCATTGACCTTGCCAACTTCGGCACCGTCATTCCCGGCAACGTGGCGCGCATCCGGCCCATCGATGGCAGCACCAACTTCCACTTTGGCGCCACCGTGCAGATCGCCGATCTCGACGACAACGGCACGGCAGAAGTGCTGGTTGCCGCGGCTTTGAACCGCTCGGGTGCAGGACTGGCGCCTGCCGGCGGAGCCGGCGAAGGGTCAGGGGGCGCGCCGGGCGGAGGCACCTTGTACATCGCCTGGGACGACAATTTCAGCGGCAACTGGATACCGGCGCCCAATACCTCGCTGGACTTTATCATCAATGCCGGGCCGGGTGCGCACAGCAGCATCAATGGCTACGATGGCAAGAACAGTGTATTCGGCGAAGAAATCCTTGGTGGACTCGATTACGACAACGACGGCAATGCCGATCTGTTTGCCGGGGACCTGACGGCGAGTGGTTGGGGCACTGTCAGCAGAACCACCGCAGGAACCGGTCACGTGCTTTACCACGCGGCCATACTGAAGGGCCAGGACTTCGACCTGAAAGACGGGCCATTTCCGCCTGGATTCAGCATGGCAACATTCATCGGCCCATTCGCCGGAGCCATTGGTGGAGATACTGCCATGCACGGTGATTTTGACGGCGATGGCATAGCCGACCTGGCCATTTCATCACCACACGACCGCCACTTCAGTCGCCTCGCTGCAGGCACAATCCACGTGCTATTGGGCCAGGATGGAGTCTGGCCGACCGTTTCTGACCTGCTAATCGCCAACTTCCCCTCTTCGGCCAACATCAGGGTATTGGAAATATACGGTGCCAACGGCCAGGGGGTCGCCGGGGATGCCGGCGATACGCTCTCCTACAGCGGCGCCTATGGTGACATGAACGGCGATGGAGTAACCGACATCATCACCAATGAAATGGAAGGCAACGGCAGTACACCGCCGAATAACATCGATGTCGGCAATCTGTTGCTGCTCGACATCAAGCACATTCTGTACCCCGATGTGCTATTCAAGAACGGTTTCGAAACGCCCTGATCCAGTTGTTACGGCAGTTCAAACCCATCTTCAAACACCGTGTCCAGGGAAATTTCCAAAGCGCGGTCCAGCCGGATGCGTCGCAGGTCGGTCACGCTACCACCGCTGCGCGTGTCATCAATCGACTCACCAGTGCCTTGCAGCTTCGCCAGCACTTGGTCAATTGAATCCAGGGGGAAACGTTGCTTCATTGCCGCCCACGCGCCCGAGACATGCGGCGCGGACGTGGACGTTCCGGTATACGAGTCCAGTCCACCACCCGGCACGGATGAGTCTATGTCCACTCCTGGTGCAAGCAACTCGATGAAGGGCGCAATATTGGAAATGTCTACAACCACATCCGTATCGGTGGTCGCCGCCACTTCTATCGCGGTCGAAATACAGCCCGGTGCGGACGTGGCATTTTTGTAGCCGTTGTTGCCGGAAGAAATGACCGTCGCGATACCCGCAGACCGCAAGGTATCGATGGCCGCCTTGCGCGCAGAGTAGGTATTGCGCAAATCAAAAATGCGTTCCAGGCCGGCAATCTGGTCTTCTTTGAAGGACAATGCACAGGGCGCACTGCTGCAATTTGCTGCATTATTGAAGCGGGAAAAGACTTGCACTGCGATCAATTTCGCTCCGCGTGCGACCCCGTAGTTTGGACCAACATAGTCGTTGCCGACTGCCGTGCCGGCCACATGCGTGCCATGCGCGCAGCCAGATATGGATGTGGGGCAATTTACCCCGGAACCGGTTGCAGTGGATGAAGGTGCTCCCCCCGGGCACAGCGAAACTGAGGAGCCTGCCTCCGGATCATTTCCGCCAGACGTCGAGAAACACGCCTCTGCAACTACCTTGGAATCCACCGCAAAAAACGGATGGGTTTTATCCACCCCTGTGTCCAGCGATGCGACCACCTGGCCAGTACCGTCATAGCCAGCGGCCCAGGCTTGGGGAGAGCCAATCACGGGATTGCTACTGGCCATGTCGGGAGCCTCAGCCACGGACTCTTCGATGCTCAGGACCAGCGGCAGGGTGGCCAGTAACTTCAGCCCATCGGGGCTTACTTCCAGCGCGATAAAAGGAATGTGCTCGAAACGGCGCAATTGAGTAGCAGCGGATCCTGCAAGCGTGCGAGCAAGGCTTGTTGCGCCAGCGCTATCTCTCCGCGCTGTTGCGCTGCAGCGCTGGCGTTAAGTCTCCCCGCGGGCGTGAATGGCGTATTGACGCCAACAATCACCCTCACCTGCCCGGACTGCCCGGCCTTCAGTGCGAGCCTGTCGGCCGTGGCCAGCAACTCCTGCGGCGCCTGTACATAGGCCATACGCTCATCGGGCGGCGGCGGGTAGGCGCGAGCATCTGGTGCAGCCAAGGAATTCGTGGAGCCCGTAATACCCAACAAAAGGACCAGCAGCAGAAATTCATCCAGGCAGGTCCGTCTTCCAACGACCGGGTCGGATTTCACGCACCGCCCTCTGGCCGGCACAAGCGGGTCATTGGCAATCCAGCGCCTCGAAGCCGGACGTATGGATCAGTTCAGTGTCATCCACGCGATAAATTTTATTGCTGCTCCGGTCGGCAATATACACATTGCACTGTTCGTCCTGCCCAAAGCTGGCAATGCTATTTAGAATGCCTGCGGCAGCGACCCACTCATCGCTGACCCAGCTTGCGCCATCGCGTGTGGCTATCCAGACACGATCCGAGCAATAGTCACCATAGAAGTAACGGCCTTGCAGAGGCAAGTTACCGCCCCGATAAACATAGCCTCCAGTAACTGAGCACTCGTTTGAGCTGACGTGGGGATACTCAATCACCGGATCGGTGTAAGGGCTGACACAAGCTTTCCCCCCAACGAAATCGTGCTTTCCTTCGCGGCAGCTCCAGCCGAAATTGATACCCGTGGCTCCAGGCGCTGCATAGTCAATTTCCTCCCACAAATCCTGACCGACATCGCCTATCATCATTTCGCCGGTCTGCGCATCGAAACTGAAGCGCCAGGGATTACGCAAGCCAATGTGCAAGATTTCATCACAGCCGTCACTCGCACCGGTAAAAGGATTGCCGGGAGGGATTGCGTAATTACTTACCAGTCCGCATTTTTCATTACCTGAGGAGGGGGCATCCACATCAATTCGCAGCATCTTGCCCTTGAGGCTGTGGATATCCTGGGCATGGTCATACTGGTCATTGGAACCCCCGCCATCTCCTATCGCCATGTACAGATAGCCATCGGGACCAAAGTGCATGTCGCCGCCATTGTGGTTGTCGGCATCCTGGTCAAATTCCATCAGCACCGTTTCGGTGCTGGCGGCAATATTGGCGTTGCCACCTGATACTTGGTATCGAGCCAGTCGCGAGCGATCCAGGCTGCCCCCTGCCGGGTCATAGGTGTAATACACAAAAAACTGCCCGTTGCTGGCATAGTCTGGATGAAAAACCAGGCCCAGCAAGCCCTGCTCATTTCCTGTGTCATCCACCAGCGCCGAAATATCCAGGAAGGGTGTCGGCAGCAGGGTTGCCGTCGCAGTGTCATAAATGCGGATAATGCCTGCCTGTTCAATGATGAAGAGCCGGCCGGAACCATCACCGGCATTGACGATGCCGATGGGACCAGTCAAACCCGAGCCTATGACTTCGGTCAGCTCCAGGGAGTCCATCGGGGGCGGCGCATGGAAATCGACCGTCAGAGTCGGCACGCCCGCTGCAAGGTTTTCGCTGGATAGCAACTGTCGTGCGGTCTGCTGCGTTGGGTTCATCCCACTACCCTCCTCCCCGCGCAGAATCCAGCCATTGTTCGATCCGGGGTTGGCCACCCAGAACTGCAGGTCCGCCACAAGGTCGGCCGTGGAGGAAAAAACCAGCGGTCCTTCGCCAGCGCTGGTATACGTCCGGGTGGCCGAAGCAAGCGCTTGAAAATCACCTCCAAGTGTCGTCCAGGCTGCGGTATTCCAGAATGCGTGGGACCAGGTGGCGTCGCCTGATTGCGCGACTGCGCCCTGCCCCTCCTGGCCCCCCGCATCGGTCGCGCCTTCACCCCAAGGCGCTGTAAGCCTGTGCAGGGAGGCTGTACCACCTTTGGGAGAGCCCTGCCCGGGCGCCATGCTAATGGTTAACTCCAGGTTCACGCTGTCAATCACTGCCGTCATCGCAATGCCGGAGACGTCGAATGCCAGCAGGGCCCTGCGCAATGACGCGGGAATGCCGTTCTGGTCATCGGTGCGACCCATGAATAAATATTGGCCCGATCCGTTGCCGTTTGCGGGTACGTTCTCATAAATGCTGCTGTCTTTGGTGGGGGTCAGCTGGACCTGCACCGCCAATGCGGTGGGTGCAACCGTCAGCAACAGGCATGCAGAAAGCAACAGCACCCGGTGTGCCCCTTTGCGGGAAATGTCTATTGAAGATCGCAGTCGCATCTGAATTGGAGTAGACATCTTTCACATCCCTTTGGAAGACAAAGTCGCCAGCTGCCGCCTCACGCATGGATAAGTACAGCAGGGCGCACACTTTGGTGATTTTAAACCATTCACCTGTAACCGGCGCATTTTTATGCTGAATCCACCCTGAGTTTGTGGCTATAATGACCGGGACGAAAGGAAACACCCGTCAAGTGACGGAGTAGTGGGATTCAGTGCGAAGGTTCAAGGAGGAACCATGGCCGAATACAGTTCCAGGAGAAACTTTCTGGGTAGTGCAGCTGCCTTAGGCGCTGCGGGCTTTGGTGCTGCCGGACTGTTAGTTGCTGGCGACAGCCACGCGCAGGACGTGCCGGACCAGTTTGCCGGCCTGACCCCCCTGATGCCGGCTCCAGCCCAATCGGCCAGCAAAGCTCCGGTTACACTTCCTCCGCTGGCAGCGCTGGTTTTGAATAAAGCCGCATTTGGGCCAACGGTCGCTGAAATCGCTGCCTTCGATGCACTCGGTGCGAACGACGCAGCGAGACTTTCCGCCTGGCTCAATATCCAACTCAATCCGGGCAACACTGATTCAGTCGTGGACGCCAGGCTGGCGGCTTTGCTTGCCAGTGCTGTACCTGAAGATGTCAGTGCTTATAGCACGATCAACAAGACCGCAGCGCAATTGTGGACCGAGCACGTGCGCGGTTCGGACTACATCGAACAAAACCTGCCGGTCTGGCAAGTCGAGCGCCTGACGATATTGCGCGGCATGTACAGCCAGTGGCAGTTGCGCGAAGTCCTTTTCGATTTTTGGTTTAACCACTTCAACGTGTATGGTCGCGAATTTCCCACCCAGGGCATGATGCCGGAGTATGACCGTGTGATACGCCAGCACATCTTTGGCAATTTCGGCGACCTGCTCAAGGCCGTCGCCAAGACTGCCGGCATGCTGTACTACCTGGATAATTACGCTAATAGCTGGCCCTATCCTAACGAAAACTACGCGCGGGAAGTGCTGGAATTGCATACCCTGGGGGCCATCGAGAATTACTATGGCGCCGTAGACCCGGCCTCGCTGGGAGACAATGCCAAGGGGCAGCGCACCGGCTACACCGAAATTGACGTATTCCAGTTTGCCCGGGCCCTCACCGGTTGGGGCGTGGAGGATGCCACGGATGGCCCGGCCGACACGGGAGCATTCATTTTCCGCCCGGACAACCATTACGACTTCAGCCTGGGCCCGATCAAAGTCATGGGTGTCACGATCAACAACACCGGCGGGGAAGCCGATGTAACAACAGTCCTCGATTACCTCGCCGGTCACTTTGGCACGGCGCGGTATATTTCCAGGAAACTGTGCACCCGACTCATTGGCGACGATCCCCCGGCTTCCATCGTGAATAGCACGGCGGAACAGTTCTACGCCCGGCGTAACCATTCCGATCAGCTCAGGGAAGTGTATCGTCACGTACTGCAGTCAACCGAATTCCAGACCACCTGGGGCACGAAGGTCAAGCGACCGATAGAGACCATGATCCGCGCCATGCGCGCGGTGGGAGTCGATCTTACCTTTCGATTTATTCTTGGCGATTATGGCTCGCCCAGTTCGGGAATTTTTTACCGGCTGGAAGACACCAGCCATTATCCATTCGGCTACCATGCGCCGACCGGTTTCCCGGATGAAAAGGAAATCTGGCAGGGCAGCGGCCCGCTGGTTATGTCCTGGCGCGCTCTTACCTACATGCTCAGGATAAGTGAAATCGTCAACCTTGCGGATCAAACCAACGCAGGAATTCCTGTGGCGGCAAATCGCACGCCCAATGCCATAGTCGATTTCTGGATGAACCGCGCACTGGGCTATGCACTGGACTCTGCCAGCAGAGATCGTATCGTCCAGTTCATCGTTGATAACGCCGTTGATAACTTGAACATGCATGGCACGGCGGGTACGACTATTAAAACCAGCACCACGACTACTCCGCCCATCGGGAACACCAGCTACCAAAAAATCCTGCGCGCGGTGCTCGGATTAATCCTGATGTCACCCGAAGCGATGCGGCGATGAGGAACTGACATGAAAAAACTCAATCGCAGGCAGTTTCTTCGGTCCACCGGCAGTGCTGCGGCAGCGGCTGCCGCAGCGGGCGCTTCCCTTACTCCGCGCATGGCCTTTTCCGCCGATACGTATGGTGACAACATCCTCGTATTCATTTTTCAAAGGGGTGGCATCGACGGCCTGAGTTTCCTGGCGCCCAAGGACGGCCATGCCGATCGGGGGTACTACGAAGCCCTGCGCGCCAATGGCACCCTGATACCCAGCGCCAGCCTGCAATCCATTGGTAATGGTTGGGGCTTGCATCCCGCTGCCGCGCCTTTGCTGGATCTGTGGACCAATAAATCACTGGCCATCGTACAGGCTGTGGGCCTGCTGCCAGAACCCAACCGCAGCCATTTTGAAGCGGAGCGCTACATTGAGCTGGGCACCCCGGGTAATCGCTTTACCACTACGGGATGGCTGACCCGCCACCTGCAAACAGCGAGTAATTTTCCACCGTCTTTGCTGCTGCCGGCCGTTGTAACTGAATACACCATCAGCCAGTCCCTGTTACGCGAGCCATCTGCCATTTCGTTGCGCTATCCCCGGGATTTCGACCTGGAAACCGATCAATATTCTGGATCCCTGGAATTTGAAGAACAGCAGGAAACGGCTCTGACAGATCTGTATTCATTGGGCAGCGGTTCATTGGACGTTGCCGGCCAGCAAGCCCTTAATGCCATGGCAATTATTGAAGCCATACCCTGGAATACCTATACACCCGCAAACGGCGCGACGTATCCCGTAAGGCTGGATGATCCGCAATATCTGACCGGTTTTGGCGAAGAACTTCAGATCATCGCCCAGTTGATCAAGGCAGATACGGGCTTGCGCGTGGCGCAGACCGATATCGACGGCTGGGACACCCATAACACCCAGGGCAACCTGCCCGTTGATGGCTGGTTTTACGACCAGATACGGGATATGTCCGAAGCCCTGTTAGCGTTTTTGACCGACCTCGATGTGATGTCTCCGAACGGCAAAACCTGGCTGGAACGCACGACGGTATTGGTACACAGCGAATTTGGCCGACGTGCCTTCGACAATGCCGACGCCGGCACCGATCACGGATGGGGCAATAACCTGCTGGCTATGGGTGGTGGCGTCAACGGCGGAAAGCTGTATGGACCGTGGCCAGGACTTGCTCCCGATAGTCTTTATCAGGATGCCGATATCTGGGCGCAGACCGACAATCGCACGGTGTTCACGGAGTGCCTGCTCAAGCGTTTTCGCAACAACCAAATCGGGAAAATCTTTCCAGGATTCACCGCTGCCGAGTACCAGCCACTTGGCGTATTCACCGGTTCACCGGTAGCCCCTGATTTCGATGATCCTGAAATCATTTTCCAGGATGGTTGGGACTGATTTCTCTGATATTTAAGCTTTGTGCAGAGTCGCTACTGAGTTTAGGGTGGGTGGTGTTCTTTCAGGACCGACGCCAGCAGGGATGCTGGCGAGGAGCTTACCAGGAGGTACTTGCAGCGTGTCCTGAAAGAACACCACCCACCCTAACCCGACTGGCTTAGCGCAGAGAGCAGACAGGCAGGCAAAAAAAACCCGCGGTGATTGCTCACCGCGGGTTCTCGTTTAAGCGTCTTTCCTAGATAAAGCGGCGGAAGCCCACCAGTCCAACACCCAGCATCAACAGGGCCATGATCGCCATGCCATACTGGCTCAGCGTCGGTATACCCTCGAAGAACACCGTGTTGGTGATCAGGCAGGAATCACCCTCGCCATGGCTCACGTTGATGTCTCCACAGTCGTTGTCGACTTCAACAGAATCGTCATACACCGTTTCAACCACCCAGCAATGAGCGCCCGGCCAGTCTGGAATGACTTCCGGAGTGAAGGATGAGTCGCCGTTACCTTCCAGCTCCAGGCATGATTCGTAAGGCACCTTGTTGCCGCCTTTGCCGAATGCCGTATCT
Source organism: Lysobacterales bacterium (assembly GCA_031362985.1). Taxonomy (GTDB): domain Bacteria; phylum Pseudomonadota; class Gammaproteobacteria; order Xanthomonadales; family SZUA-36; genus SHZL01. Next base: position 3,211 of record JANLTO010000107.1, on the reverse strand, counting down.
GCCGGTCCACATTCGACCTGGGCAGGGCCCTTAACCGTTGGGTCTTCAGGGTAACCTCCGTCAATATGGCCGTTGGCACAGTAGAGGGTCAGCTCGAAATGCTGGTCAACCTGGTCGCCACCCATGCCATCGATAATCCAGTCTTTGGTTATTTCCACCGGAACCGGATCGACCGTATTGACTATGGAACAGTAATATTCGTCACCACCCTTGACGTCCGAGTACTCGCAGGAATCCGCATCCCACACTTCACTTTGCTCTTTGTAATAATGTGGTGTGTAACCTGCCAGCGCCGGATCACTCAGATCTTCGGTAATGTTGCAGTCAAGCTCACCTGTTTCAAAGCTCTTGACGATAAATGTCACATCCCGGGTTTCGGAAATGGTCTGGCTTTGGATCAATGGCAGGCCGGTGTTGCAACTGATGGTCACATCGACCTCGGTTGGATTTGGCCCGTCACTGAATTCCTTGCGTACGTTGAAGCTCGCATTGCCGCCTACAAGGATGTTCAGCGGCCAGCTTACGTCCACAGAGGGATTACCATGTGCGGCAGGAGTATCTGGGAGCGGATTATTGGAGTAAGTGCAGTTCAGAACGTCTCCGAAGCTATCCACGCCGCCCGGGTCAGTGCCTTTCACCTGCACGGTTGCAGAACCACCGTCTGGAATCGGGACCGGGAACGACAGCGGCGAGGTTATTTCGTAGTTCGCGCCACTAACCAGGCTGCAGTTTTCCAATGTGCCTTCAACGCCTTCATCAGCAGTCTCCGTGAACACAAAGCTGAAGGTATGGCTGCCGCCTGGTGGCACTATGGCTTCCTGTGGCGTTCCATCAGCAGGACTCTCTTCGACCACCGCATGAGGTTCACGCACATCACACGTCACGGTATAGGCTGCGAAGGTATCAAACGCCCTTGTGTCACTGGCCATTCCGGTTACCGGACTGGTTTCGTAGCCACACTCATATTGCGCTGAATAATTTCCCGCAGTGGTAGTAGGAACGCAATCGAATACTGCCGTGGCGCTGCCGCCTGGCGGAATCAGTACCGCGCCCGCAGCGATGCCAGCTTGCGTGATTGGGGGCGCATTGCCAGTCAGGCTGCAGGCCATTTGAAGATCGCTATCATTCGGATCAGTAGCAGCATTGCTTATGACCAGAGACTTGGTTGCCACATTAGTGCCCTTTGCCACAGGTTCAGGCGTAAGGTTGATGGTCGAGCCCGCCGCTGGCACAGACGAATAGACCGCCGCCCCAGGAGGAGTGATCTGGCAGGAAAGCGCATAGGTAGCCGGGGTCGTATTGGTGCCGTTATGCGAACACGATAAGGTGCCGGTGTGCGTTGCGACCGAACCAGCGGTATCGCAGGTCACGGTAACCGTTTTCGCCAGGGCAGTGGTTGACTGATCAACAATCGAGCCGCCAGTCACCGAGAACACGCCGTCTGGATCTACTGAATCCGTACAGGTCGCATCCAGCAAAGTACCGACTCCGCCGGTGTTGGTGACAGAAATGGTCTTTGTCGGATCCGGATCGTTTTGTTCCGTGGGTGTGAATGTCAGCGGAGTACCGGCAACTGGATTGGAGGTGAATGCAGGCCCGGTGATGTTGCAGCTGAGGTTATACACTTGCGGGGACGCGTTGCTGCCATTGTGCGAGCAGGACATCGTGCCCGTGTGATTAGCGACTGAACCGGCCGAATCACACGTAACGGTAACGGTATCCGTCGGTCCCGCTTGTGGAACGGAGAAACCGGTGTCTCCGCTCAATGAGAACACATTGTCAGCATCCAAAGTTTCGGAACAGGTACCGGTGAGCGTGGTACTGACAGCACCAGTCGCGTTGTTGATCACCACGTTCGTGGATGGATCGGTTCCGCCTTGCGCTACCGTGCCTACGTTCAGGGCGCCCGGTGCCGGCGTGGAGGCGTAGAGGGGTTGTGGGCCTGCGCTAACGGTTACCTTGCCATCGGTTAAAGTGATGGTACATGGTGGTCCAATGTCATCGCCCGCCGGTGTACCACACGTTAAAGTTGCGTTTACAGCATCAAGAGCTTTATCGCCCGGTGTAGCACTACCGGCAATGGTAAATGAGAGGTTGAATAGCAGGCCGGTAGTGAACGCATTCACGCCATCTCCACTAAAGGATCCTTTGAATTTGCCACCCGCAAGACTGCCGCTACATACCTTGCCATTTTGCCCGACTGCCGTCGTGCTGCAATCGATAGATGCGGCGCTGAAATTCGTGTTATCGAAGGCCACCTCCACATCGATACTGCCTATTGCTGTCCCGCCGGTGGCAAAATTCACCGGAACGACAACCGTGGCGCCTGGAAGTCCCGAGTTTGACCCCACCGTTATTGACTGCGCCATCAGGGCTGAAGAGCCAAGAGCTAGCGCTGCGATAGCCAGTTTAGAAATTAGACGTTTCATTCTTCACTCCAAAAGTGATGTGTATGGCTCATTTATTTTTTATGTACGAACTTGGCGAAGTTCCCAGTGCAACCCTACGGCAGAGCAAGCTTGTTCATGATACAGGTCGCGTCGGCGGAGCTGATGCTCCCGCCCAGATTGCAATCCGGCTGACCAGGGGAAAGGGTGCCGCCTATGGAAAGTTCATTAAGTACCCGCGTTGCGTCCGCGGAAGTAAGGGTGCCGCCTGCGTTGGCATCACCCAGCAACAGCAATCCTACCGGCGTTGTGCTGTGCGCTTCATAGGCATCAAAAACCACGCTGCCGGTATAGGTGCTTATGCCTTCGACCAACCCAAGGCGAACCGACTTGACCGTGGCGCTGTTACCGGCAGCAACGGTTGCCGAGGTCGCCCCGGAAGATGGGGCATTTACCCAAATGCTCATGGTGCCACCGGACTGCCAATCGAACTCAACCGATGTCCATGTGTTGGGAGCGGCAACGCTGACGGAAGACCCCCCTGTGTTAGCGGAAGTATCAAACACCAGGTTGGCTCCATTCCGCCGGATTTGGAAAAGTTTGGCTGTATCCGTTTCGTCCGCATAGGCCTGGAACAAAACCACATTGCCAGACCCGACGAGTTTGTTCAGCACGTAAAATCGAGCGCGGAGCCGCGTGTGGTCAGGCGACAGATCCCTGACAGATCCAGTTCCCGTCACGTTCAAGGCACACAATTGCGAAAATCGCGGAACAGCGGTGGGAGAGCCTGGGGTTATTGCACCGGTGGAATCACTCCAAAGTGC
>JANLTO010000038.1:0-2972 GCA_031362985.1 Lysobacterales bacterium | reverse complement strand
AGGCCGCGCTGATCAAGCCCGGCGTAACAATCCGGCCTGCCGCGTCTATCACGCGGGTCCCTTGCGGAATACTTACATCCGGCCCTACCGCCTCGATAAGGCCGTCGCGGATCACGATGGTCGCATTTGCCAGCGGTTGTTTTTCCGCAGTCATGGTATAGAGTTCCGCGTGCGTGATCGCGATGACTTCAGCCTGGACAGAATCAGCCAGCAAGGCCCAGAACAAATAGACGCACAGCAAAAGGAACAGGGAACGTGAACTCATGGCGCGGCGCCGGCCCCGGCGCCGGGAAAGCCAAGCTCAATATCACTGTGCGGCTGATGGCCGGGATCAAGCCGGTCGTAAACCAGGGCGCCGTCGATATAGACCTGATCGGCATGGCTGTAGATGCTGAACGGATCGCCCGACCAAACCACGATATCCGCATTGAATCCCTGGCTGACTTGCCCGATCTGGTCCTGCAAGCCCAAAGCCTGGGCGGGATTGGACGTGAGCCAGCGTATCGCTTGTTCCGGGGTAATCACAATTCCGGCCCGCCGGCCCGCGCCAATACTCTTCGATGCTTCGATGTTCAGCCTTTGGCCGGTGACCGGTGAATCGGAGTGGATGATGGTGCAAACGCCCGCGGCCTCGAGCATGGCGGCATTCTCGCGAATGGCATCTACGGCCTCAATCTTGTACCCCCACCAGTCAGCCCAGACCGCGGCACACACACTGTCTTCCAGCAAAAGCTCAGGCACTTTATAGGCTTCGGCGGCATGGTGGATCGCGTCGATGTGGAAGCCAAACTCCCGGGCCACGCCCAGCACAACCGCGATGTCATCCGCGGTGTAGCAATGCACATGCACGCGAAGATCACCGTGCAGTATTCCGGCCAGGGTGTCGAGCTTGAGATTGCGCTCCGGCGGATCGCCGGAGGATCCGTCCTGCACATAAGCCTCCCACTCGTGCAAGTACTCTTGCGCTTCCAGGAATGATTTTCTCATCAGCGCGATTTCGCCCATCCTGCTGGTCGGAGATTTTCCCGATTCGCCGAAATGGGATTTCGGGTTTTCACCACAGGTCAGCTTCACGCCTTGTTGCGCGCCCGGAAACTTCATCTGGTACACCGTCGTCGCCGGAATATTTTTCAATACCACCGAACGGCCACCGAACACGGGAACGGATCCGGGCAACACCTGCAGCGTCGTCACGCCACCGGCAAGCGCACGGCGGAATGCCAAATCCTGGACGTTGATGCCATGCTCAATCCAGATTTCAGCCACGTTGGGATCGCTGATCTCGCTGACATCGGAAATGTTGAAATCCTGCGAGGTCAGGGGCAGCACATAGGTGCCATTGTGGCTGTGAATATCGATGATGCCGGGTGTTACCCAGCGCCCACTGGCATCCACCGCGGTCACCCCGTCGGGTACGGGGATGTGTTCGGCCACCTGGCTGATTTTGCCCTCATGCACCAGCACATCCATGTGCTCGAGTCGGCCACCTGCGCCGTCCAGCACCGTGGCACCGGTGAGCAGCAGGTCTGTGCGGGGTAAGGGCTGGTACAGGCTGGGATTCGGGTCAAACGCAAACGGCAAAACGAAGCTGCCGCCTTGTCTCTGCGGCGGCTGGGACATACCGCAGCCGTACAGTACGGCGCTGGCATACCAGCCAGCCAGGCAGAGAACCAACCCCTTGTTCACAACCCCGGGTTCGCGTTCAGAACTTGCGGGTCACTGAGCCGATAACCGTTCTCACCGTGCCGTAGAAGCAATCAGCTGCGCTGCTGCAGCGGGCCACATATTCCTTGTCGAACACGTTGCTGGCGCTGAGGCCGAAGCGCCAATCTTCTGTGTCATAACTCAGCACGGCATCAAACAGGGTCGCGCCCGGGACTTTCCACAAGTTGGCCTCATCGCCATAGACACCACTCAGGTAACGCACGCCGAAACCTGCGCCAAAACCAGCCAGAGCGCCGTCCTGGAAGGTGTAGTCGGCCAGGGCAGAAAACTTGTTCTTGGCTACCGCCGGCAGCTGGGTATTGAGTTGACCGACTTCAGAGTCGGTATAGGTATAGGACACGTTGAAGCTCCAACGCTCACGGATGCGCGTCACCACTTCCAATTCCACGCCCTGCACATCCACTTGTCCCGCCTGGATCGAGAAGAACAGGTGGTCAGGGTCGGGAATCAGGACATTCTTCTGCTTCAGGGAGTAGATCGCCGCCGACGCAAAAATCTTCACGTCCGGGTCGAGGTTGCGGCCATCGTACTTCAGCCCGGCTTCAACCTGGTCACCGGTAGTGGGTTTGAACGGCTGGCCACCGAAGTATGCTGCACCCGTAATCGGCTGGAACGACGAAGCCGCCTGCACATACGGCGCCCAACCGCTGTCGAGCACGTAGTTCAGGCCCGCGCGGTAGGTGAATTTGTTGTCCTTGAAGTTAGTGCCCCGGTCATCATTGTCCACCCAGTCTTGCCGGCCGCTGAAGGTAAGGTACAGCTTGTCGATGGCGATCTGGTCCTGCACATACAGGCCGGTCTGTTTCTGCACCAGGTCGGTATAGGAATAAATGGCCTCGGGCTGAACGAACGGCACGCCGTACACCGGTGCGTAAATATCCAGCGTCGGCACTGAACCTGCCGGGTACGTGGAAGAGGCAAAGCCAAAGGCAGAGTTGGCTTGGTAATCACGGTAATCCAGGCCCACCAGGAAGCTGTGCACGGCAGAGCCGGTGTTGAAATTAAAATAGCCGCGCGTATCGACAGCGAACGCATCAATGGTTTCATCGAAGGGGAAATCAGCGCGGTTGACCGTGCGGTAGTCATCCGGAATACCATCGTAAGTCGCGTCCACGTAACCCTGGCCGTAGGTGCCGGTCATGTTCGAGTCGGCGCCGAAGAGACCGCCGGCTTCTGTCTGGTCGAACGTAAAGCTGAAGCGGTCCATGTAGACCAGGTTGAACCGCAGCTTGTCGCCCGGATTGACC
>JANLTO010000165.1:0-8608 GCA_031362985.1 Lysobacterales bacterium | reverse complement strand
CAAGGCTGGCAACCGAGCCCAGTAATGCGCCGTCGGCAGGATCACGCACCTCGATGGCTGCGCCATCTTCCGCATCCAGCCATGCGCCCGCGCTCCATGCGCGATGCAATCTGCAGTGACTGCTGCCAGGTTCGAAATAATATGATCCGGCCAGACCCGGTTTCAGGTCGAGTTCACCCGGAGACAGGCCTTGGCAATTTGCGGATTTCACTTCTTGTCCTTTTTCAGCACCAGGCTGTCGTACTCGTGGCTGCTGATAAGGGCTTCAACAATGACCGGTGCCCTTGCCTGGAACGCCCTTTCCAGCGCCTGTCGAAAACTCTCCGCGTTGTCCGCGGTGCTTACCGGCACGCCAAAAATATCTGGCCCGCCAATTTTGCCGCGTGGCCGCACGGGCGTGCCGTATATTGGATTGTTCTTCTTTTCCTGCTTGATGCGAATCAGGGCGAGGTCGTTATCGGTCAAGACCACGATGACAATGGACAATTGTTCACGAACGGCAGTGGCCAGCTCACCGCAGTTCATCAAAAAGCCGCCATCACCCACTACACAACAGACGGGTACATCCGGTTTGCACAGTTTTGCGGCAATGGCGGCACTCAAACCAAATCCCATTGACGACCAGCCGTTGGTCATCACCTGCAAGCCGGGTTCGGGGGTCAACCATTTCTGGCCAATCAAATGGGTGTGGGCGCCAACATCACAGGTCATGATGCCGTGTCGCGGCAACACATCGCGTAAGGCATCCAGGGCAGCACAAGGGCCGAAGGTGTCGTTGCCAGGACGCATCTTTGCGAAAAGGGCAGCCCTGCGGATCGCCAACTCATCGAGGCTCCAGTCTTTGGGCTCACTGTCACTGCCCAGCAAAACATCAAGGCTGGAGGTAATGTCACCCACGACATCCACTGCAAGCCGGTAATTTTTTGTATCGAGGTCCACCGTGACCGTATCGATATTCACTACCGCGGCCGCCGGCGGAATCCAGCTTTCGAGATTGAATTCAACCGGGTCGTAGCCAATGGCAAGAATGAGGTCAGCCTGGCTGTGGGTCTCACCCACCAGGTCGCTGAGCGCGTGAAACAACACGCCCGCATAACAGGGATGCGATTCGGGCACCAGGCCTTTGGCCATGGGTGTTAGCAACACGGGCACGGAGAATTTTTCCGCTATTTTTTGCACCTGAGCGCCGGCACCTGCACGCACCGCACCCAGGCCCAGCGCGATGACCGGTTTGGCTGCTTTTCCAAAGGCACTGAGCATGGACTCCAAACTAGCCGCATCCGCAGGCCCTGGCCTGGCTACCACCGGACGCTGGAACGGAAGCGCCGTGGCTTTCTCCATGCTCAAACCCACCGGCAGACCTACGTGAACCGCACCGGGCCGTTCAGACAGCGCAATACAGGCGGCATCAGTGAGGATTTCCTGCACCCGTCCAGCTTCCAGTCGCGTGGTCTTTTTCGTCAGCGGAGCAAACAGGGCCTGGTGATCCATGCCCATCTGCGTCACCCTGCCACGCATGTTCGCCGGCATTTCGTCGGTGAGAGCAATCAGGGGCGAACGGTCAAATTGGGCGCTACCGACACCCGTGCTCAGGTTGGTGGCACCCGGTCCAAATGTACCAAAGCAGACACCGGGTACCCCGGTAATCCGCCCGCATACATCGGCCATGAATCCAGCACCGCCTTCGTGGCTGGTTAATACGAAGTCGATACCATCGGTCTGGCGTATGGCTTCCATGTAGTCCACCCAGCCACCGCTGGGGACACCAAAGATATGTTTCACACCCATATCCCTGAACGTTTCAATAACTAACTGGGCGACCGTTTTGTCTGGCATAAGATAATAATCCGGCTCGGGTTCAAACAAGCAAAAGTATTCATAGTAATTATTATGTATTCAATTATAATGAATTGTACACAATGTTCCAGATATATCACGGGAAATAGGCAAAAAACGGGATTGACCCCTGCTTAACCGCAGTCTAGTCCCGGGGCGGCCAGGGTTTTTCCGGCATGCTGTAGACAGGTTCACCAAGAGCAGGACTGCTCAGTGCATAGATTCCATGGTTGGTAATGAGCCACAGAATGTTGCGGTCGTATTCCACGTAAATGCCAAACGCCAGGTTGCCAAACATGTACTGGACCATTTCCTCTTCGGCGGGAAAGCGCGGCACATAGGAGGCAACGATGGCGGGATTGAGCGGGTCTTGCACGTCAAACAACTGCACCCCGGCGTTGTAGAACGCGTAGGCCACGACACCCTGCTTCCAGCGACCGGGCTGGGTGACATGGTAGCCCGGGCGTTTCGGACCGAAACTGCCGCGCCGCTGGCAATAATCCGTGTAGGGCGCTTCTGCTGGTGGACTTGGGCGCGGAAACTTTCCTACTACTTTTGGCCGGGTTACATCCTTGGCATCGATCACCCAGATATCCTTGTACGGTTCAAAGCATTCATCGTTCATCGGGTAGCCATTGGCGAACACATAGCCCGTGCGCTGCCACTGGCTCACATCGATGTTATCGAATTCGGTTCCGGCAAAACGCGGCGCGGTATTGCCTGCACCGACTTCGCGCATATGCGCCGGGTCGCTCATGTCCAGCACCACCATGCCGAGCGCAGCCATGGCGCCAAACGCAACCTTGCCTCCCTGCTCCACCGGCTGGGGAAAAAACGGTGGCATGCGCGAACCCATCCACGAAGTGCGATTGCCAGCACGCGGGTTCATCAGATAAGCCTCTTCGTGCGCCGCATCGCCGATGATCTGGCCGATTGTGCTGAACTGGCTGACGAACGTTGGATTGGCCGGGTCAGACATATCCCAGGTCTGGAATCCTGCACTCCACAGGTAATCAGGAAACTCAGTCAGCCCATAGGAATCGTCCGGTGCAGCAGACAGGTACATATACTTGCCCCCGTAGTACGCGGGTACATCGTGTGAGCCCGATCCGCGCTGCTCGCCCACCACGGCATCCGGGTGCTGGTAATCGGTGGTGCGCTCAGCGATCAATTTCCACTGGTCCGGCAAGGGGCCATTCATTTCGTATACTCTGAAGCCCTTCAGCGAAGTCGTCAGGTGGCGCATCTTCTCCACACCTTCCGGTTCTTTCAGCTTGTCCTCCAGCACACCGAATCGTGGCGCAGCGAAAGACTGCACCATGATGAATTTCTTGAGTTCCCGATTCCATTGCATGGAAGCGGCGCCCATGGATTCGCCTTCCGGGAACGGGTTGGTTTCGTTTTCGCCAAACCACCAGTCCCCGCCCTTTGAATAGATGACTTCCGCCTTGCGCGGATCGGTAATATCGATCACTTTCAGATTTCGCGCCAGGTACAGGTACATGATGCGGCGATCACCCCAATCGACGATGTTTTGCCAGGAATGGCCGGGTGAAGCGATCTCAGGGAGGAAGGCAATCACTTCCATGTTGTATGCGTATGCCCGGTCTTCCCAGTACTCCAGTTGACCCTCAAATGATGGCGGATCGGTCACCATCGGGGTGGCCTTGGGGTGTTTGAACAGGCCGGTTTGAGTGTCCATACCATAGTCCACACCGGGCACCGCGCGCGGCGGTTTCTTGTCATAAGTCAGGTCATGTAATCGCTGCAGCCACGGATCCTGAATATTAAACGGCAAGGACTCCACCGGAGTTTCCTTGTCCGTTTCAGCTGCGAAGCCTCCGGCTACGAACAACAAGGCTACGAGAGCTGCCAGAACGGCGGTTTTAGTTGCAGGAAAAATATTCATATGAATGTCATTACCTGAGTCGGGGCACCTGAGTCGGGGCACTTGAATGGACAGCGGGGGCTTATCCCGCAGATTTCATTTTCTTGAGCAGATCCAAGGCGACATCTTCAATCATGTCTTCCTGGCCGCCGACGGTTTTGCGCCGCCCCAGTTCCAGCAGGATTTCTTCTGAGGGAACACCATGTTTTTCACTGGCCCTCGTGGCGTGCAACAAGAACGAAGAATAGACGCCGGCATAGCCCAGTATTTGCGAATCGCGATTTACCCGCACTGGTTTGTCCAGCATGGGAACGACGATGTCCTCGCCAATCGCCATCAGCTTGAACACATCCACGCCGGTGTGCGCACCCAGGCGTGTTGCCACTGCGTTGAACACTTCGAGGGGCGTATTACCGGCGCCTGCTCCCATTCCAGCCACGGAGCCATCAATGCGATTGGCTCCCGATTCCACCGCCTGCAGTGAGTTGGCCACACCCAAGGCCAGGTTGTGGTGCCCGTGAAAACCCAGCTCTGTTTCCGCTTTCAGTCCTTGCCGTAATGTTTCAATGCGAGCCTTGACATCGTCCTGTGTCATGTAACCGGCAGAGTCCGTGCAGTAAATGCAATTGGCTCCATAGCTCTCCATGAGCAGCGCCTGCTGCAGCAGGTTCTCCGGGCTGTTCATGTGCGCCATCATGAGGAAACCCACCGTGTCCATGCCCAGTTTCCGGCCCAGGCTGATGTGCTGCTCACTGACATCGGCTTCGGTGCAGTGCGTCGCCACGCGTATGGTATGCACGCCGATTTCATGCACCATGTGCAGGTGGTCAACGGTACCGATACCCGGTATCAGCAAGGCTGAAATCTTTGCCGATTTCATCAGTGGCACGACCGTTTCCAGGTACTCCCGATCCGAATGCGCTGGAAAACCGTAGTTGACCGATGCACCGCCAAGGCCGTCACCGTGGGTGACTTCAATCAAGGGCACGCCGGCGGCATCAAGGGCTGTGGACAAAGTGCGCATCTGCTCCAAACTTATTTGATGCCGTTTCGTGTGCATGCCATCGCGCAAGCACATGTCGTGCAGAAGTATTTTCCTACCCGCGATATCCATGTTCGTGTCCTTTTATTGAGGCTGGCCTTACTGCGACATGCTTGCGGCTATCATCTCTGCCGTGCGCAGTGCCGCTGCGGTCATGATGTCCAGGTTGCCGGCGTAATCGGGCAAGTAGTCACCCAGGCCCTGCACCTGCAGGTAGACCGATACGCGCTTGCCATCGAATACGGGGCCATTGATCAAGCGATAGCCCGGCACGTATTTCTGCACTTCTGCGACCATGGCCAGCACCGATTCACGGATGCGCTCCTGGTCCGGCTCTTCACGCGTCAGGCAATGCACCGTGTCACGCATGATCATTGGCGGCTCGGCAGGATTGAGAATAATGATGGCCTTGCCCTGATCCGCGCCGCCCACCTGTTCGATTGCCCTGGCGGTCGTGCGGGTAAACTCATCAATATTCTTGCGCGTACCCGGACCGGCGGATTTGGACGCAATGGTGGCGACGATCTCGGCATAGTCGCAATGCTGCACCCGGCTGACGGCCGCCACCATCGGGATGGTTGCCTGCCCTCCACAGGTGACCATGTTGACGTTGGGTTCATCCCGTCCCAAGTGCGCTGCGAGGTTTACCGGCGGAATGCAGAACGGACCAATAGCCGCAGGCGTCAGGTCAATTACTTTCACCCCCAGTGCCTGCAGACTCGCATTGTTTTGCGCGTGCACATAAGCGGATGTCGCATCAAATGCGATGCGGATCCTATCCGGGACAATGTGCTCCAGTAAACCGAGGACACCCTCATGGGTGGTTTTGAGGCCCAGCGCCCGGGCCCTGGTCAGGCCGTCAGACCCCGGTTCAATGCCAACCATCCACACCGGCTGAATGCTCGAACTGCGCAAGGCCTTGATCATCAGGTCCGTGCCAATATTGCCGGAGCCTATCAGTGCAGCATTGATTTTCATTATTTGCCCACCTGTTGCCGAAGTATTGCGCCGGCGCGGAAAACGTCTTCAAACGAGTTATACAAGGGCACCGGCGCCATGCGTATGACATCCGGTTCACGAAAATCCACAATCACGCCGGCGGCCATCAATGCTTCAAAGAATGGGCGTCCGGTACCGATGAGTTGCAGCGATAACTGGCAGCCCCTTTCTTCAATGGCTTCAGGTGTAATGATGCGCAGCTCGGCGATGGATTCCTGCCGGAAGATATCGCGCAATACGTACTCAAGATACCCGGTGAGGCGGATGCTTTTCTCGCGCAGGGCCGGCATACCAGCCTCCGCAAAGATTTCCAGCGAAGCTTTCTTCACCGCCATGCCCAGGATGGGTTCGTTGCTGATTTGCCAACCCTCGGCCCCGGCCATGGGGCGGAAAGTGTTTTCCATCAGGAAACGACGTTCCTTGTCATGTCCCCACCACCCGCCAAAGCGTGGCAGCTGGAAGTTTTCTGCATGCTTCTCGTGCACGAAAATGCCACCGACGTTGCCGGCACTGGCATTGAGGTACTTGTAGGAACACCAGGCGGCAAAATCTATATCCCAATCATGCAACTGCAGCAACACATTGCCAGCGGCGTGGGCCAGATCAAATCCGGCGATGGCGCCTGCCGATTGCGCAGCCACCGTGAGTTCCGGCAAATTGAAATACTGCCCGGTGAAGTAGTTGACCGCACCGAAGAACACCAGGGCCAGCTCATCTTTGTGTTGCTCAATGGCGGCAAGAATATCGTCCTGGTGGATCAGGTATTCGCCTGGCCTGGGAGCAATTTCGATTATCGCCTCGTCCGGATCGAAGCCATGAAACCGCACCTGGGTTTCCAGCATGTAGCGATCAGACGGAAACATCTTCGCTTCACTGATAATCTTGAAGCGTTTGGCGGTCGGCCGGTAGAACGACACGAACAGCAGGTGCAGGTTGGTGGTCAGTGAATTCATGCACACGACTTCGCTGTCCTTCGCGCCAACAAGTCTTGCCATCATGGGGGTGAGCAGTTCGTGGTAATTCACCCACGGGTTGTGGGCAAGGAAATGGCCTTCAACCCCCAGGTCGGCCCAGTCCGCCAGTTCAACTTCGACAGCAGCCCGGGCCGAACACGGCATGAGTCCAAGTGAATTGCCGGTGAAGTACAAGGCCTGCTGGCCGTTCACCTGTGGATGATGAAAGCGTTCGCGGAAAGCGGCGAGGAGATCTTCTGCGTCCAGGCGGCGGGCACACTTCAGTGAGTTTTCGAAGTTCATGGCAGTATCTCTTGTCAGGCGCGCGTGCTAAATCCCATTTGTCCCAGGCGGTCGACCTGTAACTGCACGGATTGCCCTGGTTGCAGGGCGACCGCTTCGGTTGCGGAGCCAGCCATCAGGATCTGGCCAACCTGCAAGGATTCGCCCACCTCGGCCAGGCAACGTGCAGCGGCCACCAGTGCGCGCGCCGGGTGACCCAGGATTGCAGCACTGGAACCGCAGGTCACGTCCTTTCCATTAATGCGCATGATCATGCCCAGATTGGAAATGTCGATGTCAGCTTTGCACAAAGGACCAAGCACAAAACCTGCGCTGGAGCAGTTATCTGCCACCACGTCCTCCAGCGAGAACTTGAAGTTGGCATAGCGCGAATCGATTACCTCCAGCGCCGGGGCAATCGCTTCCACTGCAGCCATGGCCTGCACCAGGCTGACTTTACCGCACAGTGGCTTTTTCAAGAGGAAACAAATTTCCGGCTCGACCCGCGGATGAATGTAATTATGCAGTGCAATCTCGCCGCCTTCCTCGATCATCATCTGGTCCGTCAGGCGGCCCCAAATCAAATCGTCGACGCCCATTTGCACCATTTTGGCTTTGCTGGTGAATCCCAGCTTGTATCCGGCCAGTTGTTCGCCGCGCTGCACTCTTTGGGAGATACTCAGCCGCTGAATTTCGTATGCTTGTACCAGAGAAAACGAGTTCTTCAGCGATAGCTGTTCAATGCTCTGAGCCTGTTTGACTGCCTGGTCAAGCGCGCTGGCGAGTTGTTCCAATTTCATTGCTAATCCTGTCGGTGCCCGGGATAAAAAATGGGGATGAGCGTCACGCCCGGAATTGGGCGGACACGGAACCGATATTGCCCACGCGGGCATGATAGCGGTCGCCCCTCTTGACCCCGACCATGGGACCGAGCGCGCCACTCAGGATCAGGTCCCCGGCTCGCAGCGGTGATCCACTCTCAAACATTTTCCTGGCCAGCCACAGGCAGGCATTGAGCGGATTGCCGAGACAGGCTGCGCCGGCGCCAAAGGAAACAGGCCCTGACTGGTTTTCCATCACCATGCCGCAGGTGCGCAAGTCCAGACTTTCCAGCCTGCGTTTCTGCGTACCCAACACGAACAGGCCGCAGGACGCATTGTCGGCTATGGTATCGGTGATCTTGATGTCCCATTTTTCAATCCGGCTGTCCACGATTTCCAATGCTGGAAGCACATGGTCCACCGCCCCCATGATGCTTGCCATGGTGAGTCCATCGGTATTGAGGTCAGCGCCCAGTACCATGACGATTTCTGTTTCTATGCGGGGCGCGATGAACAGCTCGAGATCAATTTCGTCCACCTCGGTGCGGGCCATATCGCTGAACAGCACACCATAGTCGGGTTGATCAACTCCCAGTTGGGCCTGCACCGCCTGCGAGGTCAGGCCGATCTTGCGGCCGCAGATCAAGCCTCCCTGTGCCAGTGCGTGTTGTGTGTTGATTTGCTGAATGGCGTAAGCCGCAGGGATGTTGTCCGTTCCGATTTCATCGCGGATTGGCGCGATGGCAGTGCCCGTAGCACTGGCCGTGCGTAAGCGTTGTGCAATGTC
>JANLTO010000163.1:0-27854 GCA_031362985.1 Lysobacterales bacterium | reverse complement strand
GCCAGATTTTTTACTCGGCCACCTTACTCTGACCCCAATCTCTGTTGGTCAGTTAGCCGTTGCCACATAACCGCTGTTCTGCACCACCACGGTCAGGTTTTTAGCCGTTGCATTCAGCGTGGTTTCAGCAGCGTACTGCGTGCCATCGGGCAGCGCGGACATGACCACGCCCAGGTTAACTGCGTCAGAAGGATTATCCAGGTAGGAAGCCACGCTCAAGCCCTCCATCTGGTTGCTATCGAGGTTGACACTGATGTCCAGGCTGTCCCCCTGCTTCTGGTAATTCGCAAACACCAGCTTTACGCCGGCGCCGGAGCCTGCGAGTTGCGCAGAAACACCACCGGCATCCTTGACTGCCTGAAGCCTCGCCGGATCCGGCGGTACGTACGACTTAACCAGTGCGACCGCACTTTGCATGTAGGCGCTCAGTTCTTCTTTCTTGTTGGCGGCGATGCGCCCCCGCAGTCCGGGCGGTGGCGCAGCCTGCGGAGAGGCGCTGACTTCAACTTTTTGCAATACGCCATCCACGCCGTAGTAGCAGCGTTTTTGTAGGCTGGATTTCACTTGACCGTTGAGGCTGATATTGGTGGTTTCAATCCACTGATAATGTCTCAGAGCCGCCTGGCTGGCTGCCAGGTTTGCCTTGAGCGCTTCCAACCGCTCCGCGGCTGCCGGTTGTTGAGCCTGCACGGCCTCACCTGCTGCCAGGCAAAGCAGCACGAACAAAACCGCACGCCTGGATATCGATTGCGTATTCACTGGGTAATTCTCCTCACGATGGGGTGGCATTGCCGGCCAACTAACGTTTACTTTCCTTTGGCTCCCGCGACAGCAGGCCTGAACTGCCGGCTCAAAGCATTATAGCCAAGCTGCCCGGCGCCTGGCTACGCGCAAAAAAATGGGGTCAGAGTAAAGCGCCAAAGTGTTCACTCTGGCACGCTACTCTGACCCCCCGATCCCTTACCGGCTGTTACAGGTCACTAGGGTTTCAGGTACAGATGATCGATGGAAATCTTGTTCTTTTCCCGTTTGCCGGCCACCCGGTTGGTATCAATCACGCGGACCATGATGGTCCCGCTCTGCGCACCAGGTATAGCAAACGACTGCACATTGCTGCTGCTCGTAGAGCTCACATTGAACGCCGTTACCCAGCTTCCGCCCCCATTGAGGGAGTATTGGAAGTTAAAGGTGTCTCCATCGGTAGAGCCGCCACTCCAGGCATTAGCATACAGCGTGAGGCTTTGGCTGGAGGCCAGCGTGAAATTCCAGCGATGCTCCAGGTAGGAGTAGCGCGTGCTTGTTTTACCTGATGAGTCCCGCTCGGTGATCGACTGGATTGAGCCATTGTCGGTTTGCGTTTCGGTAAACGCGCCGCTTACGGTCCCAGCAACCAGGGTTTGACTGCTTGCGACAATCTCACTGGGCGGCGGTGGCGGCGGTGTTGCCTGGGTCGTCGCGCTGCTCGATGGCGCGGCGCTGGTTTGATTTCCTGCCACATCTCGCGCAATCGCGTTAAAGGTGTACAAAGTGCTCGCCGCGAGGCCGTTCGCCGTGTAGCTGTTGGACGATTGCCAACCACTGCTGGTGCAACCGCTACCCCCGGCCAGGCACTGGAAATTGTATTGCACCGAACTGGTTTCATCCGTTGCCACTGATGCTGCCATGGCGATCGCAGAGGCACTGCTTGCGGCCGGCAGGCTGGCCCAGGTCAACGGGTTTGGGGTCGGCGCGGTCGAGTCGTTTGTAGTTGAAACGACCATGCTGCCATTAATGAAGTACTCGCCCAGGCTGGCGTAATCCGAATAGCCGGTTGTCAGGTCCCCGGTGCCTTCACCGGAAATCAGCAAATGGTAGGTGCCCGCGCCTACCGTGGCGCTGACGGTGGCCTTGGTATCGGTTGTCGGGTCGTTGGAGCTTACGAGTGAGCCGGCTGCATTGCGCAGCTCGACCCTGATGTCGAGGTTGGCCCCGCGGTGATCCGTTGCCCGGTAAAACGCATCCCAGGCGGGTGTTACGGTCAGGGTTAGCGGGCCTGCACCTGCGCCGAAGGTGAACACGTCCACGTCGGCCGCGGAGTTGATTACGCCCTTGTTCTCCGGCAGCAGGTTGTGTGGGTCAAGTTCGGGATTGGAGGATACGACCGATCCACTTGCTCCGACCAGCAATGCCGTGCCCGCGCCGATTGCGTCACCATGGTCATCCGGCCTGAGGCCGAGCTTTGCCTGGATGATGGCCAGGTCGTCCTGAGCCTGGTTAGCATCCGGATACTCGCCTTTGCTCCACTCTGTTACGTTGGTGTAATAGCCGACACCCATGATCGGCGCCCACGAGACCAGCCCGCTGCCGTGCCCGGAGTAATAGGACGTCGGACTCGCGCCGCCTTTGCCATCATGTGACAGGCCCAGGTTGTGGCCAAACTCATGCGAAGTAGCTTCGGCAATATAGTACTCTACCCCGGGCCCCAGGTTGTTGTAGTACACCAGGGCTGGAGAATATTGCGTGTGATAAGTTGACATGCCAAAGACGTTGACGTAGGCCACCCCGCCGGCGCCCTGGCTGGGCATGGCCCTGCCAGTCGCATCGGTGTCGGTGGTTACCAGGATACGCCCGGTGGTGGAATTAAAACTGGCCGGTTGCTCGGTGGTCACGTCTATATTGAAAGGTGACAAATCCTCAGCGACGCGGTGCCAGATATCGATGATACGGCCCCGCTCAATGGCACTGAAGTTCGCGATGTTGCCATCGATATCATAAGCCACGCCGGAAAACGTTCCTGCACCCCAGGCAGTATCCGTAAACGCATGCCCGTCAAAATCGATGAACACGACCCTGGGTGCGCCCGGCCTGCTGTGCAGCAGAAATGCGTCGGCCAAGGTGGCTGCTGAGGCCGATTCCGTCGATGGCGCCGTTGCCGCTTGCTGTTGCAGGGTAACATCGGGCAACACGCGGTCGTCAAAATACACGCCGCCTTCCTTGTCCACCTTCAAAGCATTAAGGTCGGTGCCGTTGAAGGAAATATCCTGCAGCCATTTCAGCGCCCGGGCCCGGGCCACCGGGGGCAGTCTTTCCAGGCTGAACCGTAACTGCCCCGGCGGCAGATCGGTGATCTGTTTCACCTGCCCCGCTTTATATTGCCGCAAGGCGTCCTTCTGCGCAGGTTGCGCAAGCACCCCGCTGGACAGAAAAGCCAGGCAGATAAACACCAGCAATAAGGAAGGAAAAGAAAAAAATCGTGACGTAAGAGTATGCATATCCGTTGCTCCAGCGCGTACTTTGCAGCCGCGCGTCAGGACGGAGCATCCGCTCCGCCAGTGGTCATCCCTGTACCATGGCTATAGACTGCTCGACTTTTTGGCCTTAGGCAAGTTTTTTCGTGCGAAACAACGATCTCTGTTAGTTTTAACAGCCAGGACAATATTCATCAACTGCTTTATAGCGGATTGTGGGTTCTTTCCTTTTTAGAAGAGCACATGAATGTATATGACGACCTGAAATCCTCAGGCCGGATGAACCTGATTGGCGACCCGCAACTGCGCCAGGGCATGATGGAGCACAAATCCAAAACCTCACTATCCACGGTTACCTTGCCGATCACTTCAACATACGCCAATGGGCGCTCTATTCGGCGAACAACGCCATAAAGGACCTGATGAAAACCGAAGCCAGGCTGGTCAAAGTTCAACAACTGCTGCAGGATCGAATGCGACTGATGAGTGGCTAATCTTCCAGCTCCAGCCCATTTCGGCCCGAGCCCCTCCTGCATGGCAAAAGGCGCCGGGCAAATGCACCGGCGCCGGCCCATTGTCGCTGCTTACTAGTTAAGCACCACCGGTACAAAACTGAATACGTTCTCGGAATCCGGATCAACGGTCATTTCAATCCAGCTGTTATCCACGTTACCAAACACTTCCATCCGGGTGAAGTTGGGGGTTAGGCGGCCGTCATCGTCGACCATGGCCTTATCGATTTTGAAATAATGTGAATCGCCGTGTACCAGCAGTACCTGTCCAGGGAAAGTTTGCGTTTCGGCTACGAGCTCATTCCAAAAGTCGGTATAGCCATTGGCTGTAGTCAGTGACGGCAGGAAGGCATTATCGTAACCGCCGTCGCTCAATTCAAACGGGAAGAATATATCTGCCTGGATGACGATGACGATGCCTGCGTAATGCTTGTTCCGGGCTTCGGCGAAGGATTCCTGCAGCCAGGCGACGTTCATCGCGTTGCGCGCGGGGTATTCCGCAGTGGTCGCAACGCATTGGGAGTCCGTGCGTGTCGACTTGTTGTGACACAGGCCTTTTGGAAGGAGAAGATCAGCAGCCGTTATCAGGTTGTTATTGCTACCTGGAATGTGCAGCGCCACGAATTCCACCCTGTTCTTTTCAAAACGGCTGTTTTCGCTGTACGCCTGTCCCAATGCGCCCTGGCGTTTCAACTTGATGGGGTGAGTGCCCTGGCTCTTGTTCGTGCTGAAAAACGTCGTGCGCAGATAGGCAAGCCGCTCGAGCGGATCGTAGCTGCCATTACTGGTGCGGTGGCAGTCGGTCCATTCATTATCTCCAAGGCTATACACGGTCGGGGATTTCAGACGGTTGAAGATATCGATCACTTCAGCGCCGATGGCCGCGTCCGTGCACAGGGAACTGCCACTCTTGGTATCTCCGGCAAACAGCGTGAAGTCGAGCTTGTGCTCGTTCATGGAGTCGATGGTCTGGTCAATCAAACTGTCGTCATCGCCATAGAATTCATCACCCCACAGGGCCACCTTAAGAACCTTGTGCGGACCCGTGTCGTCTTCGGCGCGGACAGCCTGGGGAATGATTATCACGGCCGCCAGAATAAGCGCCGCTTTCCACGTTGGATTACGCATAAATTACCTCATAGTCATTAGGGTTGTAGTCTGGAAATGCGCTCTATTCCTGAACGCTCCCTTCCTAAATTGCACTCGCAGCATATTGACTTCACGTGACGCCGCGATTACGAGGACGTGACACTTTGGTGACTAAAGTAGGGTGAGGCCGGGTGATCGTTTCAGGAATGTGCAAGCAGCAGGCGGTATGGGCGGGTTCCACCCACCAGGCTCGCGGCTGGATTCGCTTGGCCGAGCCCCTGCCTCGTCTCATCGCTTCGATGTAAACCTCCATGACCAGCGGCACGTCTCAGCTCGGAGCAATACGCGCACTCTGGCGCCGTGAAATTGCCCGGAACCATGCCTGGAGCCCTTATGGATATCACCCGCGCCTCATTGAATAACCCTGCCGCCGTCGCGGCCGCACTCGCCCTGGTGGTGCTGTTCGGGGTGTTGGCGATGTTTGACCTACCCCTGCAATTGTTCCCCGATATCGATCGGCCGCAGATGTCTGTAGTGACCAATTGGCGTGCGGCGTCACCGACGGAAATCGAGTCCGAAATCCTTGAGCCGCAGGAAGAAGTATTGCAGGGCATGCCCGGCATGGAAGAGATGGAGGGCAACGCCTTTTCCGGCGGTAGTTTCGTCAATCTCACCTTCGCAGTGGGCACCGACATGCAGGCCGTGCTGGTCGATGTGCTCGGGCGCCTGAACCGCTTGCCGCCGATGCCCGCAGATGCCGACCCGCCGCTGGTGCAGCTTTCAGCTGAGGACACCAACCAGAATCTCACCTACTTTTTCGTGCAGCTGTTGCCCACTTCGAAAGGTTCTATAGAAGACCATTTTCGCTTTGTGCAGGACACGGTAAAGCCGCGCATAGAGGCAGTCCCCGGTGTGGCGCGCGTTGAGTTAAACGGCGTGATGCCCGAAGAAGTCAGTATCGACCTCGACCTGATCAAGGCCGCCGATTACGGCATCGATGTACCTGCCGTAGTCCGGCTGGCTGCTCGCTCCAGCGATGTATCCGGTGGGTCGGTCGACGACGGCCGGCGACAGTACACTCTGCGCTTCGCCGGGCGATACCGCCCAGCGGACCTGGGTGAGTTGATCCTGGCCTGGCGTAACGGCAGCCCGGTAAAACTGGGCGATATCGCAACCATCAGCGTAAAACGCCCCGAACGTGAATTCGTCAGCTATCAAAATGGCAATCCTGCGCTGGGCTTGCGCGTTGTGCGCGAAACCGGCGCAAACGTACTGGCCACGCTGGACGCCGTCAAGGCAGAAGTGGCCACGCTGCGCGAAGGCCCCTTAAAGGAGCGTGGCCTGGCCATCGAGCAGAGTTTCGATTCCGGTTTGTTCATCAATCGCGCAATTGGCCTCCTTTCCGGCAACCTGTTTGCCGGCATCCTGCTTTCCATCGGCTGCCTGTGGTGGTTCCTGCGCGACCGCCGCGCCACCATCCTGATTGCTTCGGCGATCCCGGCATCCTTGCTGGCGACGTTCGTGGTACTCAGCCTCGCCGGGCGTAGTCTCAACGTAATATCCCTGGCTGGACTCGCGTTTGCCGTGGGTATGGTAATGGACGCGGCCATCGTGGTTGCCGAAAACATCGTGCGTTTGAAAGAAGCCGGCAAACCACCGGCAGAAGCCGCCTATCTGGGTACGCGGCAGGTGATCGGTGCCCTTATCGCCTCCACCGTAACCACCATTGCCGTATTCCTGCCAGTTCTTTTCCTCAAGGATGTCGAGGGGCAATTGTTTGCCGATCTCGCTATTACCATTTCTATTGCGGTCGGCATTTCCCTGCTGATCGCAGTCACTGTAATGCCCGCTGCGGCCGGGGGCTGGCTGCGCGCCAAGCAGCCTGGCGGCGCAGTTGAATCCCACTGGCTGGAAATTACCCGCTGGATCATGCGACAAACCGGCACGCGGCGACGGCAGGTGCTGTGGGTCGCTGGCCTGGTCATCGGACCGATCGTACTCGCCGTGCTTCTGGCACCAAAACTCGATTATCTGCCACCGGTCAAGCGCGCAGCGATCGATACATTTTTCGACTTGCCCCCGGGCATGGGCACAGAGCAGGTGGATAAGGAGATTTATTCAGTCGTGCGTGAACGCATGGCGCCCTACATGAAAGGGGAGAAGCAGCCACAACTAAAAAACTGGTACATCCTCGGCTGGCCCGGCGGCGGCACACTCGGCGCACGCGTGGTTGATGAGGATCGCATCGGTGAACTCGAAGAAATCATTCGCGACCAAGTCGTCGCCGGCCTCCCCGACACCAGCTCGTTCACCTCAGAAGGCGAGTTGTTCGGAGGCTTCGGGGGCTCGTCCCGCGCCATCTTCATCCATCTGCAATCGGGTGACACCGAGCGCCTTGATTCCGCTGCCATGCAAGGCAGCGAGCTCTTGCGTAAAGCGTTCCCGGGAGCCAATGTGCAGACCTTTCCGAATGCCTCCAGCACGATTGCCGAGCTGCGCGTGCAGCCCGATGATCGCCGACTGGCCGAATCAGGCTGGACACGCGGCGACCTTGGCACGGTAATCCGTACGCTGGGCGATGGCAGCTGGTTGGGGGAATATTTTGACGGCGACCAGCGCATGGACATGATCCTGCGCGGCAAGGGATGGAGTGACCCCGGCCAGTTGGCCAAGGTGCCCTTGAGTACCGGCAATGGCAGTGTATTGCCACTAGGCGAACTGGCACGTATTGATACCGTGATGACCGCCCCACAGCTGCGCCGCATCGACCGGCGGCGTACAGTGACATTGAGCATCGATCCACCGGCGACACTATCGCTGGAAGATGCACTTGCCGTGGTCAATGAACAGGTGCTGCCACTGCTACATCGGGAACTGCCAGCAGATGCCAGCATTAAAGTCGGTGGCAGCGCCAATCAACTGGACAAGATTGTGTCGACCATGACGGGAAACTTCGCGCTGGCCTTGCTGGTTTTGTTCCTGTTGATGGCGGCCCTGTTCAAATCGCTGAAGGATTCAGCCCTGGTCCTTGCAACAATGCCGCTGGCGATCTTCGGCGGAGTGCTCGGCCTCAGAGGGTTGGGCTTGTTCACCTTCCAGTCGCTGGATCTGCTGTCGATGATCGGTTTTGTCATGCTGCTGGGCATGGTGGTCAACAACGCCATCTTGCTGGTGACGCAGACACGCGAAGCCGAGAGCGAAGGCCTGGATATCGATGCGGCAGTCGAGCAGGCCTTATCGCAACGGTTGCGGCCGATTTTCATTGGCGCGCTGACCGGCGTCGTGGGTTCCTTGCCGATGGCCATCAATCCCGGGCCTGGCGCGGTGATTTATCGCGGCTTGGCCGCCGTCACGGTCGGCGGTGTTGGCTTCTCAATGCTATTCACTGCGCTGTTGATTCCTGCAGCACTGCGCTGGCTGGGCCAGCAACGCGCAGTACGCCCGGCACTGGCAGCTGAGCCGGTTGATCCGACAGAGCGGTGGTACCGTGTCGCCCGATATCTTGCATCAAGTCTCTTTTAACACGCCAGGGAGCATGCCATGAGCGTCACCCGTAGACAGGTTTTTATCGCCATAGCCGCCACGATGTGTTTCGGCATCGCGTTTATTTCCAGCAAAACCGGATC
Source organism: Lysobacterales bacterium (assembly GCA_031362985.1). Classification (GTDB taxonomy): domain Bacteria; phylum Pseudomonadota; class Gammaproteobacteria; order Xanthomonadales; family SZUA-36; genus SHZL01. Next base: position 19,400 of record JANLTO010000163.1, on the reverse strand, counting down.
GGTACAGGCACAGGTGGCGACCTCCAACGAACCGGCGCCTGTCGTAGTAGAAGTACAAGCGGCCATCACATCGACTATCGTGCCCCGGCAATGGGTGCCCGGCAGCGTCGCCAGCCGCCATGATGCCCGCGTTGCCAGCCTTGAGAGCGGACGGGTAGTCCAGATCGTCGAAGTCGGCACGGACGTGCGCGAAGGCGAGGTGCTCGCCCGGCTTGATGATGAGGCATTGCAACTTGCCGTCAGACAGGCCGAGGCGAATCTGCAGCGCACCGAAGCACGGCGTGAATACGCAGAACGCCAGTCCACGCGACTGGAATCAATGGAGCAACGCTCGAGCATCGCCGAGGCACAACTGGACCAGGCCCGTACCGATCGTGACGAGCGTCGCCAGGAATCAGAGCAGGCCAGCGTTGCACTCGCCGATACCCGGCGGCGCCTGCGCGATGCGAGCATTCGTGCGCCCTTCGATGGCACGGTGGCCGAGCGCTTTGTGGAAGCCGGTGAGCACCTGGATGTAGGTGCGCCAGTGCTGCGTCTGGTGAATACCGTCGATCTGGAAATCATTGCCCGTGCGCCGGTCGCCATGGCTGCAGTGCTTACAAAGGGCCTCACAGTGCAGATCCGCGACGGACAGATTGTGCAGGACGCAACGCTCCGTGCGGTAGTGCCGGTTGGCGATGCCCAGTCGCGGCAACTGGAGGTGCGCGTGGCCTTGGCGGCTTCGGCCTGGACGATAGGCAGCGCAGTCGAAGTCAGCCTGCCCAACGATAAGGGGCACGCAGCTGTTGCCGTGCCACGCGATGCGCTGGTGCTGCGCAACGAGGGTGCCTATGTGTTTCGCATCGACGCCGACGGCAAAGCCGAGCGCCTGAACGTGGAAACCGGCGAGTCGCAGGGCGAAATGATTGAGCTGCTCAGCGGAGCACTGGCCGACGGTGACATGCTGGTGACGCGGGGCGCCGAACGCCTGGAAGCCGGTCAGCGGGTGACCATCAGCACACGAGGCGCTGCACTAGCGGACCTGTGAAACTCTGAATAAATCAGAGTTTCCTCAAGAAGTTGCCTGTCCGTTTACACGGCCGAACGTGAGAGTGACCCTGAGCCCGGGTGCTGCATCACTGAGCTCAAGAGCAGCGTCGTGCAGGCGCGCAATGGCCGCCACGATGCTCAAGCCAAGTCCGAATCCCGATCCCGATCCCGAATCAGGGGCAATCTCCGATTTAATTTTTCGCTCATGCCCGGGAGAGCCGCGACTACTGTCCAGTTGCACAAACGTTTCCAGGACATCGACGCGGCGTTCGGCTGGAATGCCCGGGCCGTTGTCGCTGACCGCGATACGCGCGATGGGGCCGTCGCTGTGGGCTGAGATCGTTATACGGGCACCAGTCGGAGTATGGCGCATGGCATTCTCGATCAGGTTGGCGAGTGCCTGCGCCAGCAATTCGCTGTCGCCCCGGAGCCAAACATCAGCTGCGCCATCAGTAATCAAAGTGCGGCCCGAAGCTTCGACATCCGGCCGGTAGGCGTCGGCCAGGCGTTCGACCAGTGCCGCGGCATCAAGTCTGACGAAGCGCGACCGCGCTGCTCCGGCTTCGATTTCAGCCAGCCGCAGGATCGCGTCAAACGCCTGCAAGACCTCCTCAACTTTACTCTCAGCGGCTTCGATTGCCTGCAAGCGCTCGTCGGCATCGGCAGCGGAACGCGCCCGTTCCAACCTCTGTTGCACGTGCGAAAGAGGTGTGCGCAGGTCGTGTGCAACATCGCTGGAAACGCGTCGCAGGCTGCGTACCAGCTCGTCGATGTGGTCGAGCATGCGGTTTATGCTCAGGCCCAACTGGTCGAGGTCGTTCGCGGACCTGCCGGCACGGGGTGCGAAGCGCGCCGTGAGCTGGCCTGCAGACACTTGACCCAGGGTCTCGGTCAGTGCATCGACCTGCGCCAATGCCCGCCGGGTTATGACCACTCCGACCACCAGCCCCAGCAACACCGTCGCGCTGCCGATCCACAGCAGCGCCCGCAGCACCGCATCGCGCACTGCCTCGGCGCGGCGCAAATCGTCACCGACTGACAGCCTCGAGCCGTCCCCCATGGTTGCCGTCAGCACCAGCATTTCCTCGCGGTTTTCCGCACCCGCTGCGGCGTCGGGCAGGTCAATGTGGTGCCAGCCGTCGGGCGTGGTCATCAACGGCAGATCGCCAGCCAGGCGTTGCCCCGATCCATCCACCAGCCAGTATTCAAGCGCGCCAGGGCGCTCAGCACGCACCTCGATGGCAGCTATTGCGGCGGCCATGCCTTCGTCGCGGACTTCCTGCTCCATGGCTTCGACTTCAAGCCGGATGCGATCGCGCAGGTCGCTTTCGGCTGCCGAGCGGGCAGCAACCCAGGTCAGCGCAATGGCCAGAACAAAGGACGCAACCACCAATCCGCCGTAGATCAATGCGAGGCGAATACTGGTGGAGGTGAGCAGGTGCTTAGTTTGCACGCAGCACGTAACCGGCACCGCGCACCGTGTGGATCAGAGTTGCGTGGTCGCCGCAATCGATTTTTGCACGGATGCGGCTTATATGAGTATCGACAATATTGCTGGAGGGATCGAACTGAAAGCCCCAGATTTTCTCCAGCAACATAGTCCGCGTGACTACCCGGCCAGCGTGCAACATCAGGTATTCAAGCAACTGGAATTCCCGCATCTGCAGCTCGAGTGGCGTATCTCCCCGCGTGGCCGTGCGACTCAAGCGGTCTAACCTCAGATCGCCCACCTGCAGTAGCGAAACTTCTTCACGCAGTGGTGGGCGTCGCGACAGCGCATTGATGCGCGCGCACAACTCCGCAAAGGAAAAGGGCTTGATCAGGTAATCGTCGCCGCCGGCTTCAAGGCCCTGGACCCGGTCGGCAACGGCGCCGAGCGCGGTCAGAAACAGGACTGGCGCCGTCATCCCGGCGGCGCGCAGTGATTTCACCATGGAAATGCCATCCAGAGCCGGGATCATGCGATCGACGATCAACAGGTCGAAGGCGACTTCGCTGGCCTGGTGCAATCCATCAAGGCCGTTGACTGCCACCTCTACCGCATGACCTTCCTCGCGCAGACCGCGGGCGACATAGTCGCGGGTTTCCTGGTCGTCTTCAACCAAAAGAATGTGCAAGCAATACCCCCGTCTGGTGTGCCGCCTGGCACCTCAGGTAGCCATGCCGGCACGATGACGATAAGCCAAAATAAGGGGTGGCAGCAACAGCAGGCTTAACAAGGTCGATGTGGCCAGTCCGCCCAGGATCACTGCGGCCATCGGCCCCTGGACTTCGCGACCGGCTTCGCCGGACCCCAATGCCAGTGGCACCATGCCGAGGCCAGTCACCAGTGCGGTCATCAGGATGGGCGCCAATCGCTCACGGGTGGCGCGCAGCACGGTGTGCAGATTCCACGGGGCACCTTCCTCGACGACAAGAAAATCGGCATGCGCCACCAGCAGGATCGAATTGCGTGCGGCAATGCCGAACAGTGTGACGAAACCGACCAGGGCACCCAGTGAAATCACGCCGCCGGTCAGCGCCACGGCTGCTACGCCACCCGCCAATGCCGATGGCGCACTGGACAGGATCAGCACCGCCGGCCGCCCGCCACCAAAAGCCAGGATCAGCAAAGCAATGATGCCGACCGCGGCCACCGCGACGTTGATGAGGAGCTCTTGCTGCGCAGCCCGCTGTCCTTCAGCGGCGCCGGAATACTCGAGATACACGTCCGGTGGCAGGCTTACGCCTGCAGCGACCGCGGTTTGAATGCGCCGGGCGAGGCCGGCCACGTCCGCCCCGGTCGAATTTGCCGTGACCACCTGGCGTCGTCGTCCGCCATCGTGCAGCACTTTGGAGCGGGTAGCGTTCAGGGCCACGGTCGCAACCTCGGCCAAGGGAACGAGCCGGCCGTCGACGCTGCGTACCGTGATCCCACCAGCAGCCTCCGGGTCGGATGAAAACGGTGCCGGCAGCACAACCGCGACCTCGGTAATACGAGGCCCATCTATGACCTGGGCGATGGTGCTGCCCTGATAGGCGGCCTCGACTGCGCCGTACACATCGGTGGCAGACACACCGCGCAGCGACATCCGGGCTGGATTCATGTCAATGGTCAGAGCCGGCGCGCCGGGGGTGGTCTTGATTTGCACGTCGGTGGTGCCGGGAACGTCGCGCAGCACGGCGGCAATGGCGGAGGCAACACGGTCCAGGGCGTCGAGGTCGGGACCGTAGGCGCTGATCGCGACAGCCGCTGTTTCACCGGACAGGGATTCACCAATGCGGTCGCCCAGGAAGGTCAGCGCTTCCGATTGGATGCCGGGATAGGTGCCGAGCACCTCCCGAATGCGCTCCAGGATCACGTCTTCCTGTTCGCCACTGACCGGCTCCAGCTGGACATGAAACTCGCTCTGCTGGGGCGGAAACGGGTCTTCGCTGGCCGCCGTGCGGCCAATCTGCATTTCAACGGTGGCAATGCCGGGGATAGCCAGCAGGTCGGAAGTGAGGCGCTCGCCCACTTCGCGCATCCAGCCCAGTGATGCCCCGTTCGGACCACTGACCTGCAGCACGTAATGGCGTTCGCGAAAGGCCGGCAACAGTTCCGCACCGAAGGACAGAAACCCGGCGAGCGCCGCAGCGCCGATCAACGCGGTCAGCGCCACCGCCAGTCCGGGGCGCTGGCACAGTGGCCGCAATAAGCGCTCATGGGCGCCTTTGGCGCGAGCCAGCAGAGCCGGCTCTCCTGGAGGTGGCGAGCGCTCGAGCAGCAACAAGGCCAGCGCTGGCGTCAGCGTGATGGCAACCATAAGCGAGGCCACGGTCGCCAACAGGAAGGACCAGGCCAGCGGGGCAAAGAAAGCGCCCTGCAAGCCGCTCAGGAACACCACCGGCATCATGGTGAGCGCCAGCAGGAAGGTGGCATAAACCACCGGGGCGCGCACTTCGACTGCGGCTGCCAAAACTACCTCGAAGGCGGGTATGGCGCCGCGTTGACGTAAGCGGCGCACGATGTTTTCGGTGCCGATCACGGCGTCGTCGATCACCACCCCGAGTGCCACGGCGAGGCCTCCGAGCGTCATGGTGTTGATCGTCTGGCCCAGCAGGTCAAGCACAATCAGGGCCGCCAGTAGGGACATCGGTATTGACACAAAAGCGACCAACGCAACCTGCAGGTTACGCATGAAAGCCAGCAGCACGAGGGTAATCAGCACCGCACCCAGCAGCAGGTCGCCGCGAATGCCGGCCAGTGCCGTTTCGATGAAGTTGGCCGGCCGGTGCAGGGCGGGAAACAGGTGCACGCCGGCAGCTTCCAACGCTGGCTCAAGTTCGGCGAGCGCAGCTTCAACAGCACGCGTGGTGGTGAGCGTATTGGCGCCAAACTGGCTGGCCATGGAAATGAGCACACCCGGCTTACCCATGATCAAGGCATCGCCGAAGGGTGGCGTGGCGGCATAGATCACGTCAGCGACATCGCCAATCCGCACGGGTGCAGTGCCGCCGCCAATGACCGCGGCGGCCACTTCATCGGGCGTTACCGCTGCGCCACGGGGCTCGATCAGGATGCGCTGCGCGGTGGTATCAACAAAGCCACCACCGCGAATCTGCGTGGCGGCCTGCACGGCCGAGATGACATCGGCCAGCGTGAGTTTTCGGGCGATCAGATCGAGGTTACGCACGCGCACTTCAAGACGTCGCAACTCACCGCCAAATACCGTGACACGTGCAACACCAGCAACTGACAACAAGCGCGGGCGCACTGTCCATTGCGCGAGATCCCGTAGCTCCATCGGTGAAAGGCGGTCGCTTTGCAGCCCGACCTTGAGCAGGTCCATGGTGGAGGAAGTCAGCGGTGAAATGGTCGGAGAGGCAACGCCGGCCGGCAGGTGGCCGGCCACCTCCGCCAGGCGCTCGGCAATCACTTGCCGGGCCCGATAGGGATCCTCGCCTTCGCGGAACACAACGTTGATGACCGCCAGGCCCTGGATGGATTCGGACCGCACCGAGGCTACTCCGGTGGCTCCGTTAATGGCCTCTTCTACGGGCCGCGTGACCAGCAACTCGACCTGCTCCGCGACCATGCCGATGGCTTCCACCTGCACGCTGGCCTGCGCGGGCACGAACTCGGGAAACACTTCGAGTTCAGCGCGGGACAGCAGCAGGCCGCCGTAGACCAGCAACAATGCGCTGGAAAATACCACCAGACGCGGGTACTGCAGTGCTGCGCGAACAATCCGTGTCAGCATGGCTTAAAGTTCATCTGACGGGGCTTCATCGGACTTGGCCTCATCAGCACCAGCCGCACTGCGCTCGACGGCAAGCAGCGACCCGGCGCCGGCGTCTACGACTTCGTCGCCGGGTGCGAAGCCCGAACTGACAAACCAGCCATCGTTCTGCATGCGCGGTTCAATCACTTCGCGGCGCACGAAGTTGTCCCCGCCGCGACGCAGATATACCCAGGTTGCGCCTTCCGTGCGGATCAGCGCGTTGCGGGGTAAAACGACGCCCGTCATGAGCCGTCCGGTATCAATTTCCGCGGGCAGCATGAGGCCGGGGCGCAAGCCTGCCGCACCATCGCCTTGCACCAGCACCAGCAGTCCGCTGCTCTGCATGCGTGCATCTGTGTTTGCGGCCGGTCCCAGGGTCCTGGTGGCAAGCGGCGCTTGCCTGGGGTCGGGCCGCAGTTGCACACGGGGGCCCTGTGCGCTGTTGATTGCGGGGCTCATGTCTGCAACATCCGTACTCGCAACATTTGTTATTAGGGAGCCCATGCCTAAAACATCAACGCGCAGCAGTGCGGCCGTGCCGGCAGCAACCTGCCCGATCAACTGTCGTAACTCAAGGGGTTGGAGCGCCGCCAGGCCCGGGCCCCACTCCAGGGCAATGCGCTGCTGGCCGACCCGCAACCGCGCGGTATCGCTGGCAGCCTGTGCACGCGCTGCCTCCAGGGTCTGCAGTGAGGCGTTCTGGTCATCGTTGGCGAGCACGGTCAGTCGCTGCTCCGTGCTGGCCGATGCTGCGGCAATCGCTGTAGCGGATTCAACTTCGGCATTGAGCTGGGCCAGCAGGCTGATATCGAGCACGACGGCTATGGCTTCCACTACCTCGAACGCTTGCTTCGATTCAAGGCGGGTCATGCCCAGGCCAATACGGATTTGTTGCGCCGCGGTGAGCGCGACCTCGATATCGCCGGGCATATCCGGACTCATGTCCGGGCCCAGATCCGGACTTTGGGCCAGGGCCGAAACGCTCATGAGCAGCGCGATCAGGGATGCGATGGGGGTTACAAAGGCAGGGGCGATTGACATGTTGGGACCTCGGAGGAAATTTGACCGGTAGTGATGGCGAGTTCGGGGCCATCGAGCGGACGTCGCAGCGCGTTTTCGAGGGCCGCTTCGGCGCTGCGCACGTTCTGCACCGCGGTGAGTTCGTCCAGCTCGGCAACCATGCGCCCTGATTGCGCCGTGTTCCACTCGAAACGATCAATCGAGCCGGCGGCGATTGCTGTGTCGGCTTGCGCCGCGAGTCGGCCTGCGATCTGTCGCTGTTGGTGTGCCTGCTCCAGCTGGACCCAAGCCGCTGCATAGTCTTGTTGTGCGAGTTCAACCGCAGTGGCCGCTGCGGCGACGATCACTTCCAGCGCGTATCCCGCTTCCAGCCTTCGTGCCTCGGCGGCAGCGATGGCAGAACGGTTGAGGTCCAACGGCGGCAGCGACAGGCTGAGTACAAATGGAAGTTTTTTAAGGCCGCGCTCCCAGGCGTAAGCGGGGCCCAAATGCAGCTGGGGATACTGGGCAGCGACAGCACTTTTCAGGGCTTCTTCGGCCTGGTCATAGGCGAGGCTGGCTCGGGCAACATCAGGACGGGCAACCAGCGCGACATCAAGACAGATCGCGGGCAAGGGACCGGTCATTTTTTTCGGCATAGTGATTTCTGGCCAACTCAGTGCTAATTCATCAATCGCCGCCGGCGAAACGCCGACGGCAGCAGCCAGTTGCAGTACTGTGACTGCAGTCCGTGCCTCCGCTTCGGCGAGGCGCCGTTGATCGGTGCCAAGCTGGGACCGGGCACGCTCGACATCAGTATGCGCAACGGTGCCTGCTGACAGCCGATGCTGCATGGCCGTCAATTGGCGCTCGCGTAACGCGGCAAGCTGGTTTGCGGCTTCCGACTCTTTTCGGGCCAGCAGATGTTGGGCCAGTGCACCGCGAATTCTCAGCCGCACCGACCAGGCAGTATCCGTGTAATCGAACAATGCGATCCTTGCACCCAGTTCCGCCGTATTGATGCGGGACTCGCGGCGCGCCCCGGTATCCAGCAGGATGTCGCCGCCAACACCGAGCTGCCAGGGTGAAGCTTCCGGCGCATTGAAGGCGTATTCGGTGGTGAGCAGCAGTGTCGGGCCCTGCACCACACGCGCTGCCTTGGCCTCGGCGGCCGCAGCGTTGGCGGTTGCGCGCGCAAGGGCGATTTCGGGGTTGGCGGTTAAGGCGGCGGCCAGCAGGGACAGGCGGTCCAGGCGGTGGCCATCCCATTCAGTCCCGGGTGCCAGCCGGGTAATTTCATTCCGCACTGCTGCCTCGTCGATCTTGGCTGAGGTCTGTTTGTCCAGCAGATCAGACGGCGTCAGCGGCGCCGGCGCATAGCTCACGCATCCGGATAAGGTGGCACCGGCAACCAGAGTAAACAGCAAGCGCAGATAAAAAAGTCGCCGCATCACACGCCTGGATCAACAGAGAAGAGATGATCATAGTGGAGCAGCATTGCTGCCCCATGTGCGGAACATTGGGGATAGTTAACAAATATCCCGGGTGCACCGGCCCACGGTGCTGTGGGCCCGATCCAGCCTGCCCGGTTATTTTTCCGGGGGTGGCGGCAAGGGCACGGAAGCGTGGTCGGCCACGTACAACCAGTTGCCAGCAAAGTTCCTGGACACGTCCGTATAGCGGCCGGTCATCACTACCGGCTCGCCGCCGCCGACCGGCGTGGCCGTCATGGAGAACAGGCCCCAGGCGGCAGACAGATCACCGGAAATTTCCCTGTGCTTGTCGCTTAGTGTCACGGCCGTCACGGTGTAGCTTTTGAAGAATTTGCTCCAGTCGGCCCTCACCGCGTCGGGCCCGGTGCCGACCATCGTATCCAGCCCAAAATTGGTGGCGTCGGTCGCATAACACGCCGCCATGCCGTCGACATTGTTGGCACGCAAGGCATCCAGGAAGCCATCTTGCAAAGCCTGTGGACTATCAAAAGCCTGGGCAGTACTGCACAGGGCGAAAATGGCCAGCAGCATCATTCGTTTCATTCTGTAGGGTCTCCTTGTGGTGTTTAGTAGTGCAAAATTGGGGTCAAAATTGGGGTCAGAGTACAAATACCGAAGTAGAAATGGCCCGCAGCAAAGTGCCATACCCTATTTGTACTCTGACCCCAATTTTGCTGACCCTATAATCTTCCTATATCTTCATATGTTCTGGAATTGTACTTGGTTTGGTACGGCATTCAGTCTCCGCAAATGACTATAATGCAAAAAATTTGGAGACAAAAACATGAATCCGACACTGATCAGCCTGACCGTGTTTGCCTGTACCTTCGGCGGGGCATTGCTCGGCCTGTGGCTTCGCACTGTGTTACCACAACATCACCTCTGTGATGAGTCAAAAGACTCGATCAAGGTAGGCATTGCACTCATTGCCACGATGACTGCGCTCGTTCTTGGTCTCGTCACTGCGTCGGCCAAAAGTTCCTTCGACGCAGTGGAGGCAGGTGTGCAACAAACCGCCATCGATGCCCTGACGCTCGATCGCACGCTGGCCCAATATGGCCCGGAGACCAAGATGATCCGCACCGGGCTGAAGCTCGCGCTCGGCACGCGACTGGAAATGATCTGGCCGCAGGACTCATCCGCCGCCAGCAACCTGGAACCACTGCAAATGCAGGGAGGGGTCAACGCTGAAAAACTCGCGCACGCAATCCGCGCTCTGCAGCCAGGCAACGACACCCAGCGGGCACTGCAGTCGGAGGCGGTAAGTCAGGCTGAAACCCTGTTGCAGGCGAGATGGATGGTGCTGTCCAGCGTGAGCTCTTCCATTCCAGTGTACTTCCTGGTGATTCTGGTCTTCTGGCTGACGATTACATTCACCAGCTTTGGCCTGTTTGCTCCCTGGAACGCGACTGTTGTTTCAGTGCTGCTGGTGTGCGCGCTATCCGTTGCAAGCGCCATATTTCTCGTATTGGAAATGGATGGACCGTTCGAAGGTTTGCTCAGGGCTTCCCCGGAACCCTTGCATATCGCCTACGCACATCTCAACCAGTAAGCCCCTGGTTAATCGAATGTGTCGGACTGGTATACGACCGTGCCACCGACCACGGTCAGCAGCACGCGGACATCAGCAATTTCCTCAGCCGGAATCTCAAACAGGTTGCGGTCCAGCACGATAAGGTCCGCGAGTTTACCCACTTCCAGCGATCCGGTTTCAGCCTCCTGATGGAGTTCGTAGGAGGAGTTGATCGTGATCGTGCGAATCGCGGTCTCGCGGCTCAGGCCCGGATCATCGCTGAGCCGTCCGGCATACTGCGGACCGGCGCCGGGGTCGTTTGCCCTGGTCACTCCGACTTTCAAGGCGAACCACTCATCCAGCGGATCCACCGGCCAGTCACTGCCGTAGGCTATCCGTGCTCCCGCCTCGTGCAGGAATCCCTGCGGCTCCATGTATTTGAAACGCTCCGGCCCGAGATAGTCCCGTGCTCCTTCTATTGTGTCTGAGGCAGGCTTGCCCCACTGCAAGGACAGGACGGGGATCACATCCAGCTGTGCAAAGCGCGGAAAATCAGACGGGTGGGCGATTTCGACGTGGGCGATGGCCGCACGGATGCGGTCACCGGAATATTTTTCGCGCATCGCCGCAAAGCCGTCCAGCGCATAGCGGGTTGCACCGTCACCGTCGGCATGGATATGCGGGTCAATACCGGCAGCGGCCAGTTTCAACAGCAGCACTTTAAGGACTTCAGCCGAAAAATAAGGTGCCGGTCCGATGTTACCGCTGGAGACCCAGTTGGGATTCTCGGCCGTGCCCTGGTTCACCAGGTAAGGCCCCAGCATCAGGCCTGTGAGTGCCGGCGCCGTGATGACGCCATCCATGTACAGCTTGGCATTGCGCACCGTGATCGTGGGCTGCACGGTGACCGGCCCCTGGTCGAACTCGCCTGCTATTTTTACCAGCGAGGCTACCGCCTCTTCCGGATTGCGTCCTTTCTCCGGCGTGATTTCCATGGCGAAGTGCGCACGTACGGTCAGTTTCCCTTCGCGCTGCAGCGCCGCATAGGCGGCGACGGTCCTGGCATCAGCCGAGGCGTCGAGGAATGTGGTAACGCCCTGAGCCCGCACGGCCTCGAGAGAGGCCTGGGCCGCAGCAAGCATCTCCGCGTCTGTGGTCTCCGGCAACAAGTGATCGAAAAGCCCCTGTGCAGAGTCTTCGAGAATGCCGGTCGGCTGACCGCTCGCATTGTGCGTGATCTTGCCGGCCTCCGGGTCGGGGGTGTCCGCGGTGATGTTTGCCAACTGCAATGCCCGCGAGTTGGCCAGCGTCGAGTGGCCGAACGAGGAGCGCACCAGGATGGGACGCTGCGTCTGCAGCATATCCAGGTCTTCGCGGCTTACTTCAGTTCCGGCCGGCAGCATGTTTTGCTGAAACCAATTCTCAACTTCAAGCCAGGCTTCCGGGTTCTGGTCGCTCGTGGTGTTGATGCAGGCCTGGATCCTGGCCTGGAACTGAGCGATGGTAAGGGCTTCGTAGTCCAGGCTGCAGCCAAGGATTTTCATGCCGCCGGAAAGCGGGTGCATATGCCCGTCCACCAGCCCGGGCATCAGCATGCGTCCGCCGAGGTCGACGACTTTCGTCGTGGGGCCGACGAACTGCAGTACGCCGGTACCATCGCCGACATAGACGATCTTCCCGTCCCGCACGGCCAGTGATTCGTGGGTGCTGTTGTGGGCATCGACGGTATAGATCTTGCCATTGCGATATATGGTGTCGGCTGGAAGTTCCGCCGCGATCGCATTAGCGCCGCAAACGGTCACCATCCAGATGAGAATTGCTGTCCCGGTTCTGTGGCTCATGAGCACATTTCCTTCCTTATGGTACTTGCTGGTTAGAGTAAAGGAGGCAAGGGGCCGCTATCGGCGGCCCCTGCAAACACCATTCGAGGTGATGGTAGCAGCTGTGGACTTGCCAGCAACACCAATGCCGCGACCAACCCCGTGGTTTGCATGGACTGCCTTGAAATCATGATTGCACTATCTCCCAAGGAAACTCTAATGAATTCAGCGCTTCCCTGAGAAGTTACCAACACTATGTGACGCAAACCTGCCGGACCAGGCTTTCAGGTACAGGACAGCCAGCCTTTTCAGAGTAGAAGCACCACGCAGCCAGGTTGTTGCCCTGGACTGCGGGTTGGTAAAAAGCCTGGGCGCTGAGTATAGGATCTCCCGCAGAGCAACGAAACCCCGGTGGAAAGCAAAACTGACCCAGGTCAGATGCCCGTGGTGGCTATTCATTGGCAGAGCAAAAAACGGCGCGTGGTGAGTATCTTGTTCATTCTTGGGGTAACCTTTCCATCCTGGAATTAATTGTGTGATGGCGCAAGCAAGGTAGGCGAGAAATGACTGAGTTGGACCAACAGACCCGAGTGGAACTGGAAGCAGACGTTTTGCGCACGCTGATCGGCCACCTGAGCAAACGCAGCGACGTGCAAAACATCGACTTGATGAACCTGGCGGGTTTCTGCCGCAACTGCCTGAGCAAGTGGTATGTCGCGGCAGCCAGGGAAAAGGGTCTGGACGTAACGATAGATCAGGCCCGCCAGCAGATCTACGGCATGAGCTATGACGAGTGGAAGGCGAAGTACCAAAAAGATGCGACACCTGACCAGGTGGAGGCATTTAAAAAGGTAATAGCGGATCCAAACCTCATGACGTGATGATTGGGGTCAGAGTAAAGGGTCAGAGTTAAAGGGGCAGAGTAAATACTCTGACCCTTTACTCTGACCCCAAGCCCCCCTGCAGTTAGAATACCCCATGGAAATCCGTGAGAAATTGCTGTTGCTCGGACCAAACCGGCGCTCCGAGCAGACCATTCTTGAACAACAGTTTGTGCTGGCGTCCACGGAGCTGGACGTTCTGGCCGTCCGCCTGCCGGCAATTTGCGCACAGTTGGCAGAGACCCCACCTTTCTCCGCAGGCGGCTTCGAGGGCCTGATTCAACCGGCCCCTGGGGCGGGTGAGCAGGCGCTTGCAGGTTTCGCGCGCGTATTCAATGCCATGGCGCTGGCGCTGCAGCAGGCAGCCGGGCATCGCGTCACGCAGTGTGGCTTTGCACCCGATAGTGCCGGCCATGGTGTGTGGGCCTGGTTCGAACACGAACACGAAGAAGTGGCGGAAAGGGCAAGCGACCTCGCGCTATGCTGGCTCGCTGAACTGGAGCCGACCCTGGCTACTCCCGGGACCGATGATGAGCAGATTGTCGACAGCGCAAGCCGCTACCGCGAGTTCCTGCCGTTCGCCAAAGACCTGGTCTTGCCACGGGATGCCGCGGCCATCATCGCCGCGGCAGCCCGGCTGGATATTCCCTGTATGAAACTCGATCGTGCTCCCTTCCAGGCCCCGGTCGGGAAGTTCCGTGTGCGCATGAACGGTATGCTGAAGCTGGGCCATGGTGCGCACCAGAACATCATCGACGGGACCTTTTGCCAAACACGCAATGCGAACCTCACCCCCTTGCTACGGGATCGGGTCGCGTTGCGCCGGGAACTTTCCCGGCTGCGGGTTCCTTTGCCGGCCTGCGACCCTGAGCCCGGCAATTGCATCATGTCACGCAAGGCGGTCCGTGCAGCGGAACATCTCGGATTTCCGGTGGTGGTGAAGGCGGGTGTGCGGGCTTGTCCGGCGGGTGTATTCCTGGACCTCAATTCTGCTGAAGACGTCAGGGCTGCAGTTGAAAAAGCCCGCCATCTTGCCAGCCACGTTAGTGTCGAGTCCATGGTGGCGGGGCAGTCGTGCAAACTGCTGGTGGTAAACCATGCATTGCTTGGGGCGTTTGCCTCCGGACAGGAAATCCCCGTGGCGCGGGTACACTCCTCGATCGTTGACCTCGCTTGCCGCGTGTCGCGCGAACTGGGTACAGGAATGTTGTTGCTGGACATCGCAAGCACCGATTACGGTCGGCCTCTCGAAGAGACGCAAGGGGCAGTAGTGGATTGCGACCTGGCCCCGCAACTGGAAAGCCTGATTCCAGCTGGCTCAGGCCCGCCAGGTGGCGGAAGCGGCTCGATAGAACATTTCCCGCAACTGGAAAGCCTGATTCCAGCTGGCTCAGGCCTGCTCGACCGGGTGGCTGAGGAGTTTGTGCGCTGGATGTACCCGGCCGGCGCTGCTGCGCGCATCCCGGTGATCGCGGTGACCGGCACCAATGGCAAGACCACGACCTGCCATATGGTCGAGCGGATTTTGCAGGCCGCCGGGTATCGCACCGGCGTGGTGTGTTCGGACGGGATCTTCATCGATCAGCAGTTCACCTCGGACCGGGGTGAGATGGGGCCTGGCGCCCACCATGGCATGCTGGAGGTCGAAACTGTTGATGCCGTGGTGCTGGAAGAATACTTCGGCCGCATTTTGCGCGGGGGTTTTGCCTTTGATTGGTGTGATGTGTCGGTCTGCACCAACGTGACCAACGACCATCTCGGGCGCATTGGCGTTCACACCCTGCAGGAAATGGCGGACGTGAAATTCGAAGTGGTGCGCCGCGCCCGTGGCACGGCCGTGCTCAATGCCGAAGACCCCTTTTGCCTGGCGATGGCGAAACAGGCCAAAGCAAAAAGAATTTGCCTTGTGTCCACGGTGGATGCTGCAGAGAAGCTGTCAGGAATGCTGGAAAGGGTGAGCGGCCGGTGTGTCGCAGAAAACCAGGGCGGACGTCCATTCATCGTGATCTACGATGGCGTAGAGCGCATTCCCGTGATCGCCATTGACGATATTCCCGCCACCTTTGCAGGCGCGGCCGGTCACAATGTCAGCAACGCGATGCATGCCGCCGCGGCGGGTTATTTCTCGGGAGTGAGTGCGTCCACCATTGCGGATGCATTGCGTTCGTTCGAGATGTCGTTCGAATCTACGCCGGGCCGGCTGAATATTTTTGATGGCCTGCCGTTCCGGGTCATCATGGATTATGCGCACAATGCAGACGGATTTCGCAGGATTTGCGCATTGGTCGATCGGCTGCCGGTGAACGGAGAAAAAATCCTGATGGTTGGGTACAGCGGTGATCGGCAGGATGTGGACATCGAAGCGGCAGCCTCGGTCCTGTCCGGTCACTTCGATCATTACATTTGCCGAAATTTCAAAACGCTGCGCGACCGGTTGCCACTTGAAATCCCTGCCTTGCTCAAGGAGGGCCTGGTGTCAGCCGGAACCAGCAGGTCAGCGATCAGCATCGTGCCGGACGCGGACCAGGCCGTGCAAAGCAGCCTTGAACGAGCAAAACCCGGTGATCTGGTCGTGTTACTGGCAGGTAGTACCGAGTTTCAGCGGGTCTGGGATTTGCTCCGCAGCATGGCTGATGCAAGTTAGCCCAGGCCGGATCCTGCGAACCGAACATCACGGGTGGCGCACCCATAGTGATTCCCTGGAAAGGTACGTTCATTATCAAGTCATCATATCCACTTCGGCGGTACATGCATGATAATGACTCATTCGGCGGACCTTTGGAAACCTGCCCCAGTCACTGCAGACGTATTTCGTTTGGTGTCATTCACCGAGGGTACAACATGAACGTGAAGGTCAGTTTCGATGGCGCGCCGGAGCGGGGCGTGATTGATTTCGGCGTTGGCCAGCCTTCGGCAGATCTGTTGCCGCTGGATCTCATGCGCGTCGGCTGCGACCGTTTCTTTGTGAGTCCGCAACCGTTCGAACTGAACTACGGCGAAAAGCAGGGCGATGCCCGCTTCCGTGCTGCGCTGGCCGCTTTCCTGGCGAGCACCAGCGGCCATGCGGCAACACCGGAGTCGCTGTTTCTGAGCGCCGGCAATTCGCAGGCACTCGATTTTGTCTGCCAACGTTTCACCCAACCCGGCGACACCGTGCTGGTGGAAGAGCCCAGTTACTTCCTGGCGTTCCAGATTTTCCGCGATCACGGCCTGAACATCGTTGGTATCCCTATGGACGAGTACGGCATGGATAGCGGTCGCCTGGTGCAGGCGGTAGTTAAGCACCGTCCCAGGCTGGTCTACACCATCCCAAGTTTTCACAACCCCACCGGGCGAACGCTATCCATGGAACGTCGCGAACGCCTGGCGGTACTCAGCCATGAACACGGTTTCATCATCGTTGCCGATGAGGTGTACCAGTCTCTCCACTATGGTGAACCGCCACCCCCCTCATTTGGAACGCTGATCGAGCAGGGCAACGTGCTCTCGCTGGGCTCCTTCTCGAAAATCCTCGCGCCCGGCTTGCGGTTGGGCTGGATCCAGACCAACGCGGATTTGATGCGCGGACTGCTCGCCAGCGGCGTGCTTGTCAGTGGTGGAAATTTCAACCACTTCACGTCGCATATCGTGCGGCAGTTGCTCGAAGGCGGTTCCCTGGCAAGTCATGTTGCGCACCTGCGGGCGGTCTATGCAGCCCGGGTTGATGAGATGGACGAAGCACTGCACCATCACCTTGGAGGATGGGCCTTCTGGCAAAAGCCGCAGGGGGGATACTTTTTCTGGCTCACACTTCCCACCGAAAGCAGTGCCGCAGAATTACAGGCAGCTGCGCGTCAAGCCGGCACTGGCTTTCAGCCGGGGGCAGCCTGCTCCAGTCTGGGTGAGTTACACAACTGCCTGCGTCTGAGTTTTGCGCATTACGGTGCTGCGGAAATCCGCGAAGGAATCGAGCGATTGGCCAGGGTTTTCCGGACAGTAAGCTGAACGCACATGAACTTTGCCCTGATCCTCATCGACATCCAAAACGATTTCTGGCAGCCGCTGCAGGCGCTGACGCACCTCGCCACGTTTCCAGCCAACGTTGCAAGGTTATTGCAGGCCGCGCGCGCCCAGAACCTCACCATCATCCACACGCAAGCATGGTTCAAGCCCGATCGCAGCGACTGGATGTTGTTTTATCGCTCGCAAGGCCGCGGTGATGTGCCCTGCATTGCCAATACGGTGGGTGCAGAATTTACCGACTTTGCGCTACCGCAACCGGGCGAGCTCATCGTCCGGAAGCAGGGATTCGACGGCTTTGCACACACCGACATGGAACGCATGCTGCGTGAGCGCAACATCCAGGCTGCACTCATTGCGGGACTGGAAACCTCGATCTGTGTGCTGTTCACTGCGACCTCGGCGTATTTGCGTCGCATCGTGCCGCTGGTGGTGGAGGACGCCTGCGGCGATGAGCTGGTGCGTCACGAAGCGACTATGCGGATGTACACCAATCTGTGCTTCAAGGCCGTGACCAGCACACAGGTTGACCAGGAATGGAACACGGTGGCGCAACTGGCTGGAGACTTTGCCTAGCTGCTAGGGTGTTTCACTCCGGCTCCAGTCCCGCAGCCGGAGGCTCTATGCCGGGCAGTGGACTGCGAGAATGGTTCAGCCCCTTCTCAAGGGCCTGCAGCATGGTCTTTGCCTCAGGCCAATCGGGACGATGTCGCAGTGCGTCTTCGATGTAACCCTTGGCAATGATTGCCTGTTTGCGGCTATTGGGGTTGAGGGCAATGATCATTTCTGCAGTGTGCAAGGCCTTGTCTGCTGCATCATCAGACCAGTCAATCGCGGCTTTGAAGCGTTGCTCCGCGTCCAGCGGGCGTGCATGCCGAAGATAAAAGCGCGCCAGGGAAACGCTTGCCGCAACGCGGGTTTTGTCGTACTTGATGGCGTAAAGATGGGACTGTTCCGCCTCCTTGAGGCGGAGCTTCTTCTCATATGCGCTGGCGCAGGACTGTACAAAGGTGGAGTCACCAAATTCTTCCTGCAGGGCCAGGTTGTCATCGCAGATCTTTACTACCCAGGCAAAATTGCCTGCTTTGAGGCGGGATGACGTGATCCACCGCAAAATGGATTCTCCACGGCTACCTCTCTTGTAATCCGCTCCGAACAGTGCAGCCTCATTGCGCCAGTCCGAATTCCTGGCCCAGGTCACTGCAGTCAATACCAGCAGCAGGGGTAGTGCAACACGCGCCACTACGCGTGGTGACAGGCGTTGTGTCAGTGCTCTTAACGCAAAGGCCAAAAGAATGGCGAGGCCTATGGACGGGATGTACGCATAACGTTCTGCAAAGTGCGAGTGTGCATGAGCGCCAGAAAGGATGATCCGGCTGGACGGCAGCATGGCGAGATAGAAAAAGGCCAGCCCTGCGGCAAGGGTGAAGCGCCTCCTTCTCACTTGCACAAGCGCAGCAACAATCAGGCCGATGTTGAGGCCTGCATAGACCCATAACTCAGTGGTCGAGAAACCCCCGTGCATGGCCATGAGTGGGTGAGGCCACGCAACAAATCTCAGGGCTCTGCCAAACGTTGCGGAAACGGAGAGTAAGGTTTCGAAATCCGGCAATGGAATCTGGTGGACCGCTTCCGGCATATTTGTTGCTCCGGTAGGCGGAGAGACCTGCACCAAATCCGGGGCCGCCAATGCATGGGCCCGCATATACAGGAACAGGGCAAGCGGAAGCAATAGCCACAAGACCGGCAGGGATTTACCTATCAGGGTGGTGAGATTCCCCGGTTTGACCATCAGGATGAGGATGACCGCCAGGCCAGGAATCACGACTGCACTTTCCTTGCAAAGCATGGCCAGAAAGTAGGTGATTGCCAGTCCCGACCAGGCCCTGCCGGGATGGCGGTCGAGAAAATACAGCAGCCACCACAAACCGCCAAGAGCAAATATAGCCACCAGCATCTCGGAGCGGTTGAAGACCGAATTGACCACCTCGGTGTGGATGGGATGGACTGCAAAAACCAGGGCAGCAAGCAGTGCGTAAAACCTGGAAGAAGATGGCTGGCCCCCGGTCGTGCGCAACAGGAATTGCAAGAAGCCATACAGCAGCAAAGTCACGAGCAGGTGTTGGAAAATGTTGCTCAGGTGATAGCCTTGCAGCCAGCCCCCGAATAACCTGGTCTCGAGGAAAAGCTGGAGCAGCAACAGCGGCCGGTAAAGCCCAAAGCCGTCACGCATCCAGCCCCACACGTCCCGGGTGAACATGTAATTCAGGCTATCGAGTTCGGCTGCGCGTCCGGGCCCGGCAAACGCCTTGTCGTCAAGCACCAGGTTTGCCGGCCAGGCATTCGCGAAAGCCAATAGCGTTGCAAAGATAAGCAGGGCGAGCGGGATCGGAAAATGGGTCAGAAAAGGGGTCAGAGCCCTT
>JANLTO010000137.1:0-14229 GCA_031362985.1 Lysobacterales bacterium | reverse complement strand
GTGAAATCTGGCACTCGCGGCAATTTTGGGACTGATGGCAGGGACTGATTGCAGCGCTATTCATCCTGCCGCTGAACCGGAGCGTTGGCGGGTGAGAAGGTGCTGGAAACCGTCTGAAGGATTGCGTATTCTGGACGCATGGTGACGAGCATTCAACAAATCGCTGAGCAGGCGATGAAGCTGTCGGGGGAATCGCGTGCGCAGCTCGCGGATCTCTTGGTGGAGAGCCTTGATGCGGAGGCGCTCGGGCGGATCGACCAGCGGTGGCTGGCTGAGGCGAAACGCCGACGCGACGAGGTGCGCATGGGCCGCGTGAAGACGATTCCCGGTGACGTAGTGCTTCGCAGGGTGCGTAACGCCATCAAGCGATGAGGCATGAGTTCCACCCGGAAGCGTTCACGGAGTACGACGAAGCGGCTCACAATGAAGCGGCGGACCCAGGAGACGTAGGCCGCTTGCCCGCCCTTGGATTCCGTGGGAGACTTTCATGGCGATGCTTCCATATCCCGCAAACGCTGCAAGATGAGGCTGCGGGAATAGACGGCGAATAGCCGCCGAATAGTAGTTATACCGCGTTACCGACCAGGCGCGATTACGTTTGCAACCTCTTTACGGGATGCGCCCATTGCAAGCAGTGATTTGACCAGAAGATCAATTGATACAGATGAATCGGCAGCTTCCATTTTCGCGACACGTGATTGGCTCGACGCAATCAATTCCGCCAGTGCAACCTGGCTAAGTCGCTTCTTAATGCGTTTCTGTTTTAATGACTCACTCAATGCAAGTTTCATTTCAATGTACGCCGCTTCATCGGCAGAGAGCCCGAGAAATTCATCGGCAGTCCCCACTTTCCATCCAGCCTTCTCTAGCCTTTGTCGCTTATTTGCTTTCATGGTCATACCTCAGCAGTCGCGCTTTGCAAATCTTAATCACGTGTTTTGGCGTGGTACCGGCCTTTTTTTCAAAAACATCCAGAATCAATAGGGCATCGCTGTCGGTGCGATACATGATTCGCCACGTTACCTGCTCGTCGTTGATGCGCAATTCGTGGCACCGAAGCCCAACTGTTGGCATTGGCCTGGAGTGCGGTAAGCTCAGCTTTTCGCCGCGCTGCAATCGGCGGAGCAGGAATCCGGCTTCTAATCTGGCGGCGGTTGAGAATGGCGGAGTTTTTACCACTCCATGTAGCCACACCAACGGTTTGTCGCCGGGTTTCATGCCGGGCATGCTATGTCACATATGACATATTGTCAATCGCAGCTAACAGCCAGTTGCAGCGGACGGCGCTTCGCGCCGCCGCTGAACCGCAACGTTGATGGCTCAGGAGAACTGCCCCGTGCGCGCATCTGATTGGTGGCACCCACGGGAAGCCCAGGTGTGATTGCAGCGTTCATTCCATCCTGACGGTGTTGTCGAACAGCGGCCCCAACTCGCCGTGGGCTGCGTCGCCGCTATCGGTTTCCTTGTCGAGCAGGGCTACGGTGCGTTGAAATAGATCACCGGCCTGTTCCGGGCTGTTGCCTATGCAGGTCATGCCCAGTTTGCCGTACTGCGACAGCGCGCCAATCATGTAAAACAATACGCCGGTGCCGCTGTCGGGCTGGTAGTGGATGTTGTTGCGAATGATGATGTCGAACAGGTCTTCGGGCAGCAGGCCGCGATAGGCCGGTGATTTGAGGTTGTCGGTGGCGCTGTAGAATTTTTCCTGCCCGGTCGGCGCATGAAAAATCCCGGTCTCGGGGTTGAGTTCACCCGAAGTCAGGAACTCCAGGGCATGAAATGGCGGTGTGGTTCCCCCCATGCGCAGGTTGATTTCCAGCGCATGCGACTGCCACTCGCCGCCGCCATCGCGGCTGAGCAGAAAGTCGATGCCAAATCGCCCGATCACGCCTTTGCTGCTGAGCAGTTTGCCGATGCGCAAGGCCTGCTGCTGGATCAGCGTGCGGTATTCCTTGCGGGCGGGAAAACGGCAGCCCAGGTAGACCTGGCCGGTTTTGCCGCCCAGCACCTGTTCATGGCTGGAGACCAGCACCGGATCACCATCCGGCCGGATACGCATCTGGACGCTGGGAGAGCGCACTTCTTCGGCTTCTATCATTTCCTCGACAATGCCACCCATCGAATTGTATTTACGCAAGAAAGAATCAATATTCTCGAGATTGGATGACCATTCCAGCTGCTGCAGGCTGGCCTGGACGGCGCTGGCATCCGTACGTGCGGATGGGTAAGTAAATACTCCGTTTCCTTCGCCGGAAAATCCTTCGTTGATCTTCACTACCGCACGGCGAATGCCCGGGCGAAGTGCCGCCAGTTGGCATAAGGCATTGACGATGTCCACCTCGGAATGAAGGTTTTCGAATCCCGCTGGAAAGGGCACATGCGCCGCAGCAAAAGTCTGCCTGCTGCCGGACTTGGTGCCCAGCGAAAGCAACGCGGGGTCAACGCCGTTCAAGGGTATTTGCAGCTCCAGTGCGAGGCGGCGTTCCAGCATGGTGGTGTTGTAGCAGGTCAGGTAAGCGGGTTGGTGTTCGCTGATCCACTCGCGTAAACGCGCCAGCACCCGTGGACGTTCAAGTACTTTCTCGGTTAGAGGCCGCGGGCTGGCATCATACAGGCACAGCATCTGCAGTCTTCTCTTGGCGTGCGCAGCCGGTACGCCGACCAACAGTTGCAGGTAGTAGTCCACCACATCGGGATGCACCGGTTGACTGGTCACGTAAATCAGGCGCGCATTGGGGTTGCGCAGCCGGATGAGGGCAAACAGCAGGCGCTCTTCATAGAACGATGCACCCTGCACCTTGCTTAACTCATCCTGATCGACGCTGAGTGAAGGCACGATAACCGAGGTGTGGGGAAACGAGTCACTGGAGTGGGTTGCCGTCCAGATGGGCAGCAGTTTTTCCTGCAGGCGCTGGAATTCCTCGTTGGTGTTTGCGTGTTTTTCTTGTACGTGTCTTTCTTGCACGGGTATTTCCATTTCAGTTTTTCCCGCGTTTTGAATGTGTCTCGCGCTGCGCACGTTGCAGAACCAATGCAGCCAACGGCGGCAGGTTCAGCACGAGGCTATGCTGCCGGCCGCGATGCGGAGTGGATTCGGATACCAGCAGATTCTGCCGGTACTGACCGGTACCGCCAAATTCATTTGCATCGGAATTGAACAACTCGTGGAAAGTTCCGGGGTCATGCACCGGGATACGGTAGGACATCCGCGGCTCGGGAGTGAAATTCAGCACAACGATCAGCGCCTCACCGGCGCTGTGCCGCAGGAAGCAGACGACGGAATTCTCCCGGTCTTCGCCATCCAGCCACTCAAAGCCGCGCGCATCGCAATCCCATTGCGACAAGGCAGGATGTTGTGACTGCAGGCGATTCAGCATGCTTAGCAGGTGACTGGTGGCCGCTGGCATGGGATCTGCAGCGCGCGGCCAGGGCAGGCTGGCAGCGGAATCCCACTCTCCTTCCTGGGCAAACTCCCCGCCCATGAACAGCAGCTTTTTGCCGGGAAAGAACCACTGGTAGCAATACAGCAGGCGCAGGTTGGCAAAGCGTTGCCATTCATCCCCGGGCATGCGCCCGAACAATGATTTCTTGAGGTGAACGACTTCATCGTGGGACAAGGGCAGGATGAAGTGTTCATTGAAGACATAAACAGTGCCAAAGGTCAGCCATTCCTGGTGATGCTGCCGGTGGATCGGTTCTTTGCTCATGTAGTTAAGCGTGTCGTGCATCCAGCCCATATTCCATTTCAGGTGAAAACCCAGTCCCCCGGTTTCCAGCGGGTGAGTTACTCCGTGCCAGTCGCTGGATTCTTCCGCCACCATCAGGCACCCGGGGCATTCGCGCCGCACTGCGCCGTTCAGTTCACGCAGGAAATCGATGGCCTCAAGGTTGTGGTGCCCGCCGAACTTGTTGGGGGTCCAGCTATCCGCCTGGCGGGAAAAATTCAGGTAGAGCATGGCGGCAACTGCATCAACCCGTAATCCGTCGAGATGAAATTCCTGCAGCCAATAGAGTGCGCTGGAAATGAGGAAACTGCGCACCTCGTTGCGTTCATAATTGAACACCAATGTGCCCCAGTCGCGCTGTTCGGCTTTTGCCGGGTCGGGATACTCGAACAAGGCAGTGCCGTCAAAGCGCGACAGAGCATGGGCATCCCTGGGGAAGTGTGCGGGCACCCAGTCAAGCAGCACACCAATACCCTGTTGATGGCAATGGTCAACAAAGGCGCGAAAATCATCCGGCTGGCCATGCCGGCTGGTGGGGGCAAAATAACCGGTGGACTGGTAGCCCCAGGACTCATCCAGCGGATGCTCTTTCATCGGCAGCAGTTCAATATGAGTGAAGCCCAGCTTGCGCACATGCTCACATAATTGCACTGCCAACTCGCGATAGCCCATGAAGCTGCCATCATCCCTGAGGCGCCAGGAACCAAGGTGCACTTCGTAGATCGAGATCGGCTGTTGCAGCGAGTTGGCCCGGGGCCGGTTGCGCAACCAACGGTCATCCGCCCAGGCGTAACTCGATGCGGCAGCGATCAGGCTGGCAGTGGCCGGGCGCTGTTCGCTCCAGCGTGCAAAGGGATCGGATTTCAGCAAAATCTCGGCAGTTGCGGCATTGCGGATTTCGAATTTGTACGTGCCCTGTTCCAGGCTGGGAATAAACAATTCCCAGATACCCTCCACGACATGGAAGCGCATCGGGTGAAGTCGGCCGTCCCAGGCGTTGAAATCCCCAACCACGCTGACCCGGCCGGCGCCCGGGGCCCACACCGCAAACAGCGTTCCGTCTATCCCCTCGATTGTGCAGCGATGCGCGCCCAACAGGTTTTGTACCGCGTAGTGATGCCCGTCCTGGAAGGAGCGCATGGCTGCCGGGTTGAGCATTGAGGCAAAACCATATGGGTCGTAGGCAGACAGCCGCTGCCCATGGTTTGTTTCCCGCAGGATAAGCGGATGCGCGCCGATACCGGAAAAATCTCCGTGGTATTCAAACAGGTCGGAATCGGGGAATCGGGTCATGGGCCTGCTTTCGTCCTCCACCCACGCCTGCCGCGTACAGGGCATGAAGCAACGCAAAACCTCACCACCAGGAGTTCTGTGGCGCCCGAGAAAAGCAAACGGGTCACCGTGTTCGGCCGCAGACAGCCTGGCTATGTCCTCGAAGGAGGGCAGTTGCACCGGTGTGGTTACGGTCTTCTTGTTGCGCGGCTTGCGAATGCGAAATTCCCCGGGTTTATGTGCTGATTTACGCCGCTTAAGGACGTATGATGAATCCAGGTTTCATTATTCCATGATGCACAGGAGGCGGATAGTTAAATGCTCATTCCACGCAAATCCGGCCGATTCGTCAGCCGCCTGACCCGCAGCACCATGGCGGTAATCATGGCGGGCGGGCGCGGCACGCGTTTGGGCGAACTGACTGCCACGCGCGCCAAGCCGGCTACTCCCTTCGGCGGCAAATTCCGCATCATTGATTTCCCCCTGTCCAACTGCGTGAACTCCGGCATCCGGCAAGTATTTGTCCTCACCCAGTACAAAGCCCATTCGCTGATCCAGCACGTGCATCGCGGCTGGGGCTACCTGCGCGGTGAACTCGGGGAGTTCATCCAGATCGTGCCTGCGCAGCAGCAGGTGGACGAGTCCTGGTACAAAGGCACCGCAGACTCGGTGTACCAGAATATTGACCTGATCGAACAGCATAAACCTGAATACGTCATCGTGCTGGCCGGAGACCATATTTACAAGATGGACTATGGTCCCATGATTGCCTTCCATGCCGAGAACAATGCGGACATTACGGTAGGCGTGGTGCAAGTGCCACTCAAGGAAGCATCCGAATTCGGGGTTATGACGGTTGATGAAACCGACCGCATCATACGCTTTGATGAAAAACCTGACGCGCCTACACCCATGCCGGGCAATCCTGAAATGGCGCTGGCGTCCATGGGCATTTATGTATTCAATCGCGAGTTTCTGCGTGACCAGTTGGTTGCGGATGCAGCCAACCCGGCTTCTGCCCACGATTTTGGCAAGAACATCCTGCCCGGCAGCATAGAAAATTGCCGGGTATATGCTTATCCGTTCAATGACGTGGCGACCAAGGCGCAAAGCTACTGGCGGGATGTGGGCACCGTAGATGCATTCTTCCAGGCCAATATCGAACTCATCCAGGTCAATCCGGAGCTCAACCTGTACGACAATGAATGGCCCATATGGACTTACCAGGAACAGGCGCCGCCGGCAAAGTTCGTGCTGGATTCGGCCGAACGGCGCGGTACGGCGATCAACTCCATGATTTCCGGTGGATGCATAGTTTCCGGTGCGTTGGTGAACCAGTCCCTGCTGTTCTCCGATGTGCGGGTTGAGGAAAGATCCGAACTCATGCGCGCTGTGGTATTGCCCCATGTGCGCATCGGCAAAAACTGCCGCATCACCCGGGCCATCATCGATGAGTACTGCGACATTCCGGACAACACCGTAATCGGCGGCAACCCACTTGAAGACAGCCGTCGATTCTCGGTGACGGATGACGGGGTTGTCCTGGTTTGCCAACACATGCTGTGAGACCGGCAGAAGAGGGGATGGGTAAGCTCAATGTAGTCCTGTGTTGGCACATGCATCAGCCGGATTACCGCTACCTGGGCGCTTACCTGCGGCCATGGACCTGGCTGCACGCCATCAAGGACTACAGCGATATGGCGGCGCACCTCGAAAGCGTTGCCTGCGCCCGCGCCGTGGTTAATTTTTCTCCAGTCTTGATGGAACAGTTACAGGATTACCCGGCACGCATACGCGCCTGCCTGGATCACGCAGTTCCCATCCGGGACGAAATCCTCGACGCGCTTGCCGGCCAGGTGCCGGAGGGTGCAGAGCTCCATTCGTCAATGCCCTCCGTGATGCCCTCCCTGATGCGTTCACTGTTGCGCGTTAACGAGGCGATGATGAAGAGTCGCTTCGAAGTTTATGCGCGCCTGCATGAGGAAACCAAACAAGCGCTGGCTGAAGGACGATTCCTGCCACGGCAACAACTCGATGACCTGCTGGTCTGGTACGTGCTGGCCTGGCTGGGTGAGTCGGTGCGCAGTGAAGAATTACCGGTAGCTTTGCAGGAGAAAGCGGGGGGCTATAGCGCCGCTGACCGGCGCGCTCTGCTACAACTGGTGGGTGAAGTGTGTGGCGGCCTGTTGCCACGCTACCGCGCGCTGGCCGAAGTGGGGCGCGTGGAGTTGTCCATCACGCCGTTTGCACACCCCATACTGCCCTTGTTGCAGGACCTGCAGTGCGCGCACGAATCCATGCCGCATGCACCGCTGCCGTCCGCGGGCTATCCCGGAGGTATGGAACGCTGCAACTGGCATCTTTCCGAGGCGGTGCGCGTGTTCCGGCAGGCATTTGGGCGAACTCCCGCGGGGTGTTGGCCATCCGAAGGCGGCATTAGCGAGGCCGCTCTCGAGCAATTGCACCGTCACGGTTTTAGCTGGACCGCCAGCGGCGCCAAGGTCCTGTACAACAGCCTGCCGGAGACCGTGCCCGCAGCGCATTTGCATGCGTGGCGCTTGACGGCTCCTGGAATCGAATCCGGAATCGAATCTGGGGGTGAACACAGGTCGCCGGTCTGTTTCTTTCGCGACGATGGATTGTCAGACCTGATTGGATTCGAGTACTCAAAATGGCAGGCGGTTGATGCGGTCAACGACCTGGTCGCCCGTATGGAGCACATAGCGACGGATTGGGCTGGCAAGGAGGATGCGGTACTCAGCATCATCATGGACGGTGAAAATGCCTGGGAGTACTTCCCGCACAATGCGGTGGAATTCCTGACGCTGCTGTACCAGCGGCTCGGATCGCACCCACAACTCAATCTCACGACCTTTTCCGCGGTGTTGCAGCAGCTCCATCCGCGACCGCTGGCCAATGTGTGTGCGGGCAGCTGGGTGTACGGTACATTTTCCACCTGGGTAGGCGATGCGGCGAAAAATCGCGCCTGGGATTTACTCATCAATGCCAAGTCCGCAGTTGATTTGGCCTTGGCGCCGGAACTAACTGCAGCGGTGCAGGAGCAACGCGAGCCCGGGCCTTGGGTGTCCGCTGTCCTGCGCCAGTTGGCCGTATGCGAAGCATCGGATTGGTTCTGGTGGCTGGGTGAGGACAACCGCCTGGAAGACGGCCCCGCTTTTGACCTGCTGTACCGGCAACAACTGGCGGGCTTGTATCAACTGATCAGCACGGCGCCGCCGGCAGTGCTGGATGTGCCAATCAACTCTAGTCGCAACTCCGCCCCCAGCACATTAACGGATCACCCGCCGGTAATGGCCGGAGCGATGCGCAGCAACACATGAGCGACCCCATGGATAGCCAGTGCCTGGCAGGTGATCGACAGGTGCTGGAGCGGCGCCGGGCCGGAGTCCTGCTGCACCCCACGTCCTTACCTTCCGGCACCCTGGGTGCAGACGCTGTGCGTTTCCTGGATTTCCTGCAAGGGGCAGGGTTTTCGGCATGGCAGATGCTGCCGCTCGGCCCTGCAGGGCCCAAGGGCTCACCGTACAGCCCTGATTCGGCATTCGCCGCTAACCCCCGGCTGATTCCCGCGGAACTGCACAGCAGTGAAGTGGATGACAGCGAACTGGAGCAATTCCGCTGGCGGGAGGCCAACTGGCTGGAAGGCTATGCGCTGTTCACCGCTATCCGGCAGACGCAGGGGGGTAGTCCGTGGTGGCAATGGCCGCTGCCCTTGCGCCAGCGTGACCCGGATGCGCTGAACGAGTTTGGCCGCAATCATTCTGCTGCACTTGGCCATTGCATCAGGCAGCAGTACCTGTTCAACCAGGCATGGCTGAGCCTGCGCAGCGAAGCACAGCGGCGCGGTATTTTGTTGTATGGCGATTTGCCCATGTTCGTGGTCGCAGACAGCGCGGATGTATGGACCCGGCCACGCGAATTTCGCGTCGACAGTCACGGGCTGGCTACCCACGTAGCCGGCGTTCCGCCGGACGCATTTACCGAGTTGGGCCAATGCTGGGACAACCCGGTGTACGACTGGGAACGAATGCAGGCCAGTAACTTCGCCTGGTGGCGCGACCGTCTGGCACATGAGTGCCGCCGCTTTGACCTGTTGCGCTGGGACCATTTTCGCGGTCTGGTCGCCACCTGGGAAATTCCGGCCCTGCATGGACGCGCTGCCGCGGATGGCCAATGGCGGAAGGTCCCGGGAAAAGCCTTACTGCAATGCCTGACCATGGAATTGGGTCCACTGCCTTTGGTGGCGGAGAACCTTGGCATCATCACCCCGGAAGTCGAAGCCTTGCGGCATGAGTTTGGCTTGCCCGGCATGCACGTGCTGCAGTTTGCATTTGACGGCAGTGAAGACAATCCGCACCTACCCCGCAACCACAAGGAGCAGGGGGTTGCCTATACCGGCACGCACGATAACGACACAACGCTGGGATGGTTTGCATCGTTGAGTGCAGAGAACAGGCAGCAGGTGTGGGAGGTGCTGGGCAGCAAACATCCGTCCATGCCGGATGCCCTGATCCACGCCGCATTGAACTCGATCTGCCACCTCGCGATCATTCCCCTGCAGGACCTGTTGCGCCTGGGTTCGGAGGCAAGGATGAACACGCCGGGCCGTGGGCAAGGGCAGTGGAGCTGGAAATTTTCCTGGCAGCAGCTTACTGCCAGTGGGACTGGGCACTGGCGGCAGGTGGTCGGCGAATCAGACCGGTCCTAACTATCTGACGCAGCGCAACTGTTGGAATCCACCCAACAAGCGACTACCCTGAGTAGCAACAGAGGCCAAACAGAAGTTAGCCCTTGTCCTTTTTCAACGAACTCAAACGCCGCAATGTATTCCGGGTAACGGCTGCCTACCTGGCGCTCAGCTGGGTGATCACGCAGGTCACGGGCGCGGTGGTTCCGGCGTTGCATCTGCCGGATTCAATCCCGTCCATCGTTGTCTGGTTGGCTGTAATTGGCTTTCCTTTCATTTTGATGTTTTCCTGGGTCTACGAACTCACCCCGGAAGACCTCAAGCGCGAGAGCGAGGTCGATCGCGCAGCCTCGATCACCCACATCACCAGTCGTCGCCTCGATTACATCATCATTGGCTTGATGGTGCTGGCTCTCGGGTTGTTTGCATTCGATCGATTCTTGCCGGTAGGAGCACCCGAGGGTGTAAATGGACTTGCCCGCGACGATCGCGCGCATGGTGCGGCCCCGGACAATCGCGCGCAAGGCGCGCTCCTACAGGAGGAGGCCGAGCCGGCGATCGCGGCGGATGACAAATCCATTGCGGTGCTGCCGTTCGTGAACATGAGTTCGGACAAGGAGCAGGAATATTTCTCCGATGGCATGTCCGAGGAACTGCTGAACCTGCTTTCGCAGGTCCCCGATCTGAAAGTGATCGCTCGCACCTCCTCATTCGCCTTCAAGGGCCAGAACATCGAGATTGCCAAGATCGCGAAGCGGCTGAATGTAGCCCACGTGCTGGAAGGCAGCGTACGCAAATCCGGCAACATGGTGCGCATTACCGCGCAGTTGGTCCGCACCGCCGACAGCACGCATCTCTGGTCAGAAACCTATGACCGTCCGCTGGATGATATCTTCGCGGTGCAGGACGAGATTGCTGGTGCAATCGTGCAGGCACTGCAAATCCGGCTTGCCGGTGGAGAGTTAAACCGGCGCAAAGGTGGCACGCAGAACCTCGAGGCGTACCAGTTGTACCTGCGGGCCGTGAGTGCCAATAACCAGAACACCCGCTCGTCCCTGGATGACGCAGGCGAATACCTTGAACAAGCGATCAAACTCGATCCAATCTATGGCATGGCATATTCGCGGCTGGCGCATACCGTATCGTTGGAGACGGACAATGGCTTTTTGGCCCCCATGGAAGGCTTTGAACGCGTGCGGCAGCTGGCACAGCAAGCGTTGCAGTTGAGCCCAGATCTTGCGGATGCCCATGCCTACCTTCAGTACGTCTATCAAACCTTCGACTGGGACTGGCCGGCCGCTGAAACCGAAGGTGAGAGAGCACTTGCCCTTGATTCAACGAATCCACAAGCGTTGCAGAACATCGGAGTCCTCTATCGTAGGCTCGGCCGTTGGGACGATGCGGTGCGGCAACTTCGCTTGGCGCTGGTCCGGGATCCACTCAACACCTATGTGATCTGGAATCTTGGATTTACCTATTACGGCGCTGGTCGATTTGCAGCGGCCGAAGACATCTTCCGAAAGTTGCTTGAGCTAGAGCCGGACTTTGGGTGGACCCGCTGGTCACTTGGACTAACATTGCTGGCGGAGGAAAAACCGAAGGCGGCGCTCGCAGTGGTGCAGAAGGAAGTTGACAAGGGGAATCGACTTTGGATCCTCCCAGTCGTCCTGCAGGCCGCTGGCCGTCAGGCCGAGGCGGACGAGGCGCTGCAAGCACAGATTGCGCAACACGCCAACACGGGTGCATATTTTGTGGCCCAAACCTACGCGTATCGCGGCGATCACGATCGTGCATTTGAATGGCTCGAACGCGCTTACAACCAAAAGGATGTTAGCCTTACCTGGATCGTCGGCGAGCCGCTGTTCGAGCCTATTTCTGAAGACCCCCGCTACAAAGCCTTTCTGCGCAAGATGAATCTGCCAACGGAGTAGCCGCATGCCCTTACTCGCAGAACTCCGGCGCAACTGGACGGTACTGTCAAATTATCGAATGTTCCTTCAAAGAAGGCACGTGAAATGGTCGATGATCTCATCGGCAGCACAGTAAACGCATTAAAGTGAGGTGGAAATTTTCAACTGGAAAATGGGGCAAAGCCCCTGGCTTAACAGTACCTTTTAGCTTCCGAATTCTCGCCGGGAGCATTAGTTTGAGACTTAAGTAACTGACATTCGGCTCGGACGCGATTACTAATTTTTTACCAGCCTTTGCGGCCATTCTTCCGAGGATACTCCAGCTATGCGCAGCTTCCATTCTTCAGCAATTGCAGCTTTGATACTCGTTTTACTTCCTTTCGTGGCTCATGCGGAGCCACTAAAAAAATTTACGATGGATCAGGTGCTGCATTTTCCATTTCCCTGAGCGCTTGTGGCGGCTGAACATGCCGATGCGATTGCCTGGGTCCGGAACTTGGATGGCGTGCGCAATATCTGGCTGGCCCGGGGTCCTGAGTTCCGACCCCAGCAGGTCACACAGTACACGCGGGACGATGGGGTGGAACTCACGCAGCTTACGTTTTCGCCGGACGGCACCTATCTTGTCTTCGTTCGTGGAGGCGATCACGATGCCAATTGGACTGCTGAGGGCAATCTGGAACCCAACCCGGCCCTGTCTTCTGGACAACCGGCCGTGACCATCTGGCAGGTTTCGAAGCCAGGAAGGGCGCCGCGAATGCTTGCCGAAGGCGATCATCCGGTCATATCGGCGCACGGACAACTCGCCTTTACCAAAGACGGGCAGGTCTGGGCGCTAAAACTCAATGGCAGAATTGAGTCGGATCGGCTGTTCTTCGATGGGGCCAAGGACAGCGATTTGCGTTGGTCGCCTGATGGAAAACGCTTGGCCTTTGTCTCGGACCGGGGCGGTCACGCGTTTATCGGAATCTTTGACGCCAAGGACAAACCGCTTACATTCCTGGCTCCGTCCACCAATACGGATCTGTTGCCCCGATGGTCCCCGGACGGAACGCGCATTGCCTTCGCGCGGCGCCCCGGAAAAGGTGGGCCGCCACAGCCGTTCCTAAAGCAAATTCCACAACCGTGGTCTATCTGGGTGGCCAATACCGAGGATGGTGTGGGGCGGCGTGTCTGGCAAAGCCCCAACACGCTGGCGGGCTCTGACCCGGACGTTGCCGGTGGGGCCAATCTCAATTGGGCGGCAGATGACCACCTCATATTTCTCGCTTACATGGACGATTGGCAGCATCTGTATGCCATTCCGGCCGCCGGCGGTGAACTCCTGTTACTCACGCCCGGTACATTCATGGTCGAGCATGTGGCCATCAGCCGTGATCTGCGCTCGTTAATCTACGATGCAAATAGCGGTGTTACCCCGGGTGATGTCGACCGTCGTCATCTCTTCCGCGTGCCGATCGATCGTGCAGAACCCGTCGCGCTCACTTCTGGCGAGACTCTGGACTGGACCCCCGTCAGTGCAGCGCAAGATCGTGTCGCGTACATCACCGCGGGCGCACAAGATCCGCCAGTTGTTGCCATGGTCTCTGCGGACGGAACGAACCACATCCGGTTAGCGTCCGACGTATTGCCGGACGATTTTCCTCGTGCACAGCTTGTTACACCCAAAGCAGTCATGTTTCAGGCAAGCGACGGCACCTCGGTTCACGGGCAACTGTTCCAGAGCGTCGAGGATGATTCCTCGATTCCCCGGCCAGCCATTATTTTCGTGCATGGAGGTCCGCCGAGGCAGATGTTATTGGGGTGGCATTACATGGACTACTACAGCAACGCCTACGCGGTAAATCAATATCTGGCCTCACATGGTTTTACCGTGCTTTCGGTGAATTACCGGCTCGGGATCGGCTACGGACGTGCGTTTCATCAGCCTGATAACGCGGGCCCGGCAGGGGCATCGGAGTATCTGGATGTCCTGGCTGCGGCGCAATACCTGAAATCCCTTCCTTCTGTCGATGGGGAGAAAATTGGCATTTGGGGCGGCTCGTACGGTAGATACCTGACGGCACTGGCGCTTGCACGCAATTCGGACATATTCACCGCCGGTGTGGATTGGCACGGTGTGCACGACTGGTCGAAGTTTGCAGATGAATGGATTGGCAAACCCGAGACTCGGTATGAAAAAGGCGATCGCGATGAGTTCATGAGCGTCGCCTGGGCGTCGTCACCAGACTCGAGCATCGCCAATTGGAAGTCGCCTGTGTTGCTTATTCAGGGTGATGACGATCGCAACGTGCCATTCGACCAGACGGTGGATCTGGCGCGCAGGTTGGAGGCACTGCATTTACCTTACGAGGAACTGGTGATCCCTAATGAGATTCACACATTTTTGCTACACGCTTCCTGGCTTCGGTCTGATGTGGCCACGGTGGAATTCTTCGCGAGGTGCTTCCACACCGAATAGAACGTGTTGATTTGAGCGATGCTGCCAGCATGCTAAAAGGCATCTAACAGGTACGTAAGGAATGTCTATTGCGCAAGTAGCGGCCCCACATGTTCTATGCTGCGCGCCTGGCCTCAGCCGCCTTGGCCAGGTCGTAGGTTGCCTGGAGGTTCA
>JANLTO010000094.1:0-12602 GCA_031362985.1 Lysobacterales bacterium | reverse complement strand
CTGAACAAGGGCGGGCGCGGAGTGTTGAGTCCGCTCGATCGCTGATGTCGCAGGCAGGCGTCGCCGGCACCGTGAAGCCGGTAATTGGACCTATGAAGGCGTCTCGCCTTGAGCTGACTGCAGGGGCAGCTTGCTGATCGCTTCAATTCGCGCCACACGCAATTTTTTCCCGATCTCCTCACCGCTGAGCCCGGTCACGTTGAGTGCCGCGACCTTGACCGCCAGCGCGGCCTGCAGCGCCTCGCGTACGCGAGCGGCTTGTGGGTAAGGTCGTTCCGATCGGTCTTTGCGCCCGCGGTAATCGGCTTCACAGGCTTGCAAAAAGAACTCTAGGCGCTCGGGGCGGCGCAGCAGGTCTGCCTCTTCGAGCAGGCTGAGGAGGCTGGCCGGGCGCAACTCCAGCGCCCGATGGCAACGCAAGTGCAAAGCGCACACGTCAATGGCAAGGTCACGGAACACCACCGGCGCCCGTAAGCGCTCACAGACCGCCTGCACCAGGGGCACGCCGGTTTTGTCGTGATCCGGGTGTGAAGGCCAGTCAGCCCGTGCGGTTTGGCCTTTGCCGAGATCATGCAACAGCAGGGCAAATCGCACTTCGCTTGCCCAAGCTTGCGAGGCAGCGTAATCCAGCGCCATTTGCACGTGCACGCCGGTATCTATTTCGGGGTGATAGCGCTCATCCTGCGGCACACCAAACAGGCCATCGACCTGGGGCAGCACCCATGTCAGCGCGACGCTATCGCGTAATACCTGGATAAAGATTGACGGGCGCGGTGTGGCAAGGCCGCCAACCAATTCAGACCAGGTGCGCTCGGCCACCAGGTGTGCAAGCTCGCCGGACGCCGCAATCTGTCGCATCAAGTCCATGGTCGCCGGATGCACCGTGAACCCAAGGTGAGCGAATCGCGCCGCAAACCGGGCGACACGCAACACCCGCAGCGGGTCCTCGGTAAATGCCGGTGAGACATGGCGCAGGATGCGCTGTTCCAGGTCTTGCTGGCCACCGTACGGATCAACCAGTTGCCCATCTTCGCCGCGCGCCATGGCATTGATCGTCAGATCACGTCGGGCCAGGTCTTCTTCCAGTGAAACTTCCGGATGAAAGTCTACGGTGAAGCCATGGTAACCGTGGCCTTGCTTACGCTCGGTACGTGCCAGCGCGTATTCCTCACCCGATTGTGGATGCAGGAACACCGGGAAAGAGGCGCCGACCTGGCGGTAGCCCTGGCGCAACAATTCTTCGGGAGTGCTGCCGGTGACGACCCAGTCGCGCTCGCGCGGCGGTATGCCGAGCAAAGTATCACGCACCGCACCACCCACCAGGTAGGTGGTTGTTTGTTTGTTGGCCGCCTGTGTCATCGCGTGGGCTTAACTTGCACTGTGTGGCGCCGCCAGTTATCCAGCCGCGCCTGGCGCGCTGAACCGGCCAGGTAGGCCGGAACGACGGACCTCACGGAGCGCGGCCGGATACCCAAGTCAGGCAGTGCATTAAACTGACTGACATTGTCCAGTTGCAAGGACTGGTAGTTGTCACTGGAAAAGGGTTTGCCGGGTACGAAATCCATGATGAAGCCCTGCACGCGTGACACGGGACCGGGCAGACCAATGATCCAGCGCTTCTTGCCCAAGACCCGGGCGGTAAATTCGACCAGCTCCTGCACGGTATAAACCTTGGGACCGACCAGATCAAAGCTTTGGTCAGCGCTGCTGCCGTTGTGCAGAATCTCTGCCACGGCAGTGGCCACATCGCCCACCCAAACCGGCTGAAGTTTTGCCTGCGGGCAAGCCAGCGGCAGAACGGGGGCCAGCCTGAGCAGGGCAGCAAAGCGATTGAAGAAAGAATCCCCCGCACCAAAAATCACCGAAGGCCTAAGCAGGCTTGCGTCAATGCATTCCGCCTGCCTGAGCAATTCCTCTGCTTTGCCTTTGCTG
Organism: Lysobacterales bacterium; assembly: GCA_031362985.1. GTDB lineage: Bacteria > Pseudomonadota > Gammaproteobacteria > Xanthomonadales > SZUA-36 > SHZL01. Next base: position 10,670 of record JANLTO010000094.1, on the reverse strand, counting down.
GCCAGGTAATGGCTCTTGCCCTTGCCCGCATTCAATGCACTGAACTGGATTACCCGTCTGACCCCGGTGATGCGGCACGCCTCAATCAGGTTTTCAACCAGCCCAACGTGCATCGCATGAAAACCCTGGCCCTTCCGGCCGCGTTCATTGAGGATGCCCACGAGATTGATGACCGCATCTGCACCAGTCAGTGCGGGCACAAGGTTTGCACTGGCAAGAGTCGTTACCTGTTGCAGATCGATCCCTGGAATCAAGCGCAAATGGCGACAACGGCTCATGTCCCTGCACAGCACGGTGCACTGGTAGCCACGCACTGCCAACTCCGGTAGCAGGTGACTGCCCACAAACCCTGTCGCACCCAGCAGGACAATGCGCATGTTCAGCCCTTAGTCGCCACAACTGGCGCCGCAATCGGCGCCGGGGCCGGGCCGGCGCAGGCAATTTCCGCATAAGTCGAGCGTGCAGTGCCGGCCTTCACGGCAGCCGAATCGGGCGCCTGCATCCTGGAACTGATGCGTTGTACCGGGCGTTGCAGGCGGTAGTCATAAATGGTGGCAAACGACAACACCCTGGGAATGTAGTCCCTGGTTTCATGATATGGCAGCAACTCGATCCAGATGGCAGCGTCTGCCCCGGGCAAATTAGCCAGCCAGCGCTTCACTGCGCCCGGGCCGGCATTGTAAGCACCCGTTACCAGTACTTCATTGCCACCGAATTTCTGCATCAGTTCGCGCAGGAACGTGGTGCCAAAAACCACGTTGTCGCGCGCCTGCATTAACTGGTCCTTGCCACGATACGTATAGCCGTAGTTGCGCGCCAGTTGCTCTGCGGTTCCCGGCAAGACTTGCATCAACCCGCGTGCATTGGCCGCGGAAATAGCATCCGTCGCCATGGCGCTTTCCGCCCGCATCAGGCCCAGCACCCAGGCCGGGTCGAGTTTTTGCTTGCCTGCCTGTTCTTCCACCAGCGGCGCGAAATTAAGCGGGAAGCGCAGCTCGTACACATTGCGGTCTTCGGCTGCAGACAGCGCAAAAATAGCCAGGTCGGGGCGGTCTTGTTCAGTGGCCAGCGCGGCAGCCAGGCGCCGGTCGCCTGCTGTCATTTGCTTGACGTTGAGGTTCCACTCACGGCGTGCCCAAGAGGTGAGGCCAACCGCCTGCAATGCTTCGACTCTGCGAATGATTGGCTGGTCCCGGAACAGGGCCAGGTCCGACGGAGTAACTCCTGGTTCCTGCGCGCAAATGGCATAAGGACGGTTCAGGAAATCAGCCGCGAGAAAACCAAAATACGTTGCATCGCCAGACAGGGTATTCAATGCCGCCGTCGCCCTTTCCTGCTCACCCAACTTTGACCGTGCAATGGAGTCCCAATAGCGCCACCGGTCGCTGCTTTTGGCAACATCGCTCATAGCCTCAATCGCACCGACAACTTCTGTCCATTCGGCCGCAGCCATGCCAGCCCTCGCCCACCATTCCAGCAGTCCGTCCGTGCGCCCTGTGACCGGTACCAACTGCATACGGGCAAGGGACTCCGGCAGATTGGTTACCGCGGACCACTGCGCTATCTCCCTGAGGATGTCTGCCTGTTGTTGTTCACTCCACCGGATTTTCCCCTTCAGCGTTTTGTAGTAACGCCACGCGAGCTCAGTATCTTTACGCGCCAGGCGCTGCAGACCGAAGGCAGTTATGTCCGCGGCCTGCGTCTGGTTGGGCCATTGCCTGGCGCGGTCCAGACGCAGGTAGCTCTGCTGGTCTTGCTGCTGCCAGCGTTCCAGCCACACTTTGTTCTGCTGGGAAACAAAATGCGCAAGGTACACGGTAAGCTTTGGGTTGCCGGCCTGCATCGCCCGAATGACACGCATCCAGGCCAGTTCCGGGGTTATTCCCCCGGCTTTCCTGAGCCAGGTAAAAACCGGGTCGCACGCATCCGGCTGGGATTTCCCAACTGCCCACAGAGCCTGAGCCTGCGACAAAGCCTCGGCGCCCGCCTTGCGATGTATTTCCGCCTGCACGACATAGCACCGAATTTCTACATCGCTGGTATCTTGCGCATAGGCCAACAGTTCATCCCAGCGACCGCTTTTCCCCAAAGCCAGTAACCAGCCTTTGCGCAGGCCGGCGGCAAACGCCCAGTCAGAATGGGAGTCGAGGAAAGCGGACATGTCCGCGGCGCTCATGGTTGCACGTCGGGACTCGTATTGCGCGTACTGCAGGTAGGGATACAGCACGTAGTCGAGCAGCCCAGGTTTTAATTGTTCAAACAATGCCCAGTTACCGCGACTGACGGCCTGCCAGGCCGCCTTGAATCGTGCCAGGGCCGGGTCCGATGCCACCGGCTGCTGCGTCGCCGCGATGGGAAAGGCGCTAAGCAGGCTGAGGACCAAGGCTATTGAGGAAAAACGTAATGATCGGTTCAAGACTTCGCGACCTGGGCGCGTGTGGAATTAGGTAGCCGGACTCACAGTATCAGATTAAGAAAATGCAGGTCAGCCAGCAAGTGAAATTGTGCCGGTTAAATCCTTACAATGTGACTTTACTCAGGGAACATCAAACATCGCTAGCGCATCGTGCTGGCCGGGGTGCCTAGCGTGGATTGTCGGATGCCTGTGTTTCCACGCTTACCACGGACCGCATGGCCGGCCTGAGGCGCACTCCTGGCGGTAGCTGCACTTCAAGTTCCACAGGACAATGATCGGAATGCGTAACTGCAACGATGCGCGGGTTCAGGCTTAACAGTGGCCGTGACAGCAAGATGTGATCAATAGCGCGCTGGGGCTGCCACGACGGGTAGCTGGGCAGCCCTTCCGTTGGGGTGGACAGATTCAGCCGTGTGCAAAAATCCTGTACCTCAGGGCTGGACACCGGCGTGTTCAGGTCGCCCATTACTACCAGGTTTGCATACGATCCCAACTGCCTGGACAGGAATTCAAGCTGCAGCTTACGCGCTCTCTTGCCCAGCGCGAGGTGGACCACGGCAACAACCAGACCCTCACTCCCCTTGCCGAAGTGCACGACCAGTGAACCCCGTCCGGGAATCACTCCGGGCAAGCGAAACTCCTCGACGGCGTCGGGCTCGAAGCGGCTGAGAAAACCGTTTCCCGCATACGCAACTGTGCCCACTTTCCGATTGGACTGGTGACACCAGAATGGCATGCCCGCCTGGCTTGCGAGGTAACGGGACTGGTTGATGAAACCGGAGCGCAGGCTGCCGGAATCAACCTCCTGCAAGGCAACCATGTCATACGGCGTAACCATGCCGGCTATGGCATCGAGATTTTCGGTACGTTGGCTGTGCGGTAGAATCTGGCGCCAGCTATGGGTGACGTAATGGTGGTAGTGGGCAGTGGAAGTCCCGGCCTGGATATTAAAACTCAACAGGCGCAGTTTCTGCAGGCCTTCAGGGTCCGGATGGGAGGTGCGCACTCCGTAAACTCACCAATCGCCGCGCGGACCGGACCCCGGTGCACGGGCCCGGGTCGGCAACCTAGCCGCTGCCTTGCGGTGCAGGTGCCGGTTCCTGCCCTGCTGCGCCCACCGGAGCTGCCGGCTTGCGTTCAGCGTATTCCTTGGCGGTAAGGAAATCGACTACGTCCAGCATCACATCGTAATTGGGCACCGCTTCGTTACCGGAAATCATGTATTTGTCCGCGACAATCAGGGTTGGAGTGCCGCGCACACCTGCCTCCTGCACAAAACTCTGGCCTTTGCGCAGTTTCGCATCAACCGCAAATGACTGAGCGGTGGCTACGAACTCCTTGGCGGTAACGCCGTAGGCCGAATAAAATTCTCCCAATTGCTGCATGTCCTTGGACACTTCCTTTTCTTTCCATATCCTGTCCATCAAGGCTCCATGAGCCTTGTCCGCAATACCCATGACTTCGGCGGTCACGTAGGCCCGGGCGTACAGCTCCCAGGACTCACGACCAAACACGACGGGAATTCGCCTGAATTCGACATATTCCGGTTTCCGTTTCTCCCAGCTGGTGATGTAGGGCTCAAAGGTCGCACAATGTGAGCACATGTAGCTGAATGCTTCCGACAGCACAACCTTGGGGCCGCTGGTAACCGGTGCATTTTCAATCAGGGTGTAGTGAATGCCTTCCTGATACTTTGGGCTTGCAGGGTTCTGTGCCAGCGCACTGTTGGCGGCAAACAGGAAAAACGCGGACAGCATTGCCATCCGGCCAAATGACTTGTTACTCATAAACACAACTCCAAGCGGTTATTCTTCCCGAAGTATTCTTCGGGGGTATTCTTTGGGGACGCCCACCACGAACCTCACAGACCGCGGATTCCGGGGTGAGTTCAGTCTTCCACCAGGTACAAGCCCTGAATGTAACTGGCAAGTGCTTTGATATCATCATCTGTCAATTCTGCCGCCACTCCATCCATTACATTGCTGGGAGCATCTTTGTCCCCCCAGTTTTCGCCGGCTCTGAATCGGTTCAGCATACTGGTAACGTAAACTTCCTGCTGGCCCGCAAGCGCCGGGTAGCCAGCCAGGGGGTTGCCCTCTCCTGCCGGTCCATGACATGCCATGCAAGCCGGTACTCCGGATACTGCATTACCCGCGCGCCACAAGTGCTGGCCGGCGAATACATCCCCCTCTTTGGCAACCCCGGAGGACATTTGCTGCGATGCAAACCAAGCCGCAATATCGGCAATATCCTGATCGCTGAGCGTGGCCACGATTCCCGCCATTTCGGGAACTGGCCGGGCGCCCGCCTTGATAAGGGTGATCTGCCGCACCAGGTAGTCCGGGTGCTGTCCGGCCAGTTTTGGCCATTGCGGCACCATGCTGTTGCCATCCGCTCCATGGCAGGCGGCACAGATAGCAGTCTTGGCCTGGCCGGCTACGGCATCACCTTCAGCCATTGCCTGCTGGCAGATTATGGCCAATAAACAGGCGGCCAGCCGAAAGCAAAACGTCATGCGGTTCTCCTGGAAAGTAGCTCAATTCCTTCAAGTCGGCAGCCGGTCTGGACCAAGGCTGCTAGAATGATCCGGCATTATCGCGGTTTCGCCCGCAACGTTCCAGCTTATCAGAGGCTCCCCCAAGGCGATTGCAATGAGTGGCAAGTCACAACAACACAATCCCTACCGCTCAGCGGAATATGTGATCAACGCACATCGGCTGGCGCAATTACCCGCCGACGAAGGCATAGAAGTGGCCTTTGCAGGACGCTCGAACTCGGGAAAATCCAGCGCCATCAACGCGCTGACGGAACAAAAAGGACTGGCACGAACCAGCAAGACCCCGGGGCGGACCCAGCAAATCGTAATCTTTGGCATCCAGCCCGGCCGCCGCATTGCCGACCTCCCTGGCTATGGCTACGCCAAGGTCCCGGCGAGGCTGCGCGCGCACTGGAAGACGGTGCTGCAACGTTATTTCGAGTCCCGTGAATCGCTTCGCGGGGTCGTGCTGCTGATGGACATCCGGCATCCCTTGCGGCCATTTGATGTGCAGATGATCAACTGGTGTGATCACCGCTTGCTGGCCTGCCACGTGGTACTGACCAAGGCGGACAAGCTCAAACGCGGCCCCGCGCAGGCCACCCTGCTGCAGGTATCCGCTGCGTTGCCGGCAAGCGCCAGTGTCCAGACTTTTTCCTCCACCAAGGGCGATGGAAAACCCGAGTTGATTTCCCGCTTGAATGAATGGTATGAATTCGACAACGCTGCGGCCGCCGAGCGGACCCTGGACACTGGCAAGACTTCAACTGCAGGTAAAAAAAGCAAGGGCAGAACTCAAAGCAAGGGCACAGGCCAAACCACAGGAACCAAACCATGAGCTTCCCAGCAACCCGCATGCGGCGCATGCGCACCCAGCCGTTTTCCCGCAGTCTGATGCGCGAAACCCGTTTGTGTGCCGAGAACCTGATCTGGCCGGTATTTGTCCTTGAGGGTGATAACGCCGTGCAGGCTATAGCATCCATGCCGGGGGTGGAGCGCATGACCATTGACCGCTTGTTGCCGGCAGCCACACACGCTCACCAGCTGGGCATTCCCGCCATAGCGCTGTTTCCGGTGGTGCCCAGTGAGTTCAAATCCACCGACGCACGGGAAGCCTGGAACCCGGAAGGCCTGGCCCAGCGCGCAGTTGCCGCCCTGAAAGATCACATCCCGGGCCTGGGCGTGATAACCGATGTTGCGCTGGACCCATTCACCACGCACGGGCAGGACGGTCTGATCGATGACACCGGTTACGTCATGAACGACGCCACCATCGACGTGCTGGTCAAGCAGGCTTTGTCGCATGCGGAAGCGGGCGCAGATATCGTGGCTCCATCGGACATGATGGACGGCCGTATCGGAGCCATTCGCCAGGCGCTGGAAACCGAGGGCTTCCCCAATACCAAAATCCTCGCCTATTCCGCCAAGTATGCCTCAAGTTTTTATGGACCGTTCCGCGATGCCGTTGGATCGGCCGGCAATTTGGGAAATGGCAACAAATACTCCTACCAGATGGACCCGGCCAACAGCGATGAAGCCCTGCACGAAGTGGCCCTGGACCTGGATGAAGGTGCGGACATGGTAATGATCAAGCCGGCCATGCCCTACCTCGACATCATCCGGCGGGTTAAAGATGCCTTTACGGCACCCACGTTTGCCTACCAGGTCTCGGGTGAATACGCGATGCTCAAAGCGGCGTCAATGAACAATTGGCTGGACGAGAGAACCGTCGTTCTCGAATCGCTGACCTCGATTCGCCGAGCGGGTGCTGACGCCATCCTGACCTACTACGCCGTAGCAGCCGCACAATGGCTGAACGAGAAGAACTGATGCGGCTTGCCGTTTTTGGCATGCCGGTCAAGCATTCCCTGTCACCTGCAATACACCGTCAATTTGGACAGCAGTGCGGCATCGCGATTGATTACCAGGCGATAGAAACCGCAGCCGGAAACCTCGGCCACAGTGCTGCTGCCCTGGCCGCTGCAGGCGGAGCCGGATGCAATGTGACGCTGCCACTGAAGCATGAAGCGTTCGCCCTGGCACAAGAATGCAGTGCTGCAGCCGAACGAGCCCAGGCGGCGAATACACTGCTATTTCGTGGCCGGCATGACTGGCTGGCCGACAACACGGATGGCCGCGGCCTGGTGCGCGACCTGGCTCGCTGCCGGCCCCGCATGCATGGCCGGCCTCTGCCCGGCGGCCGCATCCTCATTGCAGGAGCCGGAGGAGCCGTTGCGGGAATTCTCGGTGATTTACTGGACCAGCAACCGGCAGCCATCGTCATTTCAAACCGTGACCCCGGGCGTGCCATGGAACTGGCACAACGGTTCGGCCCGTTGGGCAACGTGTCCGCCTGCGCCGCGGACGCCCTTGCCGGGGAGGGCGGGTTTGACCTTGTCATCAATGCAACGCCTCTCGGGCATAGCGGCCAGGTTCCCGATCTGCCGGCATCCCTGTTCGACAGCGGCGGCAGCTGTTACGACCTCAACTATGGGCGTGCCGCACACCCTTTGCGCGAGCACTGTGCCAGCCGGGGTATCGATTATCAGGATGGTCTCGGAATGTTGGTGGAACAGGCGGCTATTGCCTTCGCCTTGTGGACCGGCAGCCAGCCGGAAACCCAGGTGGTACTAGAGCAATTGCGCCTGGCGATAATTGACTGAGGCGGGGGACTGAGGCGGGCTTTTCAGTCCCACTCCTTCACTTTCCAATGGACGGGATTAACCGGCGACAGGCCCTTGTCAGGGGTTGCCTCGAGAATGCCATCACCATTGGCATCGATGAGGTAGTAAGGCAGGCCGACTTTGGGTGTGACCTTGACCATATAAATCTGGCCGTTGTACCGGTATTCCTCGATTGTTTTATCTTCTTCCTGCCGGATGGTAACTGAGGGTTCAACTTCTTCACCCTCTACCTTGGGAGGCAGGGGCCGCTCTTTGGCATCAATCGGGGGGATTGGGGGCGGAGCCTCGAGATCGTTCTGGGCAAGATCGTCCTGGGCAAGAACGGGCAGCGACAATCCCAACAAGCTTGCGCACAAACAGGGCAGCACCACGCCAGTGTGCAACATGAGCATTTCTCGAAGGAACATTTTATTCCCCTCCTGCTGGGTTAAACTGGGCCAACAACTCGCACCTTCTGCCCCGATGGAACTGGTGGTTTCATGATACCAGACCTGAATCGAATTCAATTGATCACAAGCTGATGATGGTAAAAAAAGATACTTTGTACCTGGTTGACGGTTCGTCCTACCTGTACCGGGCGTTTCACGCGTTGCCCAACCTGACCAACAGCCGCGGCGAACCAACCGGCGCGCTACTGGGTGTTGCGAACATGCTGCGCCGCATTCTGAGCGAAGACGACCCGTCCCACATCGCGATTGTTTTTGACGCCCGCGGACCAAACTTTCGGCATGAACTCTACCCCGAGTACAAAGCCAACCGCCCACCCATGCCAGCGGAACTTGCAGGCCAGGTTGAAGCCATCCTGGATTTCACGCGGGTGCTGGGCCTGCCCATCCTGCAGGTGCCAGGCGTGGAAGCCGATGACGTTATCGGCACCCTTGCGCGCATGGCCGAAGAGCAAGGCATGTCGTGCATCATCTCCACCGGGGATAAAGATCTGGCCCAACTAGTGAGTGATCACACCACGCTGGTCAACACCATGACGGACACCCGCCTTGACCGTGCCGGGGTAAAGGAAAAATTTGGAGTCCACCCGGAGCAGTTCATCGACTTCCTGGCACTGACCGGGGACACGTCGGACAACATACCCGGTGTGGACAAATGCGGACCCAAAACTGCCGCAAAGTGGCTGGAAGACTTTGGATCCTTGGACCAGTTGATGCAACGTGCCGGCGAAGTAGGTGGCAAAGTCGGCGAAAACCTGCGCGCTGCGCTCGCTATCTTGCCCTTGTCGCGAAACCTCGCAACGATTCGCCGCGAAGTCAGCCTCGACACTTCACTCCCTGCCCTGGTGCGTCAGCCCACCGATCAGCCGGCTTTGCTGGAAGCTCTGAAGCGCTACGAGTTCAGCAGTTGGCTGAAAGAGATGGACGCGAAGAACAAAGCACATGAAGAACCCTCGCAAGCAAACTATCAAACGGTTTTTTCACTGCCGGACCTGGAACATCTGATCGAACTGCTGCGCCAGGCCAGGCTGATTGCGGTTGACACCGAAACCACCAGCCTTGATTCCATGCAAGCCGAACTGGTGGGTTTGAGTTTCTCAGTGCAAGCTGGAACGGCCTTTTACATTCCTGTTGCACACACCTATCCGGGCACGCCGCAACAACTTGACCGCGCCCTCGTAATCGAGAAACTCAAGCCCTTGCTGGAGGATGCCGCGCTGCCCAAGGTCGGCCAACACATCAAGTACGACATGAACGTGCTGTCAAACTATGGGGTTAAAATGCAGGGTGTCGCTTACGACACCATGTTGGAATCGTACGTATTCAACAGCACCGGCAGTCGCCACGACATGGACTCCCTCGCCCTCAAATATCTGAGCTACAAAACCGTGCATTTCGAGGACATTGCCGGAAAGGGCAGCAAACAGATCCTGTTCAGCGAAGTCCCCATCGAAACGGCCGGACACTATGCAGCCGAAGATGCGGATATTACCTTGCGCCTGCACGAACACCTGTGGCCGCGCTTGCAACAGGAGCCTGCACTGGCAGGCGTATTGACGGATATTGAAATTCCGCTGGTTCCGGTACTGGCACGCATGGAGCAACGCGGGGTATTGATCGACGGTGCAGTGCTGGGCCGGCAGAGCGCCGAGTTGAGCAAGCAGATTCATCAACTCGAGCAGGATGCGTACAAAGCGGCCGGACAGACGTTCAACCTCGGCTCACCCATGCAGTTGCAGCAGATCCTGTATGAAAAGCAGGGCCTGCCGGTGACGCGCAAGACACCCAAGGGTCAGCCCTCTACCGCTGAAGATGTCTTGCAGGAACTGGCGGAGGATCACGAACTTCCGCGCCTGATACTGGAGTACCGATCCCTGTCAAAATTGAAGTCCACCTACACCGACCGCTTGCCGGAACAGATCAACCCGCGCACCGGGCGGGTACACACGTCCTATCACCAGGCAGTGGCTGCTACGGGCAGATTGTCCTCCACCGACCCGAACCTGCAAAACATCCCCATTCGCACCCCCCAGGGCCGGCGCATCCGTCAGGCGTTTATCGCACCTCCGGGCTGGTTGATCATGGCCTGTGACTACTCGCAAATCGAATTGCGCATCATGGCTCACCTGTCCGGTGACGAAGGATTGCTCAAGGCCTTTCGTGAAGGAGTCGATGTGCACCAGGCGACCGCCGCAGAGGTCTTTGGCACGGACTATGGCGCCGTGAGCGGCGATCAGCGGCGCGCGGCGAAGGCAATAAACTTTGGCCTGATGTATGGCATGTCGGCATTCGGCCTCGCGCGCCAGCTCAGCATCGTACGCGCAGACGCACAAAAATACATGGACACGTATTTCCTGCGCTACCCCGGCGTGCAACACTTCATGGAAAAAACGCGGGCTTTGGCGCGCGAGCAAGGTTACGTCGAAACCCTTTTTGGCCGGCGGCTGTACCTGCCGGACATCAACGCCAGCAACATGCAACGCCGTCAGGGTGAGGAACGGGCTGCCATCAACGCGCCCATGCAGGGAACTGCTGCAGACATCATCAAGCGCGCCATGATCACTGTCGATCACTGGCTGCAAAGTACG
>JANLTO010000047.1:0-13363 GCA_031362985.1 Lysobacterales bacterium | reverse complement strand
CCCAGCAGTGTTCGGGCAAGGATTTTACCTGCCTGGCGTGCAGCTTGCGCGCCCTCACCGGCTGGATCAACAAGCGCTGATGGCTGAGACGGTGTTCGCGTGGCGGGAGGTACAAACAGTCCGCCAAGGCCAGCCCGGTTTGTGACTCCAGTGCAGCCAGGCTTTCGGCTTCAGGCAATGACCACAGTCCACCCCAGATACCCGCAGGTGGTCGTTTTTCCAGCAGCACCCGTTGCGCATCGTCTTGCAGGATGAGCATGAACACGGACCGGTCACGCACTTTGGTTTTGGGCTTGGGCGCGGGGTAATGCACAACCGCATCCGCCAGCCTGGCTTGGCAATCAGAGCATACCGGACAGTGAGCACAATCGGGGCCGGAACGGGTACAAAGCAGGGCGCCGAGATCCATGATGGCCTGGGTATAGTCCGCGCCACGGTCTGCGGGCAGGCGTGTTTCCGCTTCCTGCCACAGGGTTCTTTGCACGGCCGCGGAGCCGGTCCAGCCGCCTACTATGGCATGGCGCGCCAGTACGCGGCGAACATTGCCATCGAGCACCGCTGCGGGCTGGTCCGTGGATTGGGAAACAATGGCATTGGCGGTGCTGCAGCCGATGCCGGGCAGTTGGGCGAGGTCGGCGGCTGCCAGGGGTAGGCTGCCCGCATGTTCCGCCATGCACACGAGGGCTGCCCGGTGCAGGTTGCGGGCGCGCGCGTAATAACCCAGCCCGGCCCAGTGGGACAGCACTTCGTCAAATGGTGCCCCGGCCAGTGTCGGTATGTCCGGGAATCGTTCCATCCAGCGCAAGAAATAGGGGATGACTGTACTGACCTGGGTTTGCTGCAGCATGATTTCAGAGATCCACACCCGGTAGGGTGTGCGCGGGTGCTGCCAGGGCAGGTCCTTGCGGCCGTGCTCATCCCACCAGCAGAGCAGGCGATCAGAAAATGAGCCAGGTTGCTTGAAAGTACGGGCCAATGTGCGGCTCGGGGCGTGGTTCAGGCTATGGGCAAGATGGCGTTGACAAAGGCGCCGGCATCAAACGGACGCAAGTCCTTGGCGGCCTCGCCCACACCAATAAAGCGAATGGGTAATTTCAGTTCGCTGGCGATGCTGAACAGTACCCCGCCGCGCGCGGTGCCGTCCAGCTTGGTGATGGTGATGCCGGTAAGACCAATGGCCTGGTGGAACTCACGTGCCTGGTTGATGGCGTTCTGGCCGGTACCGGCATCCAGTACCAACATGACCTCGTGCGGGGCATCGGGGTCGATGCGACTCATCACACGCCGGATTTTTTTCAATTCCTCCATCAGGTTGGACTGGGTGTGCAAGCGTCCGGCAGTGTCGGCAATGAGCACATCGATGCCCTTGGCCTTGGCCGACTGCAGCGCATCGAAAATCACTGCGGCGGAATCAGCCCCACTGCCCTGGGACATCACCGTCACACTGTTCCTGTCACCCCAGGCCTGCAGTTGCTCAACGGCAGCGGCACGAAAGGTATCACCCGCAGCCAGCATGACGGACAGGCCTTCTTCTTTGTAACGCTGTGCCAGTTTGCCTATGGTAGTGGTCTTGCCCGCGCCGTTGATGCCCACCATGAGGATCACAAAGGGCTTGCGCACGGCATCGACCACCAGGAACTGCTCGCAAGCTTCGATCAGCTCGAACAGTTCAGCCTGTACCGCTGGCAGCAATTGCGCGGGCTCGCGGATGGCCTTGTTGGCAACCGCCTTGCGCAGGTTTGACACGATATCGATGGCGGTCTGGGCGCTGATGTCGGCGGTAATCAGGGTCGTTTCCAGTTCTTCCAACAGGTCTTCATCGATGGACCTGCTGGCGGAAAGCTGTTGGGCCAGGCGTTGGCCCAGCTGATTGCGGCTGCTGGCCAGCCTGTGTTCCAGCGCTGCCTCACCAGCCAGCTCGACGGGACGTGGCTGGGCGTCGAGCTGAACTTCCTGCAGTTCACCGGAACGGTTCTTGTTTTTGCGGAATATTCGAAACATGGACAGGGGTTTTGGCTATGGCAAATCGGTATGCTAGCAGGTTGGGACCCACCAGCGAGTGTTCAAGCTGGCAGCAAAGGATTCAACAGTGAAACGCCCAAGTCAGAAGCCCGAACATATGCCCAGGCAGAAACCTGGCAGCAAACAGGATCACCGGACAAAGAAAATGCCGGGTTCAGTGCGCATCATTGGTGGGCATTGGCGCGGGCGGCGCGTGCCGGTGCCGGATATTGAAGGCCTGCGGCCTTCGGGTGACCGCTGCCGCGAGACCCTGTTCAACTGGTTGCAGCCGTTCTTACGCAAGGCCAGATGCGTTGACCTGTTTGCCGGCACCGGTGTTCTGGGCCTGGAGGCAGTCTCCCGCGGCGCTGCCCATGCGGTGCTGGTGGAAAATTCGCGGCTCGCGGCAAACTCCCTACGGCAGAGCGCAGAAATACTGGAAGCAACACAGATTGCTGCCGCGCAGGTTGTCGTAGTAGAAGCTGATGCACTGGCCTGGTTGTTGCAACAAGCACCCTCATCCATGGATATTGTTTTCGTTGACCCGCCATTTGCCTTGAACCTGTTGGAAAAAGTAATGGCAGCCCTGGAGCAGGGCCAGGGCCTGGGTCCCGGCGGACTGGTTTACCTGGAGAGCGCGGTGCTGGAAAAGGCGCCAGCACCCGGTTCCGGCTGGGAACTGATCAAGGAAAAGGCCATTGGGGAGGTGCGCATGCAACTCTTCCGCAGGCATGGCAGTGTTCTCCCCACTTGATTCCGCTACAATCGGGATTCGCAGACAGCAGCAAGAGCGCACATGAAATCCCATCGCACAGCCCTCTATCCGGGAACTTTTGATCCTATAACGCATGGGCATGCCGACCTGGTCAACCGCGCAGCACGCGTTTTCGATAAGGTCTTTATTGCCATTGCAGAAAGCTCGCACAAGACCCCGCTGTTCTCGCTGGATGAACGCCTGACCCTGGCGCGGAAGCAAACGAGCAAGCTCAAGAATGTGGAAGTGGTGGGTTTCAGCACACTACTGGTGGATTTCGTGCATGAAGTGAAGGCCGGTGTAATATTGCGCGGCCTGCGTGCGGTGTCTGATTTTGAATACGAGTTCCAGCTGGCCAGCATGAACCGGCACCTGGGGCCGGATGTGGAAACCCTGTTCATGACGCCTGATGAGCGCTACGGTTTTATTTCTTCTTCGCTGGTGAAGGAAATTGCGCGGCTCAAAGGCAATGTGTCTGAATTCGTTTGTCCCGAGGTCCAGAAGGCCCTGCGCCGGCGATTCAACGAGCTGGATGGCTAGCCTTGTCCCTCAAGATCATCGACACCTGCATCAATTGCGATGTGTGCGAGCCGGTTTGCCCCAACGAGGCGATATCCCAGGGTGTTGATTACTACGTGATCGATCCGGCGAAATGCACCGAGTGTGTCGGCCATTTCGATGCCCCGCAGTGTGTTGAGGTGTGTCCGGTGGACTGCATTCCGCTCGATCCTCTGTACGCGGAAACCCATGCACAACTCATGCAGAAATTTTTTATATTAGGTGCCAGGAATGAACACTAGGAAGCTAATACTTGCTTTACTTGCCTGCGGTTTATTGGCACAGGGAATGGCCTTTGCTGATGCAGGGGCTGCAACGGAGTCTGCAGCGCCGGCTACAGTCGCAGGGCCAGGCAAGGCAGCCATTGCCAGCGCACATTTCCTTGCCACCGAGGCAGGGCACGAGATTCTCGCACAAGGTGGCAACGCCTTTGATGCAGCCATTGCAGTGAGTTCCGTCCTGGCCGTGGTGGAACCCACCAGTTCCGGCCTTGGCGGCGGAGCATTCTGGCTCCTGCACCGGGCCGAAGACGGATTTAAAACCATGGTTGACGCTCGTGAGCAGGCGCCCGCTGCAGCTTATCCAGACATGTACCTCGACAAGGATGGAAACGTGAACCGGAAACTGGCCGTGGATGGCCCCCTCGCTGGCGCGATTCCCGGTGAAATTGCCGGCCTGGAGCATCTTGCAAAAAACTATGGTCGTCTGCCCCTGGCCACGAGCTTGCAACCGGCGATTCGCATCGCCCGGGACGGCTTTGCGGTGGATGCAAAATTCCATGAAATGATGGAATGGCGCATTCCGACGATCAAGCGCTGGCCTGCTGCGACTGCGGCTTACCTGGACCAGGGTGAGGTACCAGCCATCGGTTACATCATTCACTCCCCGGACCTGGCCTGGGTGCTGGAGCAGGTGGCGGCACACGGGGCAGCGGGTTTTTACTCAGGCCCGGTAGCCGAGCGCCTGGTCAAGGGCGTGCGTGAAGCCGGTGGGATCTGGACCATGGAAGACCTGGCTGCGTACAAGGTAAAAGAGCGTGAACCTATCCGCACTGCCTATGGGGATTACGAACTGGTCACCGCGCCACCTCCGTCCTCGGGCGGAGTCGCAATCGCCGAGATCCTCAATATCCTCGAAGCCTATCCCATCAATAAACTGGCGCCGGTGCCGCGCACCCATCTGATCGTCGAGGCCATGCGCCGGGCTTTCCGGGACCGTGCAATTTACCTTGGTGACCCGGACTTCGTCGAAATTCCACTGGATATGCTGGCCAGCCAATACTATGCAGACGGCCTGCGCGCTTCCATGCGGCCTGACCGCGCCACGCCCAGCAGCACGCTGCCCGGTAACGAGCAGATTCCGGAAGGAACCGACACAACGCACTTCTCCATCATCGATGCGGACGGCAACATGGTCGCCGCTACCCTCACGGTGAACCTGCCGTTTGGCTCGGCCTTCATGCCTCCTGGCACGGGTTTGGTGGTTAATAACGAGATGGATGATTTCTCGGCCAAGCCGGGGGTACCCAACGCCTTCGGACTGATCGGCTTCGCGGCCAATGAAATCCGCCCCTACAAGCGCCCCCTGTCCAGCATGTCGCCGACCTTCGTGATCGGCGCGGACAAACGCGCCGTGCTGGGCACGCCGGGTGGCAGCAGAATCATCACCATGGTGCTGCTCGGCATCCTCGATTTCATGCAGGGCCATGAGCCTGAGTCCTGGGTGAGCTTGCCGCGGTTCCACCATCAGTACGAGCCAGACAAGATTTCCGCGGAAACTGACGCATTTACCCCGGAACAGATTGAAGGCCTCAAAGCCCTTGGGCACGAAGTGGAGGTGGACGACACCTGGGGCAATATGCAAGGTGTAATGTGGAACCTTGAAACGGGAGCCGTGACTGGCGGCTCTGATCCGCGTAGCCCATCCGGGCGCGCGATAGTCAGATAGGGAATAACTGGATGAGGAGCTAGGGAAATGTTGAAAATTCATGTATTGGGTACGTGCTTACTTGTACTGCTGCTGAGTCCAATCGCACAGGCGCAGATCAATCCTGCCGAGCTTGACCAGTTGAGTAGGGATATCCAACCGAAGGTAGTTGAGTGGCGGCGCTGGTTCCATCAAAACCCTGAGCTGGGTAATCGTGAATTCAACACCGCTAAAAAGATAACGGAGATCCTGACCGGCATGGGCCTGGAGCCAAAGACGGGCATTGCCCACACCGGTATTGTTGCCATCATTAAAGGCGGGTTACCGGGGCCACTGGTGGCGATTCGCACTGACATGGACGCCCTGCCGGTCACGGAAGTAACCGGCCTTCCTTTTGCATCTACCGTGACCAGTGAATACAACGGCAAGCCCAGCGGGGTAATGCACGCCTGCGGCCACGATACCCACATGGCCATGGTGTTGGGTGCTGCGGAGGTTCTGCTAGCAGTGAAAGACCAGTTACCAGGTTCTGTCATGCTGATTTTCCAGCCGGCAGAGGAAGGCCCGCCGCCGGGTGAAGAGGGTGGAGCCCAACTGATGCTGAAAGAAGGTATCTGGACTGAAAACAAACCGGAAGCCATATTTGGCCTGCATGTAGGCCTTGGCCAGCCGAGTGGCGCGCTGGCCGTGCGTTCCGGTCCGGCAATGGCCGCAGTCGACAGCTTTACCCTCACAGTGAAAGGCAAGCAAACCCACGGTGCGCGCCCGTGGAACGGGGTGGACCCTATCGTGGTGTCCGCACAGATCATTCTCGGATTGCAAACCATCGAGAGCCGCCAGGTGGATGTCACGCTGGCGCCGTCGATTGTCACTGTGGGCCGCATCAACGGCGGTATCCGCAACAACATCATTCCTGACAGCGTGGAGATGGAAGGCACGATCCGCAGCTTTGACCCCGCGATGCGCGAGCAGATCCACCAGCGCATTGAGCGGACGGCGCGCGGTATAGCGCAAAGCGCCGGTGCGGACATCGATCTCGTGATAGCAGACGGCTATCCGGCAACGGTCAATAACGAAGCGCTGACGGCGCGCATGATGCCTACTCTGCAGCGGGTCGCCGGCGAAGGCAGGTTGTTAACGGCACAACCCCAAACCGGGGCTGAAGATTTTTCGTTTTTCGCAAATGAAACGCCGGGGCTGTTCGTGTTTCTGAGCAACAATGCGCCGGGTTCCGACCTGGCGAACGCACCCAGCAACCACTCACCGCTGTTCGATATGTACGAGCCGTCCATGGAAACCGGCGTGCGCGTGTTCAGCAACCTGGTGGTGGATTACCTTCAAGGAAACTGAAGCCAGCCAAACTGAAATTTATAAATGTGGGTTTCCTTTCTCTGCCAGTTCCCTGGCAGCTTCCTTGAGTGCGTGCTTGCGCTCCATGTCCCGCGCAATGTAGTCCGACTCCAACCCGTCGCCAAAGTAGTGCAGGTACAGTGTGGCGTAGGTGAAAAATACCGTAAGGACTGCAGCGATTTCCAGCGCCTTGACGCCGGCGGCGATGCCAGTACCGATGGCAACCAGGATAAACAGCGCATCGAAAGTGTCCTGCAACGCCCGCCGGAACTGTACACCGGCTACGATGCCCGCGAGACTGAAGGCCAGTGCGAGGCTGTGTTGCACGACCAACACAATGGCCGCCACCACGCCGGGCAGGATCAAGGTAGTTTCATCCAGCGAGTGGTCATGATAACTCACCTGGTGTATGCCCCTGTGCACCCAGGATACCGGCAACATGAGCAGCCACACGCCAATCAGCGTGATGAAGAGCTGGCGCGCGTAACCCAGGCGATCCAGTCCGCTGGTGGCCTTGATGACGGTATTGACGATCTGGATGTCATCTGTTGCGGCGGGAACTTCGTTCAGCCGGTTAACCGTGAGATCACCTTCTTCAACCAACTCAGTCACACCGCCGATGGGTAACTGCTCTACGAAACCGGGAAACACCATGACCAGTGTTAGCAGCGCGATCAAAAGGACTAAGTGGTAAGCAAGAAGTTTGCGGAACAGCTTCATACTCGCGCGACGGGAGATCGCACCTGAGTCTGCGCCGGGCGGATTGGCGGGAACGTGATTTTCCTGGGGTATCCCGGTCACAGCAATTCCTGGCTTGCAAGGTTTTCGGAACCGTAAGTGTACCTCTATTTGAGATCGAAGCAGCACTGCTGTCAACCGCTGGCTTCAGTGTTCGGCTATCATCCTTGCCATGAGCATTGTGCCTGACCCGGAAAAACTCCTGCCGTGGATAGAGCGCAGCCTGGTGCGGCAGGAAAACATTCTTGCCACCAGTAACCAGGGCACTATCCTTTTGTGCCAGGATCAGGAACAAGGGCAGAGTCTCATTATCAAAACCGCTATGGGCAGCGGTCTTTTGCTCAGGCTCCGGCAGAAAACCCTGCACCGGGAGTATCGCGCTTATCAACTCATGCAAGACCTTAAGGGCGTGCCGCAGTGCTACGGCATGTTGGCAGGACGATTTCTGCTACTTGAATACATGCCAGGCAGCCCCTTTCGTGATGCCTCCTTTCCGGACCGGGAATACTGGTTTGCCGAATTGCTGCAAGTCCTGCAATCCATGCACGCACGCGGTGTCAGTCATGGCGACCTTAAGTCCAAAAGTAATTTACTGGTAACTGCTCAAGGCCACCCCTGCGTGATCGACTTCGGCACGGCGTTTATTCACAAGCCCGGGTTTCATCCACTGAACAACTGGTTGTTCCGCATCGGCAAGCGGCTGGATATCAACGCCTGGGTAAAACACAAATACCATGGCTATTACGGCCATGCTTCTGAGGTCGACAACGCACTACTGGACTATAGCTGCTTGGAATTACTTGTGAGGAAGCTGAGCGGCCGGCCTATGGACCGCTTGGAGCGCAAGGGCAAATAGGCACTGCATAAGAAAACTGCAATCCCATTCAGCCCTGCACCGGCCGGTTCAACCTTGCCAGGACCGGATTAGCATCCGCACTGAGACGAGCAGCAGAAATGCCCCGAACACCAGGGTCAGGTGGCGTTTTTCCATGCCGTGGTGCATTTAATGAGTGTTTTCCCGGCTCTTGCGCAGGTACTTCGTATAAATCATTCCGGCGATCAGCAGCAGGCCCATATAGCCGGTCGCCGGGTAGACAATACCCACCATCTTGCCAAACTGAAGCTGGCCGCCAAAGCAGGAGATGATGATGAGTGCCAATGCGCCAATTTTGTACGTTTTGCTGTTCTCGTCCGAGGTAATGCGATTGCAGGCGGTCCACAACATGGGCACCGCAGTGGTGTACATGGCTGCAAGCAACATGATGGCAAAAATCGAGGCCACCAGTGGCAGGATGCTCGCGGCAATCACCAGTGACGGAACCTGCTTGTCATAGACCTCGCCAATGTTGGCCAACAACCCGGTGCTCAGGATCATGCCACCGAGGAGAAAGGTCACGCCACCGAATATCCCGCCCCACAGCGTGTCGGCGCTGCTCCTGGCCTGTTTGCCCATCCCCGCAATGAACGGCATCAGGCCAACCAGGGAAAATGCGCCGTAAAGGATTCCGGAAAACACCCAGTTGGAAGCAGCGCCGGGAACCTCAATCGTTTTGAGCACCTCGTCGGCCGTTGCCAGGCCGCCGGGATTCTGCGCGATGCTGGTCAGTCCCATGCATATCGTAAAGGCAATGATGACCGGCCCGATGGCGCCAATGATGTGCACCAGTTTCTTCAAACCCAGCAGGACCGTGAGCAGCGTTGCGATGGCCATGCCGATGCGGCCGATATTGGGATCTGCGCCGTAGTATTCGCTTACCGTGGCGCCCGCACCGGAGAGCATGATGGAAACCACCAGGAACATCAGCGCCGGCACAAACCATTCAAAGAACAGGCCGATCCACTTGCCGCAGTAGTGCGCGAAAATCATGTTGGCATCTGCCAGCTGAAGCCGACGCCCGTCTTCCAGGATAGTGGCGCCAAACCAGGCAAACACCACCATGGCTACGGCGCCTGCACCCAGGCTGCGCCACAGCCCCAAATGCGTGAAGAACTGCATTACCTCCTGGCCGGTGGCGAAGCCCGCCCCGATGACAAAGGCCATGATGGCCCCACCGAATGCGAAGATGTCTTTCCAGCACGCTTTTTCGTTCATGACTGTCCTTTGATATTTTTCGCCTGCATGGATAATACGGGAATCCTGTAGTGGTCAAGTATTTCCGGACAGTAGTTTAAGTTTTTGGACTGAGCGGCGTTTGGGGGCAGTGTGAGGAGGAGCCAAACGGAGGAGATAGCGACTGGATTCTCTGGCGCGATGAAATTCGCGACTGGGATCCGCCCGCCGGATAGGCTTATCAGCCCTTGCCAGGATGCACGGCTCCACAGTGGCTGCATTTGCGGGCAGATTCATTCTGATAATAGGCATTGAACAAAGGCGGCAGATCGTCAACGATGCTTTTGAGAACCACCTCGACCCGATGCACGAGGTGGTTGCATTCCAGGCAATACCATTCGAAGCCGTCTTTGGCACCCGGCGGACGTTTGTATTCGACCACCAGGCCTATGCTGCCAGCCTCGGGCCGTTGTGGCGAGTGCCGCACATGGGGGGGCAGCAAGAAGATTTCACCTTCACGTATGTGCAGGTCTTCCGGACCGTTCTCGCCCATGATGCGCAGGAACATGTTGCCCTTGATCTGGTAAAAAAATTCTTCCACCGGATCGTCGTGATAATCAAGACGCTGGTTGGGTCCACCTACCACCGTCACCATGAAGTCCTTGTCCTTCCATACCGCGGCATTGCATACCGGCGGTTTTAGCTGATCTGCGTGATCATCAATCCACTGCTTGAAATTCAGGGGTTTCATGACGCTCATTTTTTTGGTCCTGGTTGGTAAGCCACTGCCTTGATTTCAATCAGCAGGTGAGGGTGGGGTAATTGGTGCACGGCAACCGTGGTCCGGGTCGGGCCGTCATAGCCGAAAAATTCCGCATAGACTTCGTTGTAGCCGCCGAAGTCGTTCATGTTGACCAGGAAGGTGGTCACATCGATGACATCCTTCAGGCTGGCGCCAACGCCCTGCAGTATCGTGCCGATGTTATCGATCACGGCGCGGGTTTGCGTGCGGATGTCCAGCTTTGTAGTGCCCATCTCGTCAACCTCCGCACCAGAAAAACTGTTGTCTGGACGCCGCGAACTGGTGCCGGAGACGTAGATGAAGTCACCAACGCGTTTGACGTGCGGGAATGTGCCGCGCGGTTTTGCACTGCCTTCCAATACTTTGTTACTCATGATTTCTTCCTGGCAAACACGGTTTAAAGTTTGATGCAGATATTGGTGGGCTCGGAGTAAAACCGCAGTGAATGCAGCCCTCCCTCCCGGCCAATGCCAGAGAGCTTTACTCCACCAAAAGGTGTGCGCAGGTCGCGCAAATACCAGGTATTGACCCAGACTATGCCCGCTTCGATGCGCCGCGCCACGCTGTGCGCGCGCTGCAGGTTGGTGGTCCAGACCGCTGCGGCCAGTCCGTAATGACTGTCGTTGGCCATGGCAATGGCTTCTTCTTCGGTATCGAAAGGCGCTACATGGCACACCGGTCCGAAAATTTCCTCTTTTACGCAGCGTGCTTGTTCACTCAGCCCGGTGAGCACGGTGGGCTGGATCCAGGCGCCCTGGTCACGCACATCACCAAACACCGGCACGCCGCCGCCGGTAATCACGGTCGCCCCTTCGTCCATCGCGAGTTGATAGTACGAGAGCACCTTCTCGCGGTGCTTGTGCGAAATCAGCGGACCGATGGCAGTGCCTTCCTCGTGCGGATAGCCGATCACAGTGGCTTCGGCTTTTTCTTTCAGCGCGGCAACAAAGCGATCGAAAATCGATCGCTGTACATACACCCGTTCGGTACAGAGGCACACCTGTCCGCAATTGGTAAAGGTAGATCTGGCAGTGCCGTTGACGGCGGCTTCGAAGTTGGCATCTTCAAATACAATGGCTGCGTTCTTGCCGCCCAGTTCAAATGACACCGGTTTTACGGTATCTGCCACCGCTTTCATGATGGCTGTGCCGGTCCTGGATTCCCCGGTGAAGGTGATTGCATCCACGCCCGGGTGCCGGGTGAGAAATTCACCTGCTGATCCCGGGCCGAATCCGTGGACCAGGTTGAATACACCGGGAGGAATGCCGGCGCTGTGCATGACCTCGGCAAGCAAAGTCGCTGAAGACGGAGTTTCCTCCGATGGTTTTGCAACTATTGTATTACCGGCCGCCAGCGCCGGTGCAAGCTTCCAGGTGAGCAGCAACAGCGGCAGGTTCCATGGCGAGATTACACCCACGACGCCCAAAGGTTTACTCACGGAATAGTTCAGGGCGAGGCCATCGGCGGTTTGGGTTTCGAAACACTCGTTGCCGGCAGTGCGCGCCAGGTCGGCAAAAAACTTGAAATTGGCAGCGCCGCGGGGGATATCGAGGGTTTGTGCTTGAGCCAGGGGTTTGCCTGTATCGGCGATTTCGGCCTCGACGAATTCGTCAAAGCGCCGGGTGATGCCATCGGCCACCGCATGCAGAAGGTCGCAACGTCCATTGGTGGATAGTGAACCCCAGGTTCCGCCGAGTGCCCGCCGCGCTGCCAGGACGGCTCGGTCCACCATGTCTTCAGAGGCCTCCGCCACCTGGCAAATCAGGCTGCCATCGACCGGGTTAATGTTGGGAAACAAGCGTTCACTGCCAAGGAACTGCCCGTCGATATAATTTGCCAGGATCACTGATATCTCACTTTAGCTGCCAAAGTTGGAATTTTCATGAGCTAATTGTATACATAATATAGTAGATTGAGTGCAAAAAGTGTACTATGAATACATAAGAGCCTGAATTACCACTAAAGCATATATACAATGAGACCATGAAGGTACTGGATATTCACACGCATTTCCTGCCGCGGGAGTGGGAAAACCTCGAAGCGAAGTTTGGCTCGCCGGATTGGCCGTGGATGCGCCACACCGGTGATGGCAAGGCCATGCTGATGCGCGGCAGCGAGGATTTCAGGCCGGTATATACAGCGTGCTGGGATGCAGACAGGCGGCTGGAAGAAATGGATCGTGATGGAGTCGATGCGCAGATCATGTGCGCGACGCCGCTACTGTTCGCTTATGAGCGCCCGGCTGAGCAGGCCTATTACTGTGCGCAGATGTTCAATGATGCTGCGCTGCAGATTTGCACCGGTGGCAAAGGCCGCCTGCACGCTATGGCGCAGGTGCCGTTGCAGGATACGGACCTGTCGTGCCGTGAGGTGAGTCGGGCCAGGGCGAATGGACATGTGGGCGTGCAAATCGGCAACCACGTAGGGCCAAGAAATCTGGACGACGATGAGCTGGTGACTTTCCTCGCGCATTGTGCCGCAGAAGACATGCCGGTTTTTGTTCACCCTTGGGACATGCTGGGTGGTGAGCGCACAGCCCGCTACATGATGGGTTGGACCGTGGCCATGCCGGCGGAGACCCAGCTTTCCATTGTTGCAATGATCCTTGGCGGCTCCTTCGACCGCCTGCCGCATAATCTCAGGATTTGTTTTGCGCATGGCGGAGGCAGCTTCGTATTCCTGCTCGGCAGGCTGGAAAACGCCTGGCTGAACCGGGATATCGCGCGGGGTAAATCGGAACATCCACCCAGTCATTACTTGGATCGCTTTTTTCTGGACAGCGCTGTATTCGATGAGGGTGCTTTGCGTTTGCTGGTGGACAAGATGGGTGAAAATCGGGTGATGCTTGGCACTGACTACCCCTTCCCGCTGGGGGAACAAAAAATGGGCTCACTGGTGCGCGAGGCGACGGTGATCAACGCTGCCACCAAGCGAAAAATTCTCGCGGAAAACGCCGCAACTTTTTTTGGCATCAACATGGGGAACGGTGCGTAAAATCATGCCCAATGCCACGCAACCACACGTCTCGCAACAACAATTGAACGACATTGCACAACGCTTACGCACGGCCAGTGCTACGGGCACTGCCATCGCGCCAATCCGCGATGAAATCGGAACGGACAACATCCCTGCGGCTTACGCCATTCAGCAAATCAACACACAACACGCACTGGCACAGGGAGGC
>JANLTO010000037.1:0-22745 GCA_031362985.1 Lysobacterales bacterium | reverse complement strand
GTTTGGGGATCTGGAGAGAAGCATGAGTTATCGACTGGGCGTTGACGTGGGCGGGACCTTTACTGACCTGCTGCTGATCGACGAAGAATCGGGCGCCACCTATACCGCCAAAGTGCCTTCCACACCGCACGATTCATCGATTGGCGTACTCAACGGCATCGCGCGCATCTGCGAGGAATCAGGGGTTGATCCGAAAAAAATTCACCGCGTGATGCACGGCACGACGGTGGCCACTAATGCGGTTTTGACCGGCAAGGGCGCAAAGGTTGGCCTGGTCACCACCAGCGGCTTCAAGCAGGTTCTGCAGGTGGCGCGGTCGTTTTGTCCCGGCGGGCTCGGTGGCTGGGTGAGCTACGTCAAGAGGCCCCTGTTGGCTCCGCTGGAGCTGACCATCGAAGCTGAAGAGCGCATCGCCGCCAATGGAGAGGTGGTGCGACCGCTGGACAAGGCTGCTTTGCGAACCAGCCTGGAAAAGCTCAAGGCCAAGGATAAAGTCGAAGCCCTGACCATCTGTTTTATCAACGCCTATGTAAATGGCGAGCACGAGCGCCAGGCGCGTGACGTAGCACGCAAAATATTCGGCAAGGTGCCCATCTCCATTTCATCCGACGTGGTGCCGGAAATGCAGGAATACGAGCGCACCGAAACCACGGTGGTGAACTCCTATGTGTATCCGGAAGTTTCCACCTACATCAATAATTTGCAGGCTGCGCTGGAGAAGCTGATGGGCAAGGATGTGCAACTGTCCATCCTGCGCTCTGACGGAGGGCTTGCTTCCTCGCGCGCAGCTGCGGAATCGCCGGTAAACCTCCTGATGTCCGGCCCGGCCGGTGGTGTGGCGGGCGCCATTTTTTACGCCAGCCGCGCCGGCTACAACGATGTGTTGACCTTTGACATGGGTGGAACCTCGACCGACGTGGCGTTGATCCAGGGAGCGAGGGCAAGGGTACGCCGGGAAACGCGAGTGGGGGACGTAACCGTCCGCGCACCCTCGGTGGACGTGCGCACCGTGGGCGCGGGAGGCGGGTCCATTGCCTTCGTACCGCAGTTGACCAAGGCCTTGCGTGTCGGCCCGCAATCGGCAGGCGCCGTGCCTGGCCCGGCGGCCTACATGCAGGGCGGAACCGAGGCCACGGTGTGCGATGCCAACGTGGTTTTGGGCTACCTGCCGTCTGATGTCCAACTGGGCGGCAACATGGCCATCGACAAGGCTGCAGCCGAGGCGGCGGTGCAGAAGATTGCCGATGCCATGGGCATTGGTTTGATGGAAGCGGCCGAGGGCATGATCAAGATCGTCAATGAGTCCATGTTTGGCGCGTTGCGGCTGGTTTCCGTAGAGCAGGGTTTTGATCCGCGTGATTTCGCCCTGATAGCCTTCGGCGGCGCCGGGCCTTTGCATGGCAACGCCATGGGCATCCTGACCGACTCCTGGCCGGTGATCATTCCCCCCGGACCCGGCGTACTGTGCGCCTATGGCGATGCGACGACCGCGGTGCAGGATGAAGCTTCGCGCACCTACGTATCCAGGGCGGCCGACATCACCGTGGAGCAACTCCTGCTCGATCTTGAAAACCTGCGCGAGCGTGCGGCCGTGTCACTGAATGCTGATGGTATCCCGGCAGACAAACAGGAAGCGACCTACCAGGCGGATCTTCGCTATGTCGGGCAGGCTTTCCAGATCACCATGGAATTTACGGCAGCCGATTTGCGCCAGCACGGCCTGGCATTCCTCACGGACCGATTCGACCGGGAACATGAGCACCTGTTTACGTTTGCCCTCGGTGAAGACCACGAACTGGTCATGATCCGCGCCATAGTGCAGTCCCGGTCCAGGGCCATTGCTGAAGTGCGGGTCGGCAAGGAAGGCTTAAGCCTGAATGAGTGCAAAGCGCACGACTCGCGCATTTACCATGAAGGGCACTGGCATGAGGCTGGCATTTACCACCGCAACCTGTTGCGTGAAGGCATGGTGATCAGCGGCGCCGCGATTGTCAGCGAAATGGACGCCACCACCGTGGTATTGCCGGGCTACACGGCTACCGTGGATGCGATTGGCAATTTGTTGATCACTGCGGCCGCAGCAGGAGGCAAATAATCATGGCCACACGAATTGTTCAAACCAATAACGCGCCTTTTTCCCGCATCGAAGTGGACACGGTCACCGTCGATATCATCGAAAACGCGCTGCGCAATGCCCGTGTGGAAATGGATGCGGTGCTGTTTCGTACGGCCATGAGCCCGGGCATCCGTGAGCAGGGTGATTGCTTCCCGATGATTGCCAATCGAGATGGAAAAATGGTCGTTGGCCAGTTTGGTTCCTTCATACGTGGCTTCACAGAGGCGTATAACGCCGACCTCCATGAGGGCGACATCATCCTCACCAACGATCCGTACATGTGCAATGCGGCAGTATCGCATTTGCCGGACTGGATTGTGCTGGTGCCGATTTTCAAGGATGGGCGGCATATTGCCTGGTCAGCGATGTTTGGCCACATGTCAGACAACGGCGGCATGGTGCCCGGCTCCATTCCCATCCGCGCTGAAACCATCTACCAGGAAGGCATCCGCATTCCACCGACCAAGCTGTACAAGCAAGGTGTATTGCAAGAGGACGTGCTGGAACTGATCCTGCACAACGTGCGCACACCGCAGTGGAATCGCTTTGATCTCAATGCACTGGTAGCGGCCTGCAAAACAGCAGCGCGACGCTGCACCGAGATTTCGCGTCGCTTTGGCGATGACGTTTTCTATTCCACCATGGAAATCATGCTGGAGCGCAATTACCTCGCGATGAAGGCCATCATTGAGATGCTCGTGCCCGAAGAGCCGCGGGTGTTTGAAGACTACGTCTGCGACGATGGCGTGGGCATGGGGCCGTACAAGATTCGTTGCAAACTGTGGCGCGAAGGGTCCAAGGCTATTTTTGATTTTGCCGGCACTGACCCACAGGCGCAAAGCTCGATCAACTTCTACCTCAACGAAGATATGTTCAAGATGTTTTTCGGCTCCTTTACCATCAACCTGGTCGATCCGCAGATCCTGTTCAACGACGGTTTCTACGAGTTGGTCGATGTGCGCATTCCGCAAGGCACGCTGCTCAAACCCAGGTTCCCGGCAGCCCTGTCCGGACGTACCCATGCATTGGGGCGGATTTTTGACGTCATGGGTGGCTTGTTGGGGCAAAGTGCGCCGGACTACATCAATGCCGCCGGTTTTTCTGATTCCCCCCACCTGTTTTTCGCCGGCTATGACGACAAAGGTGAATGGTTCCAGCTTTTCCAGATCGGTTTCGGCGGCATCCCCGGCCGGCCGGCCGGGGACGGCCCGGACGGGCATTCCCTGTGGCCGGGTTTCACCAATGTGCCCAACGAATTCATCGAAGCGTATTTCCCCCTGCGTATCGAGCGCTACGACTGCATTGCCGATTCCGGTGGTGCTGGTTTACACCGCGGTGGCAACGGACTGTCCGTGGCGTACCGATTCCTGGTCGATGGCACGGTGTCCGTGCACGACGAGCGCTGGCTAACCTACCCCTGGGGCGTGCGCGGTGGCGAACCCGGTATGCGCTCCAGCAAGCGCCTGGTGCGTGCGGACGGTACGGAAACCTGGCTACCCTCCAAGTCGGAGGGCATCAAGGTGCGCAAAGGCGACCTGCTGTATTTCAATACCTGGGGTGGTGGTGGTTGGGGCGACCCTTATGAACGCGATGCGGCGTTGGTCAAGGCCGATGTAGACCGCGGTCTGGTCAGCGCGGAAGGCGCGCAACGCTATGGCGTGGTGATTGCCGCCGATGAATCGGTGGATGCGCCGGCAACACAAGCGCTGCGGGCCAAACTGCGTACGCTGCGCGGTGAATTCGGCATGTTCAATTTCGGCGGTACGATCGAAGAGATCAAAGCCCGCTGCAAGGCTGAAACGCACCTGGACCCACCGCAACAACCGACGTTTAGCCGCGGCTGATGCCAGACCTGGAACGTCAATCGCAGGGTCTGGGTAAACGTCCGGCCCTGGTATTGGTTGACATGACCCGCGGGTTTACCGACCCGGCCTGCCCGCTGGGTTCGCCGGTCGACGAGGTGGTTGCAGCCTGCCGGATCTTGCTGGACGCCTTTCGGGCAAAAAAACTCCCGGTATTTTTCACCACAGTGGTTTATCACGATGACAGCCAGGCGCGGGTTTTTCGCAACCGCCTGCCGGCCCTTGATGTGCTCACTGCCGATTCCGAATGGGTCAAGGTTGACCCCCGCCTTACTCCCGGGGCGGTTGAAACCGTCATCGAAAAGCAATGGGCCAGTGGCTTTTTTCGGTCACGCCTGCAGCAAGAATTGAAAAAACACAAGGTGGACTCCCTGGTCATAGCCGGCCTGACCACCAGCGGCTGTGTGCGCGCCACAGTCGTGGATGGTTTACAACATGACTACCCGGTGGTGGTGGTGCGCGAAGCCGTGGGAGATCGCAATCCGGAGGCCCACGCCGCCAGCCTGTTTGATCTAGCCGCAAAGTACGCTGATGTGCTAAAGTTGAAACAAGTTAAAAAAATGATAAATGACCTCTGAGAATTAAGTCAGGGACTGAATACTCAATGCAGTTCACCCGGTGTGGGGAGTAAGGCAATGAAAAAATCGACCTGGAATGCCTGTTTTTTAGCCAGCCTGAGCACTTTTTTTGTTACCAGCGTTTATGCCCAGGCTGCTCTTGAAGAAATTACCGTTACTGCCCGAAAGCGCACAGAGAACCTTCAGGATGTGCCGATCTCCGTGGTGGCTTTCGGTGTTCAGGATGTTCTCGACGCAGGCATCGAACGCCCCAAGGACTTTATTTCCCTGATCCCCAACGTAACTCTGGTGAACACCGCCAATTTCGGTGATACCCAGGTCAGCATCCGTGGCATCGTGTCTACCCGCGATGCTGAATCCACTTTTGCCTACGTGGTCGATGGTGTGCTCCTTACCAATCCGAACGCCTTCAACCAGCAACTGGTTGATATTGAGCAGATCGAAGTGCTTAAAGGCCCCCAGGGTGCCTTGTATGGACGTAACGCGGTAGCGGGAGCCATTATTGTCGACACGATGAAGCCAAGCTATGAACAAGAGTCCAGGTTCGTGGGCAAATATGGCAATAACCAAACCTGGGGTGGCACTGCAATGGTCAGCGGGCCACTGGTCGACAACAAGCTGGCAGCCAGCCTGGTGGCTTACTACGACAGCACGAATGGCGATTACACCAATGCCCTTACCGGGCAGGGTGGCGAGGTAGATTACCTGGAAAACGCAGGCGTCAGGGGGCGGATGATCTGGGAGCCGACCGATGATGTTACTGTCGATTTTCATGCCAATTATGCCCAGGCAAAGGGCGGCGCAATCAATTTCAATGCCGTGTTTGCCATCCCCGCTTTTGTGCCCTTCCTTGGCAGTGACCAATTCTATGCGGACGTGAATGATCACGATTTCATATTTGCTTTTAACGTACCCGGCGAAAACAAGCAAACCACCAGTAATTTTTCCGCCAAGATGGACTGGGAACAAGACGCCTTTACCACGACTTTTATTGCCGCCTACAACGACCTGGACGAGTACCTGTTGTCGGATGGCACCAGCGCCACGTTTTACGGTTACGAACTGACCGATGCCTGCCAGAGTTCGCGATTGCCACTGAACAGCTTCACCCGGCCTGATCTGTTTGGCCCGCCCCTGCAGCCATTCCTGGTATTACCTCCAGGCGCCAATTTCGTCGGCGTTTATGGCCCCTATACCCCCACCACCTGCGATGGCTATCAATACCAGGAACGCAACCAGAGCGATCTGAGTTTCGAGTTGCGCCTGACTTCACCGGAGGACCAGAAAATCCGCTGGATCGCTGGCATGTATTACCTCAACATCGACCGGGAAGTCGTCGTAAATTATGGCGCCGACCTCGGCAAAGGGTTTGCACGGCAGCCCTATGTGCCGCCCAGCGGGAAGAATCCCTCGGACCTCGTGTTCTGGGATACCTTCACCACCGATGTGTATTCGGGCTACGGGCAACTTGAGTTCGATGTCATGGACAACATGGAGCTGGCCTTTGCTTTGCGCTATGACAAAGAGGACCGCAAGGACCACAACCAGGTGCCCAACGTGGATTCATCCGGGTACAACATCAACCTGGCCGGGCAGCCGATCAATCCGGCGTTTAACCAGTATCCCAACGGCGTTCCCGACCGCAAAGCCAGTTTCAGCGAATGGCAGCCCAAATTCACCTGGACCTGGGAAGCCACTGATAGTGTCACGACGTATGCCAGCTGGGGCAGGGGTTTTCGCAGCGGCGGATTCAATTCCGTCGGCAGCGAGGACCTGATCAATTACTGGTACAACGTCGGCTACGGGGGGCCGGGTGAGTTGGTTAATTCACAGCTGACAATCACGGATGAGTATCCCAAGGAAGTCACCGACAGTTGGGAAATTGGTGTCAAGACCCTGCTGATGGATAACCGCCTGCGTCTTACCGGCGCCTACTTCAATACATCAATTGATGATAACCAGTTCTTCGAGTTCTTCGCTGGTCCGTTTGGGCTGATGCGTGTTGTAACCACGATCGACAAGGCTTCGATCAGTGGCTGGGAAGCGAATTTTGATTTTGCTGCTACCGACTACCTCAGGTTGTATGGCGGCCTTGGTCTGCTCAACAGCGAGATCAAGGAAAACATCAATCGCCCGCTGTCGGTGGGTAATGACATGCCGCAGGCGCCACCGCAAACCTATAACCTCGGCGGTCAACTGGACCTGCCCATGAACGACAACTGGAACTTCATGTTCCGCGTGGACTGGCGCTATGTTGGCAAGATGTGGTTCCACACCCTGCAGGGTGAGGAAGTTCCTACCATCTGGCAGGTGTTCTTTGGTCCTGGTATTGATTCCAATCTGAGCAAGGCCCGGCGTGACGCTTACAACACCACCGACGCACGCATGATCTTCAGCAACGACAATTGGTTGTTCACCCTGTGGGGCCGTAACCTCACCAATGAAAAGATTTTGCAGGAAGTCATCCCGGCGCCGGAGTTCGGTGGATCCTTCATCCACCCGTCTTCCTTGCGTACTTATGGCATCGAGGTAACCCGGCAGTTCTGAGCAGAAAAATATGCTCAACAGAAAAGCCCGGGTCAGCCCGGGCTTTTTTTACCTCTAAGCTCATCGGAGTTCAGCCGGCCTTAAGCACTTTGGGACCACGCGCAATCGCCATGGCGCCACTGCGAACCACTGCCAGGATTTCTGCGCAGGCGCTCACGCGTTCAATGAAGCGGTCCATGTGTTCGTTGGCGCCGGTCAGTTCCAGCGTATAGGTATCGGGGCTGTCATCCAGCGCGCGCGCGCCACTGGCAGCAACGAGGTCTGCCAATTGCTGTTCCGCCCCGGCAGACACCTTCAGCTTCATCAACAACAGCTCCCGCTCTATGTGCGGGTTCTTGGTCATGTCGGCAATCTTGACCACGTCCACCAGCTTTTCCAGTTGCTTGTTGATCTGCTCGATGACCTTGTCGGATCCGGTGGTGACCAGAGTCAGCCGGGACAATTCAACATGCTCGGTCGGGGCCACGCTGAGGGATTCGATGTTGTAACCGCGGGAAGAAAACAGGGTAGCAACCCGCGACAGCGCGCCGGCTTCGTTCTGTAGCAGTATTGAAATGATGTGTCGCACGATTTATTTGATCACGTTTACGCAGCGGGATAAAGACGAACTCTGAATGTTGGCGCAGATTCAGGGGTATTGCAATGCGGTTTTGATTACCCGACACTGAACCCACATGCTTCTGGCGCACGGGCAACAAAGGTTTATGGATCCAGGCAGGCAAACAGCTGAAGTGGCAAGCCACCCCTTGGCGGGCACTCAAATGAGTGGGGCCGACATGATAGTCCAGGTCCTGGCGGATGAGGGCGTGAGTATTATTTTTGGCTACAGTGGCGGGGCCATTCTTCCAACCTATGACGCGGTGTTCCGTTACAACACCACGCACAAGGGCAGGGATGGCGTCGAGCCCATGCCCCTGATCGTGCCGGCCAACGAGCAGGGTGCAGGCTTCATGGCATCGGGCTATGCCCGCGCCAGCGGCAAAGTCGGCGTGGTGCTGGTAACTTCTGGGCCTGGTGCGACCAATACCGTGACCCCGGTGCGTGACTGCATGGCCGATTCCACGCCCATCGTGGTGATTTGCGGCCAGGTGCCTACCCATGCCATTGGCACTGATGCGTTCCAGGAGGCGCCGGTGTCGAGTTGCCTCGGACCTGTGGCCAAGCACACGTTCCTCGTGACCGACCCGGCCAAGCTGGAGTCCACCATGCGCACAGCATTCGAGATTGCGCGCGGTGGCCGGCCCGGGCCGGTGGTGGTCGACTTGCCTAAGGACGTGCAGAATTGGACCGGCATGTTCCAGGGTGGAGGCCTCCTGCCCGTAAGAGGCTATCGCAAGCGTATGCAGGCGGTGGCGGAACAGCGCCTTGGCGAGGAAAGCTGCAAGGCATTTTTTGACATGTTGCAGGCCAGCAAGAGGCCCCTGATTTATGCCGGTGGCGGCGTCATCAATGGCAACGCTGCGGAAGCCTTGCGGGAATTTGCTCACCAGTTCCGCATTCCGGTCACCACCACATTGATGGGCATTGGTGCATTCGATACGACCGAGGCGCTTGCGCTGCACATGCTGGGTATGCATGGCACGGCCAGCGCCAACTATGCGGTAGACGACTGTGATTTCCTCATTGCAGTGGGCGCCCGGTTTGATGACCGCGTGGCCGGGGTTCCGGCCAAGTTTGCCCCGCGCGCGCGGCACATTGCCCAGTTTGACATCGATCCCTCGGAAATCGGCAAGGTGAAATCCGTTGACTGGTTCCAGGTGGGAGTCATGAAGGAAGACCTGCGGACCATCACAGCATACGGTCAACGCGAGCGCATTGCGCCCGATTTCACTGCATGGCACAAGGAAGTTGCTGCCTTAAAAGCCATCTACGCACTCAATTACGACAGGGACTGCGAGTTGATCCAGCCCTACGCCGTGATCGAGGCGATCAACGAGATCACCGCCGGCCAGGCCATCATTTCCACGGGAGTCGGGCAGCACCAGATGTGGGCTGCGCAGTATTTTGATTTCCGTCATCCGCGCTTGTGGCTGACCTCCGGCAGCATGGGCACGATGGGCTTCGGGTTACCTGCTGCCATCGGGGCACAGTTTGCCCAACCCGGCTTGCTGGTTATCGATGTCGATGGTGATGCCAGCATTCGCATGAACCTCGGTGAGCTTGAAACGGTCACCACCTATGAGCTACCGGTCAAAGTGCTGGTGCTGAACAACTTTGGCGACGGCATGGTGAAACAGTGGCAGAAGCTGTACTACAAGGGCAGGCTGTCGGCCAGCGACAAATCACTGCGCAAGAAAGATTTCGTGAAGGCTGCCGAGGCCGACGGGTATGAATTCGCCCGTCGCCTGGATAACAAGAACGATATGCAAGGAATGATTCGTGAATGGCTGGAATTTCCAGGCCCGGCGTTTCTCGAAGTCATCATTGATCCTGATGCCGGGGTTTACCCCATGGTTGGCCCGGGATTGGCCTATGACCAGATGGTCACGGGTGATTTCATCCCCACGCGCACTGCCGCTGCAATGGAACAGATCGACGATTCTTCGATGTTCTAGACATCCCCCGCACTGCTCTCCCGCTCCTGCAGACGGACCTCCAGCGGCCGGGAAGTATCCAGATGAATGTTCCGTTGCGGGTAGGCAATCACAATGCCGTTTTCCCGGAACAAGCGCTCGATGCCGAAACGAACATTGCTGCGAATCGCGCGCAGCTCTCCACCGGAACGGATATCACACCAGAAATACAGGTCGAAAATCATCGCGCTTTCGCCGAAATCCTCGAAAATCACGACCGGCCTGGGATCAGCCAGCACTTCCCGTTCGGCCATGGCGGCTGCATGGATCAATTCGGTCACGCGCTCAACCGGAGAGCCATATGACACGCCCACCCGGACTGACGCACGGAAACGATGGTCTATCAGGGTCCAATTCACCACCATGCGTTCCAGCATCTGGCTGTTGGGTACCAGCAAATGCACGCCATCAACTCGCCGGATGCGGGTGGAGCGGTTACCAATGCGTTCCACCACGCCCATATGCTGGTCGATTTCGATAAAGTCACCAATTCGTACCGGTTTCTCGGACATCAGGATCCAGCTGCTGATGAGATTGTTGATGATGCTCTGGGCGCCAAGTCCCACGCCTATGGCCAGGCCGCCGCTGATGAACGCGAGCTGGGCTACGGGGATTTCCAGCATGGCCAGCGCACTGATGGTCGTGAGAATGACAAACAGCCAGTAAAACAGGCGCACGATGGTCTGGATGGCATTGGGATCGACGTTTCCGCGCTGCATTTGTCGTGCCAGTAGCCGGGAAAGAAACTTTGCCAGCAATAAGGCCAGAGATACAAATACGATCACCGTTACGGCATGGCCGAAGGTAATGTCTACGCCTTCGCCGAAGCTGAACAGGGTTAAATTCCAGATTTTATTCACTTGTTCCATGCCAGAAACTCACTCGATCAGGTAGCGCTGCAGGAACATCATGGCAGCTTGTTGGTAGATATCACGGTTTTCTTTGCGGTCATAGCCATGGCCTTCGTTCAGGGCATTGATGTACCAGACCGGATTTCCCTGCTGGCGCAAAGCCGTGACTATCTGCTGCGCTTCGGTCACGGGCACCCGCGGGTCGTTCTGCCCCTGCACCACCAGCAGGGGCAGGGAGATCCGGCTCACCTGGCCCAGCGGGCTGATGCCTTGCAGGAAAGCTCTCATTCCCGGGTCGCGTTCGTCGCCGTATTCAACCCTGCGCAGGTCACGGCGGTAATCCTGGGTGCTTTCCAGGAAGGTGACGAAGTTGCTGATGCCAACGACATCAACGGCAGCTTTGAGCCGGCTTGCATAGTGTGCGGCTGCAGCCAAGGCCATGTAACCGCCATAACTGGCGCCATACACCGCGACTCGGCCTTGATCAAAATCGGGCTGGCTGGCTATCCAATCCAACAGCGCCCCAATATCCTTTACTGCATCTTCACGCTGGTACCCATCGTCCAGTGACAGGTAGTCCATGCCGTAGCCCAGGGAACCGCGAACATTGGGCGCAATGACTGCCGCTCCAAGCTCTGCCACCCACATTTGTACCGTGCTGGAAAAATCCGGACGGTACTGGCTTTCAGGCCCGCCATGAATGAGCACGATCACGGGAAACGGCCCCTGGCCGGCAGGCCGGTAGACAAAGGCGGGAATCTCGCGCTGCTTGTCATGGTCCAGGTCAAACGTGGGGTAGCGAATCAGTTCCGGCACAACGAACCGGGTCGTATCCAATCCGCCTACTTCGCTTTTAGTCCAGCGCTGCAGAGATAGCGCTTGTTCGGGAGACTTACCCAACAGCATGACGAATACGTCGCTGGGCGTCTGGGACGTGCTCAGTGTCATGGCCAGTCTCAGATTGTCCTGGTTGAAACTCAGGCGGCTGATTACTCCAGGCGGCATGTTGCCCAGCAGTGAATACCGCTGGCTGCGCGTATTGAGCAGGTAGAGCTTGCTGAGGCCATCCTCGTTGGTAATAAATGCGCCGCGGCGCCCGTCCGGTGAGAGGGCAAATTCGCTGACGTCCCAGGGTATGGCGCCGGATATGAATTGTGCCTCGCTGCCCGCTAGCAATGACTGCCATGCGAGCTCTGCTCCCAGTCTGCGGCTGTTGCTGATCAGGTAAAAGCCTTCGTTTTTACGATCCAGCACCACCGCCCGGTTGGCCGAAGGAAAGTCAGCACTACCGGCCAGCAATCGCCGCTCGCCGCTGTTGATATCCAGCAGGTAAATCCGTGAATCGGCTGCGGAGACAAACTGCTGCACCAGCATGAAGTTGCCATCAGTGGTGAAATCAACCGGGAACCACAAGCTCGCATCGGGAGACACCAGCACCGGGTGGGCGGATTCAATGGTGGCGATGTCCATCAGCCAGATATCATTGCTGCTTCCATTGCGCCGGGTTGAATGGTAAGCCAACCGTGTCCCAGACTCATCCCACACGATATGGGTGTTGCGCGAAGACCCGTCGGACACCAGGCTCGCCAGGGCCGATTCGGGGTCCAACAGAAACACCTGGCTGAACTCGCTGCCACCCTTGTCCATGGTCAGGGCCAGGTTGCGACCTTTGTTTTGCCGCGCGACCTCGCCGACCGGATCTTCAAAAAAAGTCAGCTGCTGTCGTGCGCCACCGGGGAAATCCACCCGGTGGATCTGGTCGGTAAGGTTGAAGCGGGTGCGTATGTACATGCCTCTCCCATCTTCAGTCCAGTCGAGAAACGTGGCGGTTCGGACATTCTGGTATTGCTGTACCCGGGTAAGCACGCTGGCGGGGATATCCGGCACGCCCTGCAGCAGCAGTTGGCCGTTGTTCATGCTGGTGGAGGCGGGTTCGGGTTGCTGCTCTGCCTGCAGCAAGCCGGCTTGCAGCAAGGCCAGCGACAGCAGCACCCGGCGCGAGGCTGCACCCAGTGTTAACTGCCCGGACATTTTCCGCACTTTGCCAGAATTCACTATGGCTTACCTTGTATGCTCGCGTCGTCATAGGTTCCCGCGTCAAATAGTGCCATAAAAGGTATCCGGCTATACTGTTGCAGCCGGGCTGACCGGAAATCTGCAGCGAGAGAAACTTGCCCCAGGATATGCACAAACCACTTCACATCGTGATTCTTGCCGCCGGCGAAGGCACGCGGATGAAATCCACTTTGCCCAAGGTGCTGCACCGCATAGGCGGCAGGCCCATGCTGGTCCATTTGCTTGAGACTGCCGCCAGCATCGAACCGGCCGCCATCCACGTAGTGATCGGCAGTGGTTCCGAGCAGGTAAAGCAGGCCTGCAGTGAATTCCAGGTCAACTGGGTGATCCAGCATGAGCGGCGCGGTACCGGCCACGCTGTGGCGCAGGCCATGCCCGCCATTCCGGATGATGCCCGCGTTCTGGTCCTGCTCGGGGATCACCCCCTCATTCCCGCCGCTGTGCTGCGCGAACTGACCTCAGGCCGACCGGTGCCGCTGACAGTACTAACCATGGAACTGGCCAAGCCACGCGGTTATGGCCGTATCGAACGTGATCGGATCGGGCGCATCGCCGGCATCGTCGAGGACCGTGACGCTACGCCGGCACAGTGGGGAATCAAGGAGGTTAACACCGGCATTATCCTGTCCGAAGCTCCTGAACTACGCAGGTGGCTGGAGCAGCTTGGCTGCGACAACAGCAAACAGGAATACTACCTGACCGACATTTTTGCCATGGCGCACAGCGAAGGCAAGGAGATCCAGGGCGTGTTGGCCCCGGATCCGCTGGATTTGCAGGGCGCCAATGACCGGCGGCAGATGGCGGCGCTGGAACAGCGCTACCGCCAGCGTGCTGCTGCCCAGCTGATGGAAGACGGCGTGCAGATTATTGACCCGGCGCGGATCGATGTACGCGGGCATATCCAGGCTGGTCGGGACGTATGCATAGACATCAATGTGGTGTTGGAAGGAAACGTCGAACTGGGTGACCGGGTATCTCTGGGACCGGGGTGCCTGCTGAAAGACTGTCAACTGGCCGCAGGAACCGTAGTGCACGCGTACAGCATTCTGGAAGGTGTACGCACCTCCGGTGCGTGCGAAATCGGACCGTTTGCGCGCTTGCGGCCGGGAACTGAATTGGCGGAAGGGTCCCGCATCGGAAACTTTGTCGAGGTCAAGAACACTCGCATGGGTGAGGGGAGCAAGGCCAATCACCTCAGTTACGTAGGCGATGCCGAAGTTGGCGACCGGGTCAATATCGGCGCAGGCACCATCACCTGCAACTACGATGGGGCCAACAAACACCTGACCCGCATCGAGGACGATGTTTTTATTGGGTCGGATACGCAGCTCGTCGCGCCCGTTACCATTGGCCGCGGAGCGACAATCGGTGCGGGTTCTACCATCAGCAAGGATGCTCCGCCTGGTGAACTCACCGTCAGCCGGGCTCCGCAGACCACTCTGCCAGGCTGGACACGCCCGCAAAAAAAGGCAAAACCGTGAGCCTGCGATTGTTGTTCAGCAGGGAGGAGTGGCCATGTGCGGGATTGTAGCGGCCAGCGCGCATCGTGATGTGGTGGAAATCCTGATGTCCGGATTGAGAGCACTGGAATACCGTGGCTACGACTCTGCCGGTATCGCCATGCAAAATGGCGCCGGCCTCAAGCGCCTGCGTACCTATGGCAAGGTCAGGGAACTGGAAACACTGCTGCGGGAAAGCCCCTTGCAGGGTGAATGCGGAATTGCCCACACGCGCTGGGCTACGCATGGCGTGCCCAATACCAGTAATGCCCATCCCCTGATGTCACGCGAAGATGTGGCTTTGATCCACAACGGCATCATCGAGAATCATGACGAGTTGCGCACCGAGCTGGAAAGCCGGGGCTATGCATTCACCTCGGACACGGATACCGAGGTGATGGCGCACCTCGTCAACCAGCTGATGAGCGAGGGGAACGACCTGTTTGCTGCTGTGCGTAAAGCCGCGAAACGTTTGCGCGGCGCGTTTGCCATCGCAGTGTTAAGTTCCAGCGAGCCCGGCGTGGTGGTCGGCGCCCGCGTGGGCAGCCCCATGGTGCTGGGACTGGGCTTTAATGAAAATTTTCTCGCCTCGGATATCCATCCTTTGTTGCCGGTAACCAACCGCTTTGTCTACCTGGAAGAAGGCGACGTGGTGCGCATTGATACTGCGGGGTATCAAATCCGTGACCGCGATGACAGACCCGCGGAGCGGCCAGTCAAGGAAGCCGATGTAAGCGCGGATGCAGTGCAGCTGGGTGACTACCGCCACTACATGCAAAAAGAGATATTCGAGCAACCGCAGGTCGTGGCGGAAACTTTGGAAGGGCGGATCGGCGTGGATCATGTCCTGCCCAATATCTTCGGGGTGGGGGCAGACGCCATGCTGAGCCGCGTTCGCAATGTGCACATCGTGGCCTGCGGGACCAGCTATCACGCCGGTCTGGTGGCCCGTTATCAACTGGAACAACTGGCGGGTATCCCGTGCATGGTCGAGGTGGCAAGCGAGTACCGCTACCGTAACCCGGTCGTGCCGGCGGATACCCTGTTTGTGGTTGTGTCACAGTCGGGAGAAACGGCCGATACCCTGGCGGCATTGCGGCACGCGAAGGAATCGGGCTACCTTGCGACGCTGGCCATTTGTAATGTGCCTGAAAGCTCCATCGTCCGTGCCGCAGATCATATCCTGATGACCCGGGCCGGGCTGGAAATCGGCGTGGCTTCAACCAAGGCTTTCACCACCCAACTGGTGTCACTGCAATTGCTGGTGTTGACACTGGCCCAGTTGAACGGAGCCGACAAAACGGCTGTGCAGGGCTGGGTAGCTGAGCTGCACGGCCTGCCCGAAAAACTTAACCAGGCTTTGGCGCTGGATGAACGCATCAAGCTGCTGGCTGAGAAATTCGTAGACAAGCAGCATGCCCTGTTCCTCGGGCGGGGTAGCCACTACCCGATTGCCATGGAAGGCGCGCTCAAGCTCAAGGAAATTTCCTATATCCATGCGGAAGCCTATCCTGCCGGTGAGCTCAAACACGGTCCATTGGCGCTGGTTGATCGCGACATGCCGGTGATTGCTGTGGCACCCAACAACCACTTGTTGCAAAAGCTGATCAGCAACATTGAAGAAGTGCGCGCCCGGGGCGGGGAAATGCTGGTCATTGCCGATGCCCAGGCGGGCGCCAGCCTCAAACAACGGCATGGCGAAATCCTGGAACTCGACACCGGCGGCCCATTGGTTGCTCCGGTGGTGCTGACCCTGCCGCTGCAGTTACTGGCCTATCACGTAGCGGTGTTGCGCGGTACGGATGTAGACCAGCCGC
Organism: Lysobacterales bacterium; assembly: GCA_031362985.1. Taxonomy (GTDB): domain Bacteria; phylum Pseudomonadota; class Gammaproteobacteria; order Xanthomonadales; family SZUA-36; genus SHZL01. Next base: position 6,826 of record JANLTO010000037.1, on the reverse strand, counting down.
GCAATCTGGCCAAGTCGGTTACGGTGGAGTAGTTCGGTTCGCTTGCTTGACGAGTCATGACATGTCCTGATAACCTCGTTTAATGGCCAAGATCAAGATCAGTTCCAAAGTCGAGCAACGCGAATGGGAAGCCCTGCAGGCGATTGCCTCCGAGTCGCAGCAGAGCATTGCCGGGCTGTTGTCTGAAGCGGTTGCCGACTATGTGCGCAAACGCCGGCTGCGGCCGGCGGTGCTGTCTCACCTGGAAGATTCCATAAAGGAAAACGAGGAATTGGGTCGCCGACTTGCCGAATGAGGCCCCCAATGAGGTCACGCAGTTCCTGTCGCTCGATGAAGCCAGCGCAATTCAGCAACGCCTGATAGACAAATTTGGCGGGGTGGCGGGACTGCGCGACAAAGGCCTGTTGGAAAGCGCGCTGTTTCGCCCACAAACCGGCTACTACGAAGACCTCGCGCAGATGGCCGCGGCATTGTTTGAATCGCTGATCATTAATCACGCTTTTGTGGACGGCAACAAGCGCATAGCATTTTTTGCCTGCGATATCTTTCTGCGCCTCAATGGCTGGAAACTCGCGGTCGAAGCGAATGCCGGGTATGAGTTCATCATCCACTCGCTTGAGCAGGGCCAGTGCGATTATGAGCATCTGCTGCCCTGGATTCAGCAGCATCTCAGAAAAATATAGGTGGGACCGGATCGGATAGTACTGGGCCGCTATTAGCAGTTCAAAAGGGCAGGGTGACCTACCACACAGCCGGGCGTTCCCGCGGGAACGCACTTTAAAGTAGATTCGAGGATAGCGGGCAGGTAAAGCGATCGCTTGGGGTTAGGCCGGTGGTTGTCGCTGTGAAAGGTAATCGCGAATCCGATCCATTTTTTTGGCCGGTGACAACTTCGGCTTCATTCCTTCACTGAATACCTGAGAACCTCTGAAACCCACTGATTGATGCTCTTGTCCTCTGCTGAGGCGCGCGCCGCAATCGCACTGTGCAGCCCTGGCGGAATTCTGAGGTTGAATTTGCCTGAGAATTCCCTGGTTGGGCTAATGTGCTTTTCTTTACAAACTTCCAGAAACACCTTCAGAGAATTCCTGAATTCTTTCCGAAGCACTGTGGGAGATTTCCCATAGAAATCGGCGCTTCCATTGAGCCCAAGAATCTCGCCTCGAAACTGGTCGAGTTCTGGATCGTATTCAATTTTCGCCTTAAACCCGTCGACTTCCATAATATTCATGGCTTCACCTCGTAAATCTCAAACCATTTCCGAATGCTGGCAATAGCTCCGTAATGGAAAGTAGTACCATGTTATGGTACCACAGACTAATGATGAGGCGTTCCTGCGGGAACGCACACTAAAGTTAATTCGAGGATAGCGAAAATATCTGGCAGGAACCGGGGTTTCCAGATTTGGCGGACCACTTCATTTTCGGCAAGCAAAATTGTATCCGGCCCCTTTTCGCTGGCCCTTTTCGCTACTAATTGATTGGGTGTGCGAGGACTCGATTCGCTCATGAGCTCACTAAACACCATCCACTTTCCGCTACACTGGAAATCATGCCCAAGTTTTTCGCTCCTGCAGATCACCCGGAAGAATGGCAAAAGCTGCTTGCCAAACCTTATCACTGGAAAACGGGCTTCTCTGCCAAGTCAATCGCATACAGCTGGACTGAAGCGAAAGGCTTCCCTGCCGAAGTTCAATCTACGTTGGAGGGCTCCGGATTATCACCCTTCACCGATCTGGAGTTCTTGCTGGGATTTCCCGAATACGAAGTTCCTCTGCCCGGAGGGCAACGGCCATCGCAGAATGATATTTTTGTTCTTGCGCGCGGTATCGAAGGCCTGGTGACGATCGCAATTGAAGGCAAAGTTTCTGAGCCCTTTGACAAGTCGGTTGATGAGCGTTTCAAAGAGTCCACCCTTGGGGAACTGGAGCGCCTGAATTATCTTTGCGGTCTTCTGCGCCTGGAGCGCAATGAGGTCGGTCGCATTGGTTATCAATTGCTGCATCGGACCGCCTCGGCGCTTATCGAGGCCCGGCGGTTCGGCGCTCAACGTGCGCTGATGCTGGTCCATTCTTTCAGCAAATCGCTGGAGGGTTTTGCCGATTACGCATCCTTTGCGTATCTCTATGGAATCAGGGCTGAGCCAGACAGCGTTGCCAAAGCAGGTGAATTTGACGGCGTAGGACTTTACCTGGGTTGGTCTGTGGGCAACCCAGATTACCTCGACCGGTAGGCATCAGTGGGCATCCTTGGGCGCATGAATGTCGAGGTCGACAAGTGGTTGAAACCAGAACCCAAGGGCAGTCCGCCGCACTGCAGGCACCGCGCAGCTGCCTTGGCCCTGAGTGAACGCCAGACATCCATCATCGGCACGGAAAATTTCCTTATTGAAGTGCTCAATCGCCTTGACCGTGACTGGATGGCAGCCAAACAAGCCGGCCGATCCTCAGCGTCGAAGCAAAATTGGCGCTGGAAACGGCATCTTGAGACAGCACCATATAATCCCAGCCCGGAAGTGACCCTGGAGCGCGCTATTGTCAGGGCCATGGGCGATAACTGGTCCAACCAGATGCCAACTGCTTCGGGTGTAATGAGTCCCCGCGCCGACCGGCGTTCCAGAGTTGATCTTGTGTCACGCGAAAGCCCCACATCCTATTCGTTGGTGGAATTGAAGGTGGGTAGTGATACCCCGCTATATGCGGCGGTCGAATGTGTTCTGTACGGGCTATTGTTGCTCTGGTCGAAGAAGCGACAAAAGGACCTGGGCTAGGACTCCAATGTCCAGCCAATATTGAATGCCACCAAAGTGCGGCTTGCTGTGCTGGCGGAAGAGGGCTATTACGAAAGGCTTAACCTGAGTCAATTTAGCGATACGCTAAATGCTTCTTTGCGAGCGTTCGGTTCGAGCATGGAAATGGATTTGAGTTTTGGTTTCGAAGTGTTTCCATTTCCGATTGACGCAGTCATGGAACCCGGCAAGATTAAAAGATGCATGGAAGGTCGGCGGGAAATTTGGAGAGGTAATTAGAGTTTCCTGGTAATTCAAGGAAAGACCCGCGTCGAAATTTTTTTCAGCCCCATTTCTATTTCAACTAAGATGGGCGTTCCTGCGGGAACGCACATTAAAGTAGTTTCGAGGATAGCGAGAATTTCTCTCAGCTTTATCGACTCATCCGCCACTCGATTTCACCCAGACTTCCTTCCATGCCTGATACTCGAAAGGCCGTATCTGGTAACGCGCGAAATTGCCCTCGTGCATGCCCATCAATTCCGTCTCGGTCACTTCGATAAACCGGTGCCGGTCTATGGCATCGACGTTTGCATCCGTAAACTGCTTGATGGCTTGCCCGGCTTTACGCTTGTTCATACATTCGCGGACGACGGCTTGAATCAGCGCAGCAATTTGCCGGCTATAGCGCAAGCGGAAAGAGTCGGGTTCCCCCATGGACTGCCGGATGGCGGAATAACGCGCCGCGGATCGCTGGTAGGCCCAGATGAACACATCCCGCAGCAACTCCACGCGATTGAGCTCATATACTCCCAAAATGCCATCAAAGTACGCGCGCTCCGGGACATCGACAAAAGATAAGGGGCAGAGGTTTTTCTGTATAAACGGGATATTCGCCGCCAGGCGTGATACGCGTTTATTCACATCAATGAAGGGCTGCAAGTAAGGCAGGTGGACCAGTGCAAAAAAGCTCTGCTCAAATGGGTCTGCAATGGCTGCGGCTGTGGCCAGCACTTGCTGGAAACATTCCTCGATCAAGTGCGGAATGGCCAAGGGATGAAAGACAGTGCCGTCAATATCCACGATCGCCGTGCGTAGTCTTCCGCCCGCTTGCGGGTCACCCAGCAGGTTGTCAGCAAGTACCGCATGCAGATTGAGTATGGTGTAGTTGTTAAAGCCGATGACATCCGCCTGATCGACCAGCAGTTCTATGGCTGCTTTATGGTTCAGGATCATCTGTGCTTCGGCGGCGTCTTTGTGATCCGCTGATTCTCCCAATTCCAACAGTTGTTCGGTTTCCAGCAGCGAGTAGGTGTTTCCTTCCAGACGGCTGGAGTTCCAGGAAAGATCGATCAATAAGCGATTGAGGATTTGATTTGCGTACGTTCCAGCCGGTTGTGTTTCCTGCTGCATCCTGCCCCATGCGGAGAGCTCATGACGGATGTCTTCTGTCAGGTACCAGGTTTCGTTGGGCCGGTAGCTGTCCAGGAATTCCCTCAGAAAGCCGACCGGGTGACGCGCTTGCTGCGGGCGTCGGACCAAATGCTTGATTGCCGCCCCTTCCGCGCTGACGGGAATGTAGCGTTCCCCTTCAACACTCGAACCAACAGTCGCACGTTTATCTATAGTTTTAGTAACCATCGGGGACTTGTAGCGGGTTGCGCGCCCTTTGCCTGTCCTCCTCAGGCGGTTCTGCTTGAGCAAATCGTTCAATCGGCGCAGCACCGTGCGACGGGAGAGTTTCTCTCGCATTGCCGCAATGATTTCGTCCATCATTGCGCCGTCTGGAAACTTGTTGATCAGTTCGAGAAGCGCATCATATTCAGATTTCGAAATTTGCTTGGGCATAAGCCTATTATGGCACGATTCGAATAATCGAGCCATATAAGTCTTTTATTGGCGGGATAACAGCCAATTTGGCGACTAAATATCTCTTTATGGCGCGACAATTAACGAGTGTCTGTGAAGTATTGTCGAGAAGTATTTATCTTGGCTTTCTTTTCCCATAGCACCGCGGGAGATTCGTCATAAAAAGCTATGCTTTCAATGGGACGTTCCCGCAGGAACACACTTTAAAGTAATTTCGAAGATAGCGAAGATTTCTGGCCTGTTCAGACTCAGCTGCTGCGATATTGGCTAGGTGACAAACCGAAGGTGCGATGAAATGCAGCAGTAAACGCGCTCGGACTGTTGTAACCCACTTCGTAGGCCGTCATGGTGATGGAGCGGCCGCTGCCCATCAATGAGAGGGCTTCCATCAAACGCATTTGCTGGCGCCAGACGGCGAAACTCATGCCGGTTTCCTGCCGGAACAATCGGGTAAACGTTCTGCGGCTGATACAGGCTATTTCCGCCAGGTCGTCCAGGCTGGAATGATTGGCGGGGTCTTCGGTGATGATCTGGCATGCGCGGCACAATTTTTCATTGCGCGGCATGCGCACATGATAGGGCGCCCGCGGCATGGACCAGATCTCGTTCAACAGCAGGTTGACAATGAGGCGTTCGCGTTCACTGATACTTTTGCGAATATCAAAGTTCACTATTTCAATAATCAGCGCCTGCAGGAAGTCCGAAACCTCGATCAGGCGGCAGTCGGCCATTTCCGCTTCTTTTTCGGTTTCGGGCGCCGGCTCATCGATATACAGGGTGCGCAGGGAAACGTCGCTGCGGCATGAGACTTCGTGCGCTATCCCGGCAGCCATCCACAGCGCTCTTTGTGGCGGCACGGCATAGGTGCTGTGTCCGGTGACCACCGACATCACGCCTGATTGTGCATAAAGTAACTGGGCACGATTGTGGCTGTGTTCCTGATCAACATAGCCCGCGGGATACTCGTCCTTCAGCCCGACCACCGGCCGGGAAGTGAGCACATAGTCCACGCTCTGCTTGGGGTGGAAATTCAGATCAGTCCGCTTCTTCATTGGCCTGAACTCGATAGTTCGACAGGAAATTCAAGTTCAGAGCATGCGATCTGCAGGCCATGGAGTCAATACGACCGGCTGTGGAATTGTTGTTATGCTAGCCAGCCGCAAAAGGTGAAAGAGCAGGAGTTTCCTCCCATGGCTACGATCTTCAACCGCTGGTCCAATGCTGATCTGCTGGACCTGATTAACGACTACCCCTTGGCCATCATGGTCAGCGCCGGCGCCGGGGTATTCGCCGCGACGCCGCTGCCCATGTTGCCCGAGGTGGATGAAGAGGGGCGCCTGGTGCGACTGGTTGGACACATGTCACTGGCCAACGAGCAGGTCGGGATATTGCGCGCCGATCCCCGCGCCTGTTTTTTGTTTCAGGGTCCGCAAGCTTATGTATCACCCAGGCTGGTGCCGGATAAGACCTGGGCGCCTACCTGGAATTATATCCTGGTGCGGGTAACGGCCGCGGTGACATTCCGGCCCGACCAGAACGACACGGCATTGCGGCGCCTGGTGGCGAAAATGGAAGCCGGTCATGCCGATGCATGGTCTATTGAAGAAATGGGCGAACGCTATGCAAGGATCGCAGGACATATCACTGCATTTGATGCAGATGTCACTTCGGTCAAAGCAACATTCAAGTTAAGCCAGGATGAAAAACCAGCCATGTTTGACAGCATGCTCGCGGGGCTCGATCAGCCTGAACTCCAACACTGGATGCGCCGTTTTGCGACGCCCAGGTCAGATTCCCCCAGGTCAGATTCCCCCAAGTCAGATTCCTAAGCCCCTCATGCGCCGGGTTGGTTTCCCGTTCGCTGGGTGCGCCGTTTCCAGTACAGGCTGACACCCAGCGTCATCATGGTCAGCAACCAAATGCCGACCAGCAACGAAAGGATGCGCGCCGGCCAGCCCGCAAGTTGCAAGGTATGCAAGGGATACAGGCTATTCACCAACCTGCGGGCCAAGGGATAGGCCCCAGCGGACTGGTTGTTCAAGACCACACCCGACTGCTCACTGACCAGCACAGCGGTGACTCCGAACTTCTGCGCGGGTTCATCCCGGCCTAACAGTCGAACTATAAAGTAAGGCTCCACTTCGTCCGGCAGGTACAGCCCGGAGAATTGTGCACCGGGGTACAAGGTCAGTGCGGTGCGAATGGCCTGGCCAGGTGACACAAGTTCGGG
>JANLTO010000178.1:0-2244 GCA_031362985.1 Lysobacterales bacterium | reverse complement strand
ACGCCTGAAGTCAACGAAGGAAAGATTGATTGGGATTGACCTGAGTAAAGCTGCTCAACCCGAGGTTTCCAAAACCACCTCCCGGTCAAAATCTGCTGCGTTACCGGCGACGCCCCACACCGGGTAGTACCTGGCAAAGTCCCTGCGCATTTCTTCGAAGGGCAGGTCTGCGAAGGCGCCGCGGTAGTTCAGGTATTCCATGTGCTGGCGGCCATCGATATCGAAGGGATGGTAGATGGAATCCACGGTGCCATCGAATTCGAGTGGCTTGAGGCGAAACCGGGTGGTCAGCTCGATATTGAACACCGGGGTCGCTTTTACCCATTTCCCGTGCAGGTACACATCGGTGTAACCGTGCCAGTAAAAAATGTCCGTGCCCATCTGGCGGCGCAGGTTGGCGGTGGACAGGTGGTTGCGTACATCGGCGTAGCCGAGCCGGGCTGGAATACCCAGGGAGCGGCAACAGGCCGCGTAGAGGATGGACTTGGGCACGCACCAGCCGCGCATCAGTTCCAGCGTGCGGCTGGCGGAAAAGTCGCTCAGCTGCTCGCCGGGCGTATAAGGATCGTAACGAATCTGGTCCCGTACGGCGTAGTAGAGCGAAATCACCCGCTCCTCAATGCTGCTGTTTTCCTCACTGTTGTCGCGCACAAATTTCCGGACGATGGCGCTGTCGAAATCCATCGTCGGCGTGGGCTGAAGAAAGGCTTCCCATGGCGGATTTTCCAGTTGCATGATTACTCCTTTATCAACTCCCGGGGATCCCCGGTGCGCCTGATGGATTGCGCGATGCGCACCACTTCGCGCCCGTCATGGCCGCTGGTTGCGAGCCTGCCACCCCCGGTGATCGCACCCAGCCAGGTGCGCATGTCTGCCTCGTACATGTTGGTCAGGCTCCACTGATACCCTTTGAGGCGCTCCATTAGCTGGAACCGGGGGAAGAAATGATAACGCGGCCACGAATGCAGGCTGCGGCGCTGGCGTGGCTCACCTTGCGCATAGTTAAGCCACAGCGGTGAGTAGCCGAAACGCACATAACCGCTGGTGCCGTAGATTTCAACCTGGTAGCGGTAGCGCCGCCATTCACTCCAGGAGGCATGCACTTCCCCCACGTGGCCGTCAGCCGACCGCATCAGCACAAAGCCGTTATCCTCACTGCCCGGCTGATGCCACACGTGCTCGGTGCCGTAACCGGTAGTTTCGTCGATCTCCCCCAAAAACCAGCGCACCTGGTCAATCATGTAGCCGCCACCACTCATCAGGGCGCCGCCGCCGAATGCCGCCGCCTTACTGCTCCAGCCTGCGCCAAAGTGCTCAACCCCGTTGTGGCCATGACTGGCACGGACGTGACTGACCGCGCCGATCACGCCGCGGTCGACAAGCTCGCGCGCGAGAAGTGCAGCGGGCGAGTAGCGCATCATGAAACTTACGCCCAAGTGCACCGAGGCGCTGGCGGCGGCCTGCACCAGGCGATCACATGCGGCCACGCTGGTGGCCAGTGGCGGCTGCACCAGCAGGTGCTTGTGCGTGCCAATGCACGCCAGGCCCAAAGCCTCGTTATGCATGGGCTCAGTGTGCAGTATGATCGCGTCGATTGATGGGTCCAGCGCAAGCTCTTCGGGTGTCCGCACAACACGCGCGGCCGGTTGCCGGTTACGGTGGCGCTGGTTGTAAATGTGGGCGAGCTTCTGCGCCGCCGGTTCGTCATAGTCGGCAACCGCCACCAGGCGTGCGCCAGGAATGTGGGCGAGAGCGTCCGCGCGCTGATACGCCGCGGAGTCCGACCCTATGAGTCCAATGGCAAGGCCTTGATTCACTGTTTAGCGTCCGATGGATATTCTCAGATCTAAGGCGCGGGTCTGCAGCCCCGCACATGTTACATCCTTTACCCCCTCAGCCTGCAAATACGCTACCCTAGCCCGTCCAAGGCTCACAGTAATAAAGATGGTCATGTCATTTGAAGTCGTGCTGGAAACCGGCATTCTCCTGGTAGTCATGTGGCCTTTCATGGCCGCTGCTGCCAACCCGTCTTTGAGGCGGTCTTTCCCCCGCACCGCGGCGACCCTTGCCGGCCTGTCGTTGCTCTGCCTGGTTGCCCTTGCGTGCTTTCTTGTTTACTACCCGTTGTGGCTGAGGCCCCTGGCGGCAGTGGCAGCCAGTGTCATTGCCGTTGAACTGTGGCAGGGTCGCAGCACTTCAGGGCGCGCGCGTGTACTGCCTCCAGGTTCGTTGTCCCAGACGCCG
>JANLTO010000173.1:0-4373 GCA_031362985.1 Lysobacterales bacterium | reverse complement strand
GGCGGATGCAACGGCCCGTTACCAGCACTCGGAAAAACTGGCCGCGTGGTTCGCCATCGATAACGCGTTCGACACGAGCTATCAGGATGCGCCGGGCTTTCCAACGCCAGGTTTTCACGCAAGGCTGGGTATTGAGGTGAGTTTCTACTAAGGGACATTTCTGCAATAGGAATATTTGTGGTATCTATACGCTGTTCAACCCCAGGCTTAGGAGCATTTATGAGCATCAGCCCGTCCCATGCGAACCCGATCCGCGGGAGATTCAACTCCTGGCTACTCTCGAAATTCGAAGACGATTTCCACGAGGAAGTCGGCGCGCGCAAACAGCAGCACATTGGCGCATTCAGCGGAACCGTGGTTGAGATCGGCGCAGGCAATGGGGTGAATTTTCGCTACTACCCGGAGGGAGTCCGGGTTATCGTCTTTGAGCCGAATCCTTATATGCATGAACGCCTGCACGCTGCTGCCCGGGCGGCCGGGCTTAGCTACGAGCTAAGGGCAGTAAGTGCAGAGCAGCTCGATTTGCCGGACGAGTCCGTAGACGCAGCCGTCTGCACGCTGGTGCTATGCACCGTCCCCAACCCCGACCGGATAGTGGCCGAGATCCGCCGCGTACTGAGACCCGGGGGCACGTTTTTCTTCATTGAGCACGTTGCCGCGGAACAAGGCAGTACCCTGCGGAAAGTGCAGGATCTGCTGGTGCGGCCCTGGCGTTGGCTGTTCGAGGGCTGTCACACCAATCGTGAAACGGCGAACATGCTAAAAGGAGCGGGATTCAGCAGCGTGGAGTTAGAGAATTTCACCTCGGAGAAAATGCCGCCCGTTATCGTCCCGCAGATTGCCGGCGTAGCGGTCAGGTAAGTTCCCCGGGGATTTCCCGAGGTCGCTTGGCAAATTTACGCTTTATCCGAGTGCGGTCTGTGCGCCAGCACAGCACGCACGGACAATCACCAGGATTTCTTCCATGACCGGTCCTGTTAAGGGAATGCCCAGTGTCCGGAAGTAGCGCTGCAAATTGGCCACCACCGGAGCCGCCGGTGACGTAACCTCCTGTGCAGCAAGCAGGGTCATGGATTCCAGCGCGAGTTGCTGCAGTTTCTCCGCACCCAGTTCCACCGCCTTGACCTGCTCGCGCAGGGCCATGCACTCGCCGGAATCCAACGGCTGATAGCCACAACCCGTGTGTTTCATCCAGTGCCGCACTGCACGCGTGGGGCACACTACATGCTCTGCCCACACCCGAGAAAACTCAAATGCCCGTTGGAAATCCTCCGCACAAAGCGCTCCGCTGTGTGCACCTGCCCAGCAGCAGTACAACAACATGTTGATATCCACTGCATATTCGTCCTGCAGAGCCAGGCACGCATCTGCCACTCCCGGCATGCGATAAGTACGCAGAGAGAAATCCCAGAATGATTCCTGCCGGACGATCGACTGTTGGTCCGTTTTTGAGCCGTTCAAAACAATTCCACTCCTCGCCAAGAAAGTGATATACAGAATATCCGGAAATCCTACTGCAGGTCAGGATGGCTGTGCCACTCGAATACGCGTAACGCCCTCAAGACCACGACCACCTGACAGTTGGGTGGCGCCCAGGTGCCATAATCCGAAGTGATGGCATTGCACCTTAATTCAATTTGATGATATGGGCATTGCTTGCAATGATAAGTCCAGCCCGGTCGGAGTTGCGACAGGAAATGCAAACGCGTAAGTCCGGACTTCCGGGCAAGCTGAATTCAGATCAGGAGTGATGTGCTTATGAGCCTTGCAGACATGAAAGGATATTCCGTGCCCTTTTCCCCGGGTGGGACTGCTCAAATCGTGGGTGGCCTGCCGTGGAACTTCGGAGTGGACATTCTGTCCATTCAATACCGCACTAGCCCAGACGAGATCAGGAAACTACTGCCCGAGCCACTGGAGCTGTCAAAAGAACAACCTGACGTCGCCTACGTGTGGTTTGGTGACTGGCAGGGTTTGTGGTCTGGCAATGACGGCATGCTCGGTGTCAATCCCGAACGCACCCAGTACACCGAGTGCCTGATTGGCGTGCGCTGCAGCTACAAGGGCGTTGAAGGCCAGCGCGTGGTCTACATTTGGGTGGACAAGGATTTCAGCCTGACGCGAGGTTGGTTCATGGGATTCCCGAAGAAAATCGGCAGCGTACATATGGGCACGCGCAACCGCTTTTTGCACGACCTGAATCCAGCCATGCAGGGCTGTGCCCCCGGTTCCAAGTACGCGGCCTATTGTGAATCGCACGGTGAACGGCTGGTCACTGGTGCTATTACTGTGCGGGAAAAAATTACTCCCAAGCAGTTACCCAAGCCGTTTGGAACGGACCTGTTTCACACTCTCCATTTTCCCACGACGAATGTCGAAGGCGGCAAACCGCTGTTACACCAGTTGGTACAAACCGTCAGCAGTAACCTGAAATTTGGTGAGCTGTGGGCTGGAGATGGCGAGCTCAATTACCACCCGTCGTTGTTCGAGGAACACACAGCCATTGCACCGAGGGAAATTCTCGGAGCATATATTGTCCCGGTTGGGTTTAGAATCGAAGGTACCAGGTTCTTACACTCCTACGTCTAGGAATTTTTACCACCGAGGAAATGAAATGCCCTTCCCATGGAAATCAATGCGCGACTGGATCGCGGACGAGGAAAAGCTCGGCCACGTTTTCCGCTTCAAGACACCGATCAAGGCCGGTGACCCCAATTCAATAGTTGACGCAGTTCCAGCCGATCTCAAAGCCGCTCACATGGAAGTTATCAATTGTGCCGGCGCAAACGGCAAGGTCATGGAAACGGAGTTGCGGGCTGCATGCCGTTTTCTGCACACCTTGCCCAACAATCCCATGGGCATCATTGAACAGCCAGTCAATAACCTGCCTGATGTCCCGATTGTCATCAATCCCTGGGCCTCCCGGGAGCGCGTGCTGCGCATGTGCGGAGTGAGCAGCAAAGCCGAACTGTGCGCCAAAATTCGCACACTGAAGACCAACCTCATCCCGCCGGTCAAAATTGACCGGGCCAAAGCTCCGGTCAAGGAAGTGGTGATCCACGAGAAGGACATCGACTTATACAAACAGTGCCCCCGCAACTGGGTCGAATTTGAAACCGTACCCTGGAGTCCCTGCGGGGGCGGCCAATTCATCATTTACGACCCGGCAACTCGCACCCACGACCTGGGTATCTGGCGTGGCGGCTTTTTTGAATGGGACGACGGAGACCCCAGCAAGCCCTTGCCGGAAAGCCGGCGCAAAAGCCACATGTGCGTAGCCATGATTTACGACGGTCCCATCGCCAGCGACGGGGGAACGTATTACCGCAAAAACTTCCGCAAATTCAACAAGCCGATGCCAGCGGCCTATGCCATGTGCAATGAGCCAGTTATACCGGCCATTGCCGCGATACGCAGCGGCCTGGTGTGGCCCCAGGATGGAGCCGATGAATTTTCGGTAGTCGGGGGATTCAATGGCGAGCCCGTGGAAGTTGTTGAAGCCGAGACCATACCCGGGCTGATGGTGCCGGCCCATGCTGAGTACGTACTCGAAGGCGAATTCCTTCCGGAGGATTATTTTGTCCCCAAGTACGCTGAAGGCGTGTACCAGGGCCATTTACTGGGTAACCACGAAATGCCGGTGTTCCGGATCAAGTGCATCACACATCGGAAAAAACCCATGTGGATGACCACCTGGTCAGGCAGCGGCTTTAACCACGAGGGTCCGCACACAGCATTTGCTGACCTGTTTTTCGAAGCCGAAGCGCTCAACTACCTGCGCGACAATGACTACAAGGTAAAGAATGTAGTTTCCTACGATCTGGAAACCATTATTGTCCAGACTGAAGTCGATGGAATGCAAAAATCGCCGCATTACGGCAAGCAGGTTCTGAATGCCGTGTACGCCTGCCCACACGGTTACATTGGCAATGGAAGCAAGTATTACATCGTCGTCGGCCCGGACATCGATCCCTATAATTTGCGCGATGTGATGTGGGCCCTTGGCACCCGCGCACAGCCTGTACGGGACTCAATTGTGATCCATGAGGGGCTGTGTGCCTGGGGCGACCCCTCGGGCATCCCGGGTCCGTTGGGTTGGCGGGCCTATGGCCAGCAAGTCATGATCGACGCATTGATCAAGGTGCCTGAACATCGCACCGAATGGGAACCCCGCACCGAGCCACGCCAGTGGGAAATAGATGCGATTGAGCGGATCAGGCAAAAGGTAAAGAGCCAGGGCTGAAAGACTGCAAGGAAAAACCCGTCTTACTCATCTTGGCAGAGTCACCCTGAATTTCGTGCCTTTGCCCTGCGCACTTTCTACCGCAATCTCAGCGCCGATGAGACGGGCGGATTTCTTGACAATGGCCAAA
>JANLTO010000167.1:0-19718 GCA_031362985.1 Lysobacterales bacterium | reverse complement strand
GCAGCAGCCGATTTCGATCAGCTCGTCAGACAGGCCAGTCACCTGGTCAGTTCCGGCCGATGGGAGGAGGCCGAGCCCGTGTGGCTGGAAGTGCGCAAACTGCAGCCACAACACCCGCAGGCATTATTCAGCCTCGGCGTGATTGCATTGAAGCGGGGAGATACCAGCAGCGCATGCAATTTGCTGCGTGCTGCACGAGCCGTCACGCCGCGGGACCTGGTGCTGCTGATGACCCTGGCGACTGCCTGTCGTGAACTTCCTGACCCTGCAGCCGAGAGCGAAGCCATCGAGGCGGCACTGGCGGTCGATGCCTACTTCCTCCCGGCACTGCTGGCTAAGGGTAGTTGGGCCGAGCGCAACGGTACGGCGCTTGAAGCAGCGTTGATGTACAACAATGTACTTAAAGTCGCTCCGCAAAAAGCACTGTGGCCCGAATCGCTGCGTGCCCAGCTTGAGCATGCACTGGCGGTAACCAACCGGCATTCAGAAATCTATGGCGCGTATCTTGAGCGGCGCCTCGCAGCGGCCCAGGGAAATTTACCACCCGCGGTTGCCGACAGATGGCGCGAAGCCGCGGCAATCCTGACCGGCCGTTCCAAGCCATTTCACTCGGTGTCGAACCAACTTTATGTGCCACGACTTCCGGCCCTGCCCTTTTTTGATCGAGCGGACTTTCCATGGGTTGCAGCCCTGGAAGCAAAAACTGCTGTCATTCGTGCTGAACTCCAGTCGATGTTGCAATCGGAGCGCGCACGCTTTGATCCCTACATCGCACGCAAACCCGGTGAGCCGGTAAACCAGTGGCAGGAACTCAATCACTCAAAACGCTGGAGCGTCTTGCATCTGTGGCGCGGTGGTGCACCCGTGCAGGAGCATCTCGATCGCTGCCCGGAAACCGCCAGGGCACTTGCTCAGTTACCCGCTGCGGACATTCCGGGGCAAGGTCCCAATGCCGTGTTTTCCGCCCTGGCGCCACATACCCACATTCCACCGCATAACGGGGAGAGCAATGCGCGACTGGTTGCCCATCTGCCCTTGATTGTTCCCGACGGGTGTCGCTTTCGCGTCGGCTTTGAGGAGCGGCGCTGGACTGTCGGTCAGGTTCTTCTGTTTGACGATACCATCGAGCACGAAGCCTTCAACGACAGCGACGAATTGCGCGTGGTGTTGATCTTTGATGTCTGGAACCCCTTGCTCACCGCACCCGAGCGCGACATGGTGAGGGAGATGACTCTGGCTGCGCGGGAGTTTCGCGGCTAAAGTGGGCCGTGCTGTGTCAGACGGAGCCCTGTCAACCAGCCGTGAGGCATTTGGAAAACAGACCATAGGTACGACCCGCTGTTTCCCATGAATCTCCGAAGTTGCGGCTCGGGTTGTCGTCACGAATCAGGGCTCCAAACCAACGCTCATAGCGCTTTTCGCCCTGGTCGAGTGCGGCCAGGGACATGGCGTCCATAATACCTTTCCTGCGAAATGCCGGGTGGACACCAACGGTCTTGGCAATAGCCACTTTGTGCCCCAGGGACTGCAGTTGCGGCCAGTGCGTTGCAAAATCCAGGGCATCGACTGGCAGGCGCCTGTTACCGGCGCTTCTAGTCACGAGCGGGCCGTAATGCGGATAGACCAGGAAAAAACCGGCGATCTCACCGCCCGGGCCCAGGCATACGACGCTGACTTCGGGATCGGCTTTTTGAATAAATGAAGGCCCGCATACCTGGCTGAACATGGCCCTGCTCATGGGCGTATAGGCGAAGTTTTGCCGGAATGTGGATTCAACCAGGAGCTGGAACTCATCGATAGAACTCAGCCATTTATCATGGCTGAGCGGCTGTATGGTAAAACCCTGGGTTTCGATTGCTGTTCGACAGGCTTCCCGGGCTGATCTTGCCTGGTCCAGGTGCGCAATCGGTGCAATTTGGGTGCGGTAACCCTGGTGCAAGCTGTAGCCGCAGACCTCCAGCAATTCCCGGTAGTAACCAGGGTTATACGGCTCACCCGGAAAAGTTATCGCACCAGGCTCCGCATCAAGTCTTATGCGGTAATTGTTGTAGGTGCTGAAATTAATCGGTCCGAATAAACTTTCTGCGCCTCTTTTCCTGGCCCAGGATTCTGCCTGGGCCAGCACGGCCTGTGTTGCTTCTGCATCCCCGGGTGGGTCGAGGGATTCAAAAAAGCCAAAGAAGCAAGCCCGTTTGCCTTCGATGAGCAATGAGCCGGGAGCAAAGACTGCGGTACGCGCCTGGCCCTCGACACACATACTGGCAGCCTCATTGTGGGCAAGCCAGGGGTTGCTAGCTGAAAACTGGGCTGTTATAGCTGCTCTGTCCTCGGGAATTTCCATGGAATCTCTGCAATAGATCTTTTCCCTGAGGTCCAAAAAATCGTTTGGAACTCCTTTGCGGGCATCGGTAATCAGTATGGCGCTCACCCGCTGCCGTCCATGCCACCGCGAGTTCGATGCACTTCTCCGGTGCCCCCATTGAGAGTAACCATTTCACCGTCCTCGACTATGCTGAGGAGTCCGGGCACCCCAACGACGGCTGGAATACCCAGTTCACGTGCCACCACAGCCGAATGGGACAATGTGGAACCTCTTTCCACCAGGATTCCAAGGGCGGTTGGAAACAACGGGGCCCACCCAGGATCGGTGCGCAAGGTGGTGAGGATGCGGCCGCACATATCCAGATCACAATCCGGCTTGAGAATGATGCGGAGAGGCCCACGGACAATGCCCGCATAGCAGCCGGTGCCTTGCAAAACCGTGGCATCCCTGTTCGCAACCACCTGGTCGGAAGCAAGGAAATAGTCCTGGAAATAAACCGGGCCGCTGACTTCAAACCGGTTGGGCATTTCCCGCAGCTCATACCCGGAGAATTCAATTTTTCTCAGCTCTGCCAACTCAGCAAGCCCGGTGGTGACTGATCGACCCTCGTAATACGCCGCTATTTCCTCCTCCGCCAGGTAGAAAATATCCCTTGCAGCATTCAGTTTGCCTGCTTCATGCAGCCTTGAGCCGATGGCCTTGTAGACATCCCGGAACAGGCCAAACATTACGGTTCGGGCCAGGCGCATGGATTCCCTGTTTTTAATGGATGTGCGAGCCCGCTTAAGAATCACCGGCACGCGTATACGTTGCCACGGTTTGAGACTGCCCAGGAGCATCACTTCAGATTTCAACCGCCTGGATTGTTCGTTGCCACGCAATTTTTGCGGATCAAGGTCGGGCATCTTGAGGTAACTCTGGATGACTTTCACCAGGAAGGATGGATCTTCGCGCAATGAAATCGTCTCCAGCTTCAGTTCACCCATGGTGCGGTCACCGAATCGCGAAATATACTCCTCCACGGCGGAATGAATACGCGGTTCCCGCTCAGCCAACATAGCCAGCGCCTGTGCAGGGCCTGCCCGGGAAAATAGTTCCTTGAGGGAGGGGTTCACTGCGATGAGCTGTGCTATGTGCATGAGTGCATACGTTGGCTCGGTTGAGGCTATGTCACCTTCACCAGTTAGCAAGTCATTGACCATGGTCGTGGCTTCGTCGACGCGCGCCTTCTTCACCAGCTGGCGCAAGCGGCCTACGGAATTCATTACGTAAAAATCATTGATGATGGGTGTATGCCAATGCCCCAGCAGCTCTGCTCTCACAAATTCCAGCCGTTGCATCAATTCATCGAGTGATGCCGAGGCCAATTGCGCACGACCAACACGTTTACTCATAAGTTCGAAGCGTGATAAAAATTCCGGCACTTCGCGATCCAGTGACAGGAATTTCAACTTCAAGCGAGTGGCTGCATGAATCAATGGCGGCAGACGTCGGATTTTCTCAAGCAAACCAAGGGACTCGTCCTCCACGAAGTCCAGAGGCTGTTCAACTCCCATCATTGCTTCCATGTCCTGCTTGTTCCTTCCGAAAGACGGGAGCAGGCATAGGCCCAGGTACCAGTTGTTCAGGTTGTAAAAGATTCGTCCGCCCACCAGCACAAGAAGGTTTCGCACCAGGGGCTGGTTGTTGCGGATGGTCTCCCGGGGCAGGCAAAGTACTTGCATGAGCTGCGTGTAGACATTCGCATAGGTATTGGAAGCAAACGAAAAGGTGAGCGGCGTTGTCACGCCACAGTAACTTTCCTGAATGTTGGAATTGTCAAACACCAACCGGGGAGGGCCATGAGTATCCCTGTCCTCAGCTGGTAGAGTTGTTATGGGCCGCGCTTGCAGGATGTGCAAACCCGCGTCATTCCAGGTCCATTCGATATCCAGGGGCGAACCGAAGGTGTCGACCAGACGCAG
Source organism: Lysobacterales bacterium (assembly GCA_031362985.1). GTDB lineage: Bacteria > Pseudomonadota > Gammaproteobacteria > Xanthomonadales > SZUA-36 > SHZL01. Next base: position 15,431 of record JANLTO010000167.1, on the reverse strand, counting down.
ACTCAAATTGCCAAGCTCATTCACCTGCTCCTGCTGCAGACATCGTTCCCTCCGGCGGGATTGTTCAACCGGCTTCTGTTCGGTGCCGCCGCCGGGAGCGGCTACGAGCATTACATCCTTGTCCGCGAGAGTAGCTAAAAGTTCGCGGCCGTCGTGCTGCCATACGAACTCATCGGTATTGCACAAGCCGTTCACAATGCCTTCACCGAGGCCCCAGGCGGCCGTTATCAGCATCTGGTCACGCCGGCCGGTAATGGGATGCGCGGTAAATAAAACTCCGGAAACCCGGGCATCCACCATGAGCTGAAGGATTACACCCATCTGGATACCCGTCATGGGCAGGCCCGCACGCTTGCGATAAATCAGGGCGCGCTCAGAAAATGCAGATGCCCAGCATTGCCGCACGGACTCCAGTACTTCATCCGGAGATTGCTGAAACAAAAAGGACTGCAACTGGCCGGCAAAGGAGAAGTGTGATGAATCCTCGCCCACCATTGAGCTGCGCACGGCAAAAAAATCCTGGTTATTGCCAATGTTCTGCATGGCAGCAACGATCCCGGACTGTACCGGGTCTGCCATGGGTTGTTGGAGAATCGCTTCCCTGATTTGATTTGCAAGGCCTTCCACCAGTCCGGCTTTAATCGAATCTTCCTCGATTTTTTCTAACTGCATTAACAAGCCGTCAATGTCGGTGGTGTTCTTTGCGCTGGTGACATGCTCTTCGAAAACATCCGTCGTAATCACGCACCAGGGTGGAACCGGCGCACCAGCCGCCGTCAACCAGGCCAGCCCCGAGGCTTTTCCTCCCAGCTGATTCGGCTCAGCCCGGGCCGCTTGTTCGGGAAACAGTATGCGTTGATCCTTGCTCATACTTCCTCCGCCCGCGCTGCCGCCGGGCTCAAAAATGCACACCCCGGGTTGCAATGAGTGCCGCAATCAAAATGCCATACCCCCCCAGCATGGCCACTGCCAGTGTTACCTCGTTGTGTTCGCGGCCTGAGATACTCGGCTGGCGAACGAAGCGCAGCAACGTCAGGATTGCGGGCAGCAATACCAGAACCAGGCCAAACTGCCAGCCTGCATGAAACTGGCCTTGCAGCAGTCGATCAAGTAAGCAGAACTGCCCAGCCGTGGCAACCAGCAGAAATACCACGGTCACAGTGGTGGCGCCCTTGATGCCAAAAATCCGGGAATAGGAATCGACAGAGTCCCGTTCTTCCGCGGGAGCACGATTTTTGCGGGTAATTTCAAAGGCAAAGCCGGAACAAAACGCGACCAGCCCGAGCGCCAGAATTTGCCATCCGGGCCAGCGGCCAACCGTTCCCATTGCAGCCATCCACATTACGGCCAGCGGCATGACCAGCATGTGCGAAAAGGCGTAGACCAATAGGTTTTTTGTCAGCCACTGGCCCACGAAAAACTCCGTTGCCATCAGTCCGCTCCAGACCATGACAACCAGCCAGGAAATCATTACCGGGCCGAAACCCCGGTCCAGCCAGCTTGAAACTCCCAACTGCAGAGCTATGGCCAGCACGCAGATCGTCTTAAGCTGAGTCAGCGAAACAAGATTTCTTTGCAGCACCCGCTGCGGGTAGTTTTCGAGGTCTGTCGCGAAATCCTTGTGTTCATCAAAAATACGCAGCATGAGGAAGAAAGCCCACACCGCCAGAAACCCCAACAGGTCTACCCGCCTTAATTTCAAAGGTGTCTCACCGTTCATGGCTTGCCCGGTGAATAGCGCAGCCAGGTACAACGCAAAAAATAAAACGCCCTGCGACAAAGGAAAGCGCTCCTGTACCCACGCATAAAACCTATGTATAAAAGGGCTTTGGGATGTCAAGCCATCACTGAAATTGATTTTGGCAGTCACCTGATTTCCCTCCCCCTTGGCCCGAACTGACTAACACGGGATGGGTACAGTTGCAGAATATTGAGAACAGAAATTTCGCTTCCCTGTTGTTGCAGCACTGCAGCAAACAACCCGCGCTGACGGCGCTGATTATCCCGAGTCTGGATAAGCAAGGGAGGCTGTTGAGCGAGGAGAGCATCACCTTTGGCGAGTTTGAGCAGCGCGTCTGCCAGTTTCAACGCGGACTGAATGCGGAGGGCTTTCGTCCGGGCGATCGCTTTGTGCTGATGTTCCCTGTATCGGTCGATCTCTATGCGCTGATTGTGGCCTTGTTTTCCGCGGCGATGGTGGTCGTCCTGGTGGATCCGGGAATGGGTAAGAAACAAATTCTGCGCGCCATTTCCTGCACGGGAGCGAAGGCACTCGTGACCGTTAGTGCCGTTGCGCGACTGCGCTGGCTGGTGCCCAGCCTGTGGCGCATCAGGACTTATGTAATGGCAACTGGCCATGGGTCGCGCTTGCTTGGAAAACCGCAGCGGCAAAATGTCGAACGGGCGAATGCTGGCCCGGACATTGTTTTGCGCAGTGCAGATGATCATGCCCTGATCACCTTCACATCGGGCACCACGGGCAAGCCCAAGGGCGCGGACCGCACCCACGGTTTCCTGCGGGCACAGCATGATGCATTGGCTGCCATGTTTCCCCATGTTGCGGGTGATATTGACTGCACCTGTTTCCCTGCGATGGCACTGCACGGCTTGTGCTGCGGGATAACCACGGTCATACCGGCTGTGGACTTGCAGGCGCCAGCAAGCGTAATTCCGGCGCAGGTCACCAGTCAGCTTACGCGGCATGGCGTCAACCGCTTGAGCGGCGCGCCGGCCTTCATGTCTGCACTCGCGGAATATATCAATGGGCAGGCGCTGCACCTTCCGGACGTGCAACAATTGGCCATTGGGGGAGCGCCGGTCGCAGATGCTCTTTGCCGGAAACTGGTGAGCGCGTTTCCAACGGCCAGGTCTTATGTAGTTTACGGCTCCACCGAAGCCGAACCCATGACTCGCGTTACCTTGCAGGAAGTGCTTTCCGATGGTGATCCCGGCGGTGGCTACCTGGTTGGGCGCGCGCCCGACACTACCATTATCAAAATCGTCCGGCTTCCGGAGCCGCCCCCGGTTCTTGATGAACGTGGCACGGAACCCTTCACGGTTGGAGCAGGCGAGCCGGGAGAAATTGTGGTTTGCGGCCCGCAGGTTAACCGCAGCTATGTGAGTAACCCCGAAGAGAACAGAAAAAACAAATTGATCGAAATGGACGGACGTGTGTGGCACCGAACGGGGGACGTTGGCAGGCTTGATGCCAGGAACAGGTTGTGTTTGCTGGGGCGGGTGAACGATGTATTGAACCTCAGCGGCAGCCCGGTTTACCCCTTCCCGGTCGAACGAAGTGTGGATGCGCTGAGCGGCATCCGGCGCAGCGCACTGGTTCAGACCGGCCCGGGAAAACCCGCATTCCTGGTCCTGGAATTGGAGACAAACATGACCCTGCAGGCGCTTGAACCTGATGTGCAATCCTGCCTTGCTCGCCACCGGGTGGTGGATGTCCAAATCCGCCTCCTGGATCAACTGCCCGTGGACCGGCGCCATAACAGCAAAATTGATCGAGTCGCATTGCGTAATTCGCTGGCCTGATTTTCCATTCAAATCTAGAGCCCTCGCATGATGCGGATAAAGTGACGCAAAGTGCGCATAACGGGCTGCATGAACCGGTAATGGCGAAAGGTGTGCGCCATCAGGTAAAGGGCTATGCGGTTTACCGTGAGATCGAAAATGCCCAGGTTGAAACCGATCCGCCATTGCTCCTGGTCGATGGTGGTTTGAGCGTATTTTTCCAGAGCTTTGCGATGCGCCTCCATGTACGCAAACACTTTGTCATATTCAATTTCGGGGCCTACCACGAAAAGAAGAAATTCAACCAGATCGTGCTGCGGAATGTGGTAGGTAGCCAGTTCCCAGTCATATGCACAAAGCCGGGGGCCCTGTTCCGTGGGCCGGAGGCACACGTTTCGCGGGTTGAAATCATTGTGAATGAGCGTGCGGGGCATTGCTTCAATCTCAGCCCACCATTTCGGTATCAAGCGCACCAGCTCGCGATGCAGCCTCAAATCGTCCTGTGTAACCCACTCTGGAAATTCCTCGGCTGCGTGCACACCCAGTGCTTCCCACAAGACCATCATTTCAATCATGGAATCACGCGTCTGGTGCGGACCCAGCCAGGGTTGTTGCAGCAACTCTTCATCCCGCCCATACCAGATGGAATGCAATTGGGCCAAACCGTCGATTACGCACATGATCTGTTCATGTGTCCATACCGAAGTGTCATCGGCTGTATCTATGTGCACCATGCCTTTCAGTCGTTCCATAACCAGCACGTATGCTTCTCTTTCGGCATTTTCCACCGTGTCAAATATCAGCGGAACGTGGCGGGTAAATCTCGGATCGGATTGTCGGTAAACCCCCAGTTCCCGGGTGTGAACCCCGGCAAAACCGAGCCGGTCCTTGAAACGGGAATAGGTAGATGCCACCCCCGGACCGCACATCGCCGCCATGGAGTTGAGCATGAGAATGACTTCGCCATCCACAGGTTTACTCTTGACCATCACCTCGATGTCACGCTCCGTTCCGTCGGCGCAGCGAACATTCAGCTGATAGGGGAAGTGGCCGACCAACTTGTTGATTTTGCGCGCCGTCAGTTCGGTAAGAATGGAGGACCCGCGCTCGGTACGTTCCAGTTTCTTTACTTCGATCAATTCGACCTCCTGGGTTTGCATTACGCGCCTCAGGCCAGGCAGGAAGAATTCCTTATTAAGGTCGGCTTCGGTGAACCACTCTACCGGTCGATTGCGGCCCATTCTTTCATGCGCTATGGCAAATTGCCCGGACGCTATGGCCGAAAGCGTGGAAAGGTCCAGCGCCAGGCAGAAGCCGGCAATGATCTCGGCAAACCGCGAAACCTTTCCCGGGCCAAAACAATCCATGGCCTCGAGCATCTCCAGTTGGCGGGCCAGTGCGGTGCCACCACCAACTGTTCCAACGATCAGGGCTGGAAGCATGATGGAGGCATAAATTCCGCCATGAACCCGCTGCAGGTTCAGTTGTGCCACACTGGATTCGTGAACGGAGCCAATATCCTGGCCGGTAGCCGTGAAAATGGCGGCGATGGTGTTGGCCACATTGATGTTGAACCCAACCATGCCAATTCGGGAACTACCCGTCATAAAACTTTGACTGGTGCGAATGAACTGCTCTGGTGTGACTTTCAGGGTGTTCAACATCACGTGGTCACTGATCAGGCATTCTGCGATTACCCTGGTGCCGCGACCGCCGATAAAGGACTGGAAATTAACTTTCTTGTCGCCGGACATATTCGCCTCGATAATGAAATGATCGAATTGAATTTCGGCATAGGGTGCAAGCTGTCGCATCAGCCACTGACAACAATGCCAGGTACACGACGTTGTCATGTTCTGGCCTGCGGCATCACCGGTTTCATAGTGAAAAGCAACGTGAACCTGATTGCCCTGAAGTTGTGGATCCAGTGACAGCAGATTGGCGTGTCGGGAGATCGTGCTAGCCTGCGCCCGGATTTCGTCCACGTGGTCGCGGACCCACTGCGCAAACAGAAAAGCACCGGACAGGTTGGACAATACGAACAAGGGTACTCGTATCATGTGCTGGGAGATAACCCGGGTCGTTACCCCATCTGAAAGGGAAATTGCGGTTGCTCCCCGACTGGCGCTGGCCACCAGGCTGCCTTCGGTGGTTGCAAATGGTGCAAAAATGATTCCTTTTGCCTTGTCTCCCTTGAAAAGCAAAGGGCCGGCAATTCCAACCGGAACCTCTACCCCGCTTACGAAATTCTCGATATTGCCTGTCAATTGGTCGGCTTTAAGCGAAGTGTCCTGCAGCGAGCTGAGTTGGGTAGCTGACTGCTTACGCCAGAAATTCAGGCGTTCCTTGCGCGCGTCTTCATCGAAAATCCCGCGCGCTGGAACTTTTGGCAGATTTTCCAGGCTCATTTTTGAGTTTTTCGATTTCGCCCGCGAGGCGTCCAGGTTCTTCAAAGCATCAGCAAGGTTGGCATGAGCGGCGATTTCAGTAACTTCCAGCCACAGAATCGGGTTGCCACTGTCGTTTATGAATTGTGAAACGACCTGCAACGCGCCAATTTCATGTTTATCGGGTCCATCCAGTTGAATGCAAGCCTGGGTAAAAACAGTGTCGGGCTTGATCTGTTCGTAAATCTCATGGGTAACCAGCAGCCTGATGTTGCGGGAAGACAGTTCGATGATTTCAGCTGACCGTGCCTGGCCCATAAAGCTGAATTCCAAACTGACATTGTCATGTGGTGTAAGAATGATCCAAGGCGCCATGTTCTTCATTAATGTGCTCCTCCAGATCGAGCCTGGTTCAGGTGGAATGTGTCCGGTTGGTCCACATTCGAAGCAATAGCGGAAGCAGTACAAGGTCCCCGTAAAGCGCAGCCACCGCGGACACGGTTGTCAACAAACCAAATGCAAACACCGTGTAAACGTTGGCCAGCATTAGTGCCGGGAAGCCAGTGACGATCAGTAATGTCGTGATACAGGCAGCGCGGCCTGTGCTATCAAAGACCGAATTAAGTGATTGAGTCCAGTCCGCTCCGCCCCGCTCTGCGGCTCTCCATTGATAGAGAAAATGCACAGTGTCATCAATGGCGACACCGATCACAATTGCGGCGACTGTGGCGGTGGCGACGTCCAGATTTATGCCGGCAAAACCCATGACGCCCATCATGACAACAACAGGCAGCACATTGACCGGCAATGCGATCACGGCCATGCGGAAGGAACGCAGCCACACCAGCAAAAACACAAAAATCAGGACCAGCGCTACAGAAAAACCCTGTATCTGGGAAGTCATGACGTAATCGATGATTTTGACATACAAGGGTGGATAGCCGGTCGCCTGTACGCGGGCCAGACCGCCGAGTGAGTCTTTAGCTACGCCTTCCAGATGGCTCAGGAGATCACGCAACTGCACTGCACTCATCATCTCGCCGCTGAGCGTGATACGCGCAATTTTGCCATCCGGAGTGATGTATCGAGACAGCATGCTCTCCTGCTGAAGGGGCGCGCCGGCATCACTGCCCAGCGCTCCTTCCAGGATTTGCCTGGCAATATTTACCGGCGCGGCTTCAAGTTGTTGGCCAAGCGGCAGCTCTGGCAGGGCTAGATGGATGACGTAGCGGTAAAGCTCCGCCAGGTGCCGTCCATGGGAAATCTTCGGGTGCAAACTTGCCTGCTCCACGAAGCGTTCCATCCCGGTCAGTATTGCCGGATCATCGGCGCGAACTCCTGCAACCGGCTGCACGGTGAATTCCAGCTGAGAATAGGGGCCCCAGTCTTTTTCTATCTGGCGATGATCTTGCACAACACGGTGATCAGCGGGCAGGTACCCCATCGTATACGTGTCGGTCTCGACCAGCCTGGCGCCCCAAAGTGAAATTCCGGTAAGCAAAATTGTTACAAAGATGAGGGCTGGCCCGTGGTTGGACAAAAGCACGCGGGTGTTGTCCAGAAAGAGTTTAGTTCGTCTGAATTCCGGCAACTCCAATTGCCGTGAACCCAACCACGCAAAAACATTAGCCATGAGAACCACGGTGGCCAACAAGCAGGCTGCAAGCCCGATGGAGGCGTAGATGCCAAGGTGGCGAATGGTCACCATGGGTGATGTAGCAAGTCCAATAAAACAGGCTATGCTCGTCAAGGTCGTCATGAAGCAGGGTTTGAAGGCCACCCGTAGTGCCCTGCTCGTTATTTCGAGATCTGATTCGTCTTCCCGCCGTTCTCTGCTGAGACGGACGTAAGCAACAGGAAAATGGACGGCATCAGCGATGCCCAGCACGATAATCAAAGTTGGAAGAACAACAGTCACCATGTTGATCTGGTGGCCCATGGCGCCCATGATGCCGAGCGCAAACAGGTTACCGATGACAATTACCCCGAGACTCGCCAACACCAGCAGGTAGTTGCGAAAAACCACCCACAGCATGCCAAACATGATCATGTATCCCAGGCTGATAAATATGCCAAAATCATGTTGTGTCAGCACATTCAAACCCGAGTAAATGACTCCGATTCCACCCAGGGCATGCTCTTTGCCGGCATAGACTTCATCGACCAGGTCGTACACTGCGGCAACTATAGAGTCGCGCCTGCTGTCGATGTCGTCCATTACCGACATCTGGATCATCAGCAAAGCGCGCGTAGCATCCTCGTTGACCAATACATTGCGCACCCACGGATTGGCGAGCGCATTTCTGCGCTTGTCCTGGAGCTCATCGCTGGATTTTGTTTCCTGCACTGCATCCGGGCGAGGCGTGGCGGGCATTTCAGGCACAGACAACACGGATATCACCCGTGCTATGCCTTCAATGGCGGTCAGATGGTCAGAAACCTGTTTGATCCTGGTCAGTGCTTCTGATGTAAAAACGCCTCCCGGCTCGTGCACACTCAGGATGATGAACTCGTCATTTCCAAAAACTTTCTGGAAGGAGTGGTAGTCATTCAGTGCCGGGTCGGTTGACAGAAACCACACAGACAGTGAGTTATCAGGGACGGTAGCCATGCGCACACCGGGCCACATTGCGAGGGACGCAAGGAGCAGCAAGACCAGGGCGAAGAGGCGATGTTTGACCAGGAAGTTCACTGCAGTACTTCTTCCACGTGAAATGACCGGTAAAACCAGGCGCGGTCCGTGCGCCACAGGGCTTCTGCTTCTTCATCGCAGGAGCGTAAGGCATTTCTAAATTCAGGCGGGGGTTGTCGTTTAACCAGCAGGTTCCAATAAGCAAATCGTCCGCCCGGGCGCAAACTTCGGGCCAGTGCGGCAAACATCATTCCGGCATGTTCCGCATCCATGTACTCGAACACATCCGAAAGGTTCGCCTTGTTAAATGTGTAATTCGGCTGAGAGTCCAGGTACTGTTCGAGCTCTGCCTGGACGATAGTCAGGCGCCCCACCAGTCCCCGCAGCCGTCCATAATTATCCGGACGCAGATAAGGCGTAGCGTGCTCCAGCGGACCTGACTCACCGCAAAGAAACATCCAGAGGTAAGGGTTGGAGTGCAGCGGCAAGCTGGTGCAGGCCGTGGTAAAGCGGTCCAGAAAGTATGCTCCGACATCAGCAACATCAACGTGGCTGAATTGGACAGGGTCACGACCTTGCTCGGCCATCATTTCCCGGCCAAAGTACCAGCGAAAGCGCTCATCGAAGGCATCATGCCGGGCCAAGTCCATAAACAGCCGGCTTTGCTCGTCCAGTGAACCTGCATGGAACATGCGCTGCCGCAAATCTTCCGGCCAAAGATCGGTAAGGTACTTGTCCCTGAAAACGCTGATATAGCGCTCCAGGCGCCCGCAATGCACTACCCCCTCCGCCAGCCACTGCCGATGCGTATGCCAGAACAGCCGTGAATCATCGCCCAGTTGCGCGAGCAGGGTGTCATCAAATCGCTCAAGGCGTCTCGTGTCTTCGGCCAGGCCGAGGAAGGCGATGAAGTCGGCATGCTCGTTGATGCTTTCTACAGCAGCGACTTTCAATTCCAACAGGGCATTCTGTGCCGGGCTCATGTCTATTGCAGCCACGCTGTGTGCCCCGGCCAGCAACAGAGCCAAGGCATTGTCGCCCGCGCTGCCGATCGACAGGACGTCGTCGCTGCCGGTGATCTGCAAACCCCGTTCAATCAGAAGATGGTCTTCCCATACCTGGCTATAGCGCAGCTGCTCCAGGCTCATCGTGCGCGCGATCTCGCTTCGCGGTGCGCTGATGTCATTGCCCCTGGATGTAACCCGTTGCGCCTTGGGTGGGGCCTGCGGCTGCCTCATAATCTCTTCCCGGTTGGCAATTCTCTCTGTTCGTTAAGAATTCGCACCAAAGGCAAAGCGAAAAAGCAACTTATTGGAGCAGCCAGGGCAATGACACCTTTGGTCCCGGCAACTATAGCCCTAGTTTTGACTTTATGCGGGCTTTCCGCAAAAAAACATCGCCAATTCGCATTAGGCTCAATTTCTGACCCTGCCGGAACCGGAGGTGATGAATTGCCGACGTAACTGGAACAGTTCACTCAAGTCCGGTTGTTCTAATGCGGAGCGAGTTAACGGCAAATCAGGCCAGTCCTCCGGCAGGAAAAAATACGCGGGCGACACCAGGATCGGATCATGACTGGCATAGGCGCGACTGATCCATTCGGCAGCCTGCACATCATCACCCCATACTGCATATACGTAAGCCAGATTGGTGGGCGGGATCTCGCCCCGTTCGGCGAGGCCCACAAGTCCCGCGATCTTTTTTTCGATCACTGCAGCATTGTCGAGGTGAACGCCTGGCAAGGCATCGAACCAGAGCTGAAAATGTGGGCTGAAGCGGGTTTCCGGTGAAACCAGAAGTTGCCGCAGATCGTCCTCACGGCCTGTATGCAGATAGATACGTGCCAGTGTATTCCACGCACTGCTGAAGTGGGAATTTAGTAGTAGTGCCAGCTTTTCCAACGCGATGGCCTCGTCGTACCTGCCCAGAAAGTAGTTCACAATTGCCAGTTCGTGCTGATTGACGGCGGACAAAGGCTCGAGTTCCGCCGCCTGCCCCTCGATGTCCAGGGCTGCGACGAAGTTGCCCACGTTATACAGATAGTCACCGAACAGGTTGAGGTTGCCGGCATCGCTGGAGTGGATAACCACGGAGTGTTTCAACTGCTGTTCTGCCACTTGCCAGTTACGTTCAAACACCATTGAAATGGTGCCGAGCACGGAATAGGCTTCGCTATTGGCTGCATCCAGTTCGATTGCTCTTTGCGCCAGTTCGCCCGCCTCTGCGAACAACTCCTTCGGCGCAGCCAATTGCACGTAATAGGGAGACATCACCAGGGTTTTGGCCAGGCCCGAATAAGCGGGCGCATACTCGGGGTCCTGGAGTAAGGCTTCCCTGAAATGTGCCACCGCCAAACGAATACTTGCTTCAGTACGTTTGGCCAATTCGAAGCGGCCCAGCAAGTACGCGTTGTAGGTTCCCATCGAAGTGGTCCTGGCGCCGGGAATCGGTTCAGGCTCGCTGGTCACTCGTTTCGACTGAAGGGCGTTGACTACCAGGCGGGAAAGTTCATCCTGCACGTGAAACACGTCTTCAAGGCGCCCGTCAAACACCTTCGACCAGACCTGGAAACCATCGGCACCGTTGACCAGTTGCGCAGACACGCGCAACTGGCCACCGGATGTTCTGACGCTGCCCTCCAGCACGTGCGTCACGTGCAAGGTACTGGCAATGACCGGCACATCGGGTTTAGCGTTGCGGAAGGAGAACGATGAACTGCGCCCGGCAACCTTCATGCCGGGAATTCCTGACAGGGCATTAATCAATTCTTCGGCGATACCGTCGGCGAGATACTGTTGATCACCCGCCTCGCTCAGGTCCTGGAACGGCAGAACGGCCACCGACTCGACCTCGTTGACGGGCAGTTCGGCGGGCGAAAAGCGGCTCTCCCAAACAAAGTAGACCAGCGCCAGTAACAGTGCCCCGATGATGACAAAGTCCAGTTTTCGTCCATCCACCGGGTGCAAGCTGGCATCCCGATCCACTTCCTCCGTGCGCCTGATTCCCTGGCTGGTGAATTCGTACACCCAGCTCAGTACCAACGTAATCAGAAGACCTGCGGCCAACAGGCCCAGAAAAACCTTGAAAAGCCACGGTGGCAATCCGAGCATGGGCCCGATGTTCGCCACCACCTGAATGATCAGCCAGGCAATGGCAACATAGGCCAATCCTACCTGGACCACATTTCTTCGCTTCAGCTCTTTGAGGAAATTATCCAAGTGTCAATCCAGCGAGCATCTTTCCCCTCGGGGCATTGTAACCCACTGGCAGCAATCGGCTTAACAATGGGTCGGAAACGAGCGCAACAGAGTGGAGGCGAAAACTTTAGGGGCGCGAATTCAGCGGTTAATTAGTGCCACGGCGGGGTAGAATTCGATCTAGTATGAACACCCCGACACAGCACGATACCTTCGATACTGAGCAGCTTGCTGCCTACCTCAAAGCCCATATCAGCGGCTTCAAAGGGCCGCTGACCGCGCACAAGTTCGCCGGCGGCCAATCCAACCCGACCTTCCTGCTGGAATCCCCGTCAGGAAAATACGTGCTGCGGCGCAAGCCACAGGGGCAGGTGTTGAAGTCTGCACACGCCGTCGATCGCGAGTTCCGCGTGATATCCGCGCTGGCTGCAACCGAGGTTCCCGTGGCAAGAGCCATTCACCTGTGCAGCGACGAGGCGGTCATCGGCAGTGTGTTCTACCTGATGAGCTATGTTCCGGGGCGTATCTTCTGGGACGCCGCCCTGCCCGAACTTCATCCCGAACAAAGGCCTGCAATCTATGGCGCGATGAATCGGACCCTGTCCGCCCTGCACTCGGTGAACGTCGATACCGTTGGCCTCGGAGACTACGGTAAGCCGGGAAATTATTTCGAGCGACAGATTTCCATGTGGACCCGGCAGTACCAGTTGTCCGAGACGGAGAACATTCCCGCCATGAATTTCATGCTGGACTGGTTGCCGCGCAATACCCCGCCGGACGATGGTCGCGTCTGCCTGATCCATGGCGATTTCAGGATCGACAACATGATTTTTCACCCCGATGAAGCAGCGGTATCGGCCCTGATCGATTGGGAACTCTCCACCCTGGGCCATCCCATGGCCGACCTCGCCTACCACTGCATGAGCATGCGACTGCCCAGCCTCAGCGATATGAAGGGCCTGGGCGGAAAAGACCGGGCAGAACTCAACATTCCCAGCGAAGAGGATTTCATTGCCCTGTACTGTGAGCGCACCGGCTTGAGCAGAATCGAACATTGGCCCTTCTACCTGGCTTTCAGCTACTTCCGTCTCGCCGCGATTGTGCAGGGCGTGATGAAGCGGGCACTGGATGGTAATGCGTCCAGCCAGAAGGCGCTGGAAGTGGGAAAAATGGCCCGGCCGCTGGCGGAAATGGCCGTGGCCGTGCTCGAATCCAACTCTTCCGCCAATCTGAGCAGTTGATCAAACATTTGGAGGAAGCCGATGTGGCTCGCCACCTGCCACCACTTTGATCTCAAGATTCCCAATACCGCATTTACTACATCTACCTCAAGCGATTTCGAGGAAAAGTTTCCGCGGGAACGTCCGAACTATCCGAACTAATAGAGACAGGCGTTTCCCGGATCAGAACCCCAATTCCACAGTAATCCGCTCTTTCACCTGCTTCAGCCGGGCCGGGCTTACCGACCCGATTTTCGCTGCGTCGGAAGCTTCGATGGTGGCAATCTTTGCTGAACGTATTACCGATGGAAAAGACAGGTGGTAGCAATTGATTCGTTTCCATCAACCTTCCCGATTCCGTAGCAAAGCGGGTTGCACACGCTGCTTGACCGGCCCCTTTTCCATTGTGCAACACCCCGAATGCGGCGCCTGGCTTTGGTTATGTGCGTTTTCTTAGTTCGTCGCATAATCCAAATCGCGTAACTAATTGAGTAATAGGCTATGGCGACCCCCACAGAAGAATTGAAAGTGCTGCTTGAGAATCCATCGGCCGCATCAAACGTTGTTTCCAGTATCCATCGTCGCGCAGAGATTTTAAGGTAGTCGTGGAGTTCGACACTGAGAAGATCGACGAAGCCGTTCTCGCCGTTTTGTATTTGACGCTTCACGATGACTTGCGTGCATCGAAGGGCGTTGATTGGGATGCTCTCGCTCGGTTACATGAGAAGGGTCTCATTCTCGACTCCGTCGGAAAACAGAAATCGGTAGTCTTTACCGACGACGGCCTTCGCGAAGCTGAACGGTGTTTCCGTGAGTTGTTCGCAAAGAGGTAGCGAGCTGGTGAGGTCCAACCCCCGGTTCGAGCGGACTGGCCGTCAGCGTCGCTGGCTGCTCCCCTTGCGGCGTTGCCGCGCGGCGGCCGCTCAACCAGATTTTGGGCCTCAGCAAAGTCCGCGCGGCGGGCGTATCATTGCGTTACTGACTTTTGGAGGTTCGTATGTCCACTCAGCTTGAAATTGTCGAGGCCCAGGCATTATCGCTTGCACCCGAAGAGCGCGCACAGCTCGCTGACCGTTTAATGGCGAGCCTCTTTGACGATCAAGACATCGAGGAAGCGTGGGCGGTCGAGGTCGAACGTCGCATCCAGGATATCGAAAGTGGGCGGGCAAAGTTAATTCCAGCATCGGAGGCAATCGAGCGAGCGCGCGCCTCAATCAAATGACTCCCTCGGTCAGTTCAGAGGCCGAACGCGAGTTGACAGAAGGAGGCGTCTTCTATGCCCAAGAGGGTGGTAGAGAACTCGGTCTTGCGTTTGTCGCTGAGTTTGAACAGGCCCTCAACTTCCTTTGTCTTCATCCCCACGCTGGTTCGCTGTGGCGAAACAATAGGCACCGCTTCTCACTGCGACGGTTTCCCTAAAGCATCATCTACTACCTCCGCGACAATGAAATTCGCGTGGTGGCTATCGCCCATCACCGGCAGAGGCCCAACTACTGGGCCGGTCGAAAGTAAGTCGATTCACCGGTGGAAGAATTTAGGCTATGAGGTGTCAATTGATTCGCTCCAATCGACCTTCCCGATTCCGTAGCAAAGCGGGTTGCACATGCTGCTTGAGCGGGTGGGTGCCGCAGCTAAAGGTTTAGACATTTTGCTCTGATCCCTAGAATCCCAATACCGCATTTACTACATCTACCTCAAGCGATTTCGAGGAAAAGTTTCCGCGGGAACGCCTGAACCAATAAACTGGCGGTTGGGCAACTGAATATTGGAATCTTTTGGAGACAGCTTTGAAGGCAGTGCTGTGTAAGGAATTTGGTCCAGCTGAAAAACTGGTGCTGGCGGATGTTGCAGAGCCACGCCCCGGCGCGGGCGAGGTCCTGATCGACAACCATGCGGCCGGGCTGAATTTTCCCGACACCCTGGCTATTGCGGGAACCTACCAGTTCCGCCCTGAGCTTCCCTTTATCCCCGGGAGTGAGGCTGCAGGTGTCGTTCTTGCTGTGGGTGAAGGAGTGGATGAATTCAGACCCGGCGACCGGGTCATCTCAAGCGGCGTCACCGGCGCTTTTGCCGAAAGGCAATGCAAACCTGCAGGTGAGGTCATGGCCCTGCCCGACTGCATGTCGTTTGAGACGGGTGCAGGCTTCGCGCTCACTTACGGCACGTCTTACTACGCCCTGAAGCAGTGTGCAAAGTTGCAGGCGGGTGAAACTCTGGTGGTGATGGGCGCAGCAGGGGGAGTTGGCCTGGCAGCCGTGGATATTGGCCGTGCTCTTGGCGCGACCGTCATCGCCGCTGCCTCAAGTGAAGAAAAGCTGGATGTGGCCTGCGCGAGCGGCGCCGTGCATCGCATCAACTACTCTGAGCGCTCACTGAAAGATGAAATCAAGGCTCTGACCGCCGGCAAGGGCGCCGACGTGGTTTACGACCCGGTCGGCGGAGACTTGTCGGAACAGGCACTGCGCGCAACCGCGTG